>CAUUSE010000010.1:0-20496 GCA_963547725.1 uncultured Candidatus Saccharibacteria bacterium | reverse complement strand
AAAACTCGCGAATCCCCACTTGCCCAACAAAGCAAATCCCCATCGATTCCTTTTTGCTGGCCGTCCACAAACCCCGTTCTTTGGCCATCTCGCGCACCTCAGCCTTAGTAAAATCGCCGAGCGGGAACATAGTTTTCGCCAGCGCCTCGGACGTCACACGGTACAGGAAATAGGTTTGGTCTTTATTGTCATCGTGAGCGCGAAGCAAGCGAGCAGCGTTGGGTAATGATGGTGCTTTGACGAGCCCAGGTGTAAGCGTTGATTCGTCCTGAATCGCCGAGGACTGTCTGAACGCAGTGAGTTCCGCAGGCGACAGCGACGGATCAATGGGAACACCATGGCGTGAGGCAACCGCGCCAGAATTACCCAATGCTGCACCGTCTACTACATGTTCAGCTCGTGCATAATGCCCTGTCGCGATATACTCCGCACCCGCCGCCAACGCCGCCTCCAAAAACAACTTAAACTTCACCTCTTGATTACACATCACATCAGGATTTGGCGTCCGACCCGCCTGGTATTCGCGAATCATATAGTCAACGACATTTTGCTTGTACTCTTTCTGAAAATCGAACACCTGAAAATCAATTCCCAGCCCCACTGCCACGCGCTTGGCATCAGCCACATCTTCTGCCCACGGACAATGCATCCCCGGCAAATCCTCCGACCAGTTTTTCATATATACGCCGGTCACCTCGTGGCCTTGCTCGACCAATAGCGCTGCCGCTACCGACGAATCAACGCCGCCCGACATACCGACAAACACCCGAGCCATCAGCGCGACACTCCCAGTGCAAACAAACCGATCCGCAGCAATTCGCCAACCGCCAGCCACCAACCCCACGGTGTCAGCCACCACCATGCACTCCAATGCTTGTCGTGCGTTGTCGGGCGTGCCCGCAGCTCAACATTCGGCAGTTGCGCTGAAAACTCAGCCAGCGCCCGCCGCATGTGATAGCCGCTGGTGACCAGAATGACACGCTTGATGCCACGCTGTGCTATGATGTTTGCCACTTCTTGGGCATTCTGCTTAGTGGTTTCTGAACGTTCATCCATCACCAAGGCCGCAGCTGACACACCCGCCGCTTCGGCTTGTTTTCTCATGGCGGCGGCGTTAGACGGGCCGGATTTATCGGCTGCAGCACCGGACAAGATAATAGTCGGCGCCCAGCCAGCTTGATATAATTTGACTGCCTCAGCCGTGCGCGCTTCCGTGTCACCGCCGCTGATGACAATGATGGCGCCCGCTTTTTGACATTGCCCCGAGCCCGGGCGTGGACAATCTTTCAAGTCATCCGGCGACAAATAATAGCTCAGGCCGACAATGACTGCGATCGCAATTAATACCAAGCCGATTAACCGATGAATCACTGCATCCTCGCCTTCTCGCGCCGCACCGCCCCAATGATTAACTCTGCCGCCTGACACACATTAGTCTCATCGTTCAGCCGCCCCAACGTCAGCCGCAGACTACCATCAATCGCCGCATCACTTAGCCCAATCGCCGCCAAAACATGTGATCGCGTCCCCGAATTAGCCGCACAGGCACTACCCGTCGCCGCCAGCACGCCGCGCGCTTCCAATAAAAACACCAATCGTTCGGCGTCAACACCAGGAAATGAAATATTGAGAAAATTAACCAGCGATTTTTTCTGATCAGAGGAAATAATCATGTCAGGGAAAGCCGCCATTAGTTTTTTTGCTAACGTATCACGCAGTCCTCGCAGCCGTTTTACTTCACCGCTGCGACGCTTGGCGGCTAGTTCCAGCGCCGTCGCAAAACCGACCACGCCAGCCACATTTTCCGTGCCGCTGCGCAGACCCGCCTCCTGCCCGCCGCCGACAATGTTCGGCTGTAGCTTGACGCCCGGCCGTATCCATAGCAAACCAACCTGTTTCGGCCCGTAAACTTTTGCCGCCGATAGCGTCAACAAATCAACACCCAGCCGTTTAATTTTCACATCCATCAGCGCTGCGGTCTGCGAGGCGTCGGTATGAAATATAAGCGGCGTTGATTCGCCATTTTCCTGGCGCCGCACGCGCTCGAGCCTCACAACTTCCGCAATTTCTTCAACGGGCTGAATATACCCGAGTTCATGATTTGCCAGCGCGATGCTCATAAAACTAACATCTGGCGTTAACAGTTTTTTGACAGCCTGCGGGTCGATGCGTCCGTTTTTCATCGGTGGGATAAGCCGAACATCCGAACGCGCTTTCGCAGAATTAATAACCGAGCTATGCTCAATCGCCGAGATCAAACTCACACCACCCGCCGCGGTAAACGCCAAATTGATTGACTCCGTGGCGCCAGCCGTCATCACTAATTCATCCGCGCCCACACCCAGCACTCGCGCGATACGCGACTTTGCCTCGCGGTAGTCGCGCTTGACAGTAACCGCCGGTGCATATGGACTGGACGGATTAAAAAACTTCTCAAAAAAATACGGCTGCATTGCTTCAATCACCAACGGATCCATCGGCGTGGCAGCAGCGTGATCAAGATATATCATAGAGGATTCCACACATACTATTATACCAAGCGGCCCAGATGGCGGCTACACCAACTGCCCAGTTTTCGGATCACGATTATATAGCTGGCGCGCCACCCGTTCATGATACTCATTGACCGCCAGCACAAAGTTTTGCAGCTCCTGGCCTTCGAGATAGTTATACTGATAGTTAGGCTGGATTTTCAAGATACCCTTCGGCTGCACCTCGTAGCGCGTCGTCAGCTCGTGTCGCTTACCGTCCTTGCTCATCACTTCTTCATGCCAAATCCACGTCGTTTTATCGAGGTTAAAGAACGTCCGCCGCACGACATGAGCCGGCTTTTCGCCGAAAATTGTTGCACCAATTTCACTCTCCAGTTGAATCAGCTCGCGCTCAGTTAACTTCTTCAGCGGCCGGTCTTTACGGGTAAGTCGCAGCAGCGAGCGTGTCGATTTCGGGACCTTTGGCGCTGAGGCAGTGCGGGCCAGCTTCGCTGGCTTAGATGAGCGCGAAAGGCGTGTGTTATCCGCCAAGACGAGACCAAGGGCTTTTTTGAGAATCGTTGGCATGAAGCACCTCCTTTCTAGGCTGCTAAGGTATGATTATTTCTATGATTTTTTGGCATAGCGTCGGATGCATTGAATGTGCTTTCCGCGATTGTATTATAATCCGCTCGATATGTCTCGATGCGCCCACCAATTGCTTCAACAGTTCGCAAACATTCTTCAACTAATTCTTCTAGCTTGCGCCGTTCCGCTAGTGATATCATTACCGACTCGGCTGTACTATCAATCACCTCGGCACTACCACGCACCGCCGCTTCGGACAGACGCGGCGTTACTCGCTGCGATCGCTCTGGGTGTGCTTGCGTCGCCAAATCCAGCGCTTCGGCCCGCGCCTTTTGAATCGACATCATTTCTGTGATTGGTCTTGGCTGCTGATTCATTATCTCTCCACTGTTACAAGCCAAAAAGTGTTATCGTGTTATCGGTCGCTACTTTTTCGAGGTCGTGAAGCACTAGCTTGCGCTCCGCCGCCCAATACTTTGCCACCAACTCCACATATTCTGGCTTATTCAGCTTACCACGAAATGGCTTTGGTGTCAAGAATGGTGCATCAGTTTCTAACAATAATCGTTCCAGTGGGATGGAAGCAAATAATTCTCGCTGCGCTTGGTCTTTAGTGAACGTGCTAATGCCATTTAAACCAACGTACAGTCCGCGAGCAAATCCCTTCTCTAAGTTGGCGCGTGTATCAGTAAAACTGTGTAGCACACCGCGCAGACCATGAAAATTATCAAAAATCGGCCAAAAATCACCCCACACCGACGGCTGGTCAGGTGCACCATCACGCACATGAAAACTAACCGGCAGACTATAATCCACCGCCAGCTGCAGCTGCGTCTCTAGTGCCTGAATTTGCACCTCGCGCGGGCTGTGATGGTAATAATAATCAAGGCCAATCTCACCAATCGCCACAATTGGTGAATCCTCCGCTCTGGCTTTCAGTAGCCGCTCAACGTCGCCCCAACCATCCTTGCTGTCATGCGGATGAACACCAACTGCTGCCCACACGTGGTCGTGGTTCGCAGCAAATTCCACTGCCTGTTGGCTACTGCGCTCATCAGTGCCAACACAAATCATACCGATGCCCGCTGCAATTGACTGCTGGTATAATTCCTCGCGATTATCCGCGAAAAACTCGGTATCATGCAAATGACAATGCGAGTCAATCAAGCGTAAGTCTGCCGCCATACTATTCTCCGCCGTCAGACTCATTATTATTTACCCTGGTTTTCTGCTTTTGGTGCACGTGGATCAGGCGTGTGGAGATATTTGCGTGGAAACAGTGGGGTCAGCTGTGATGGCACAACGCCACTGGCAAACATGTCGTGAATTTTCTCAGCGGTTTGCGGCATAAATGGACGAAGCATATCAGAGACCTGCAGTAATGTTCCGCAAGCATGCGCCAAAATCTCGCCCAAATGTGCTTCCGCCTCTGGATCCTTGGCGCGCTTTTTGGCAACTTGCCATGGTTGCACGCGCTCAATATATTGATTCAATGAACGGATAATCTGCCAAATTTCATCAATTGCTAGATTAAAGTTCAAAGATTCCATATCAGCACGGTACGGCCCCATATCGTGTTCAGACTGCGGCGCATCGCCAATAACGCCGGCTTGATAACTCTGCACCATCTTTGCCACCCGCTGCACCAAATTACCCAGGTCATTGCCCAGCTCGCCGTTGTAGGCCGCTTCAAATTTCTCCCAGGTAAAGTCACCGTCATCTTGCGTCGGCACATGACGCAGGAAATAATAGCGAAAGGCCTCAACGCCGTAGTGCGGGATGATGTCAGCTGGACCAATGCCATTACCGAGACTCTTGCTCATTTTAGTGCCGCCAACGTTGATAAATCCGTGTACCAACAGCACCTTTGGCAGTGGCAAGTCCAGCGCCATTAACATCGCCGGCCAAATCCCGGCATGAAAACGAAGGATATCCTTGCCGATCACCTGTACATCTGCCGGCCAAAACGCCTGCCATTCCTCAGCTCGATCAGGATAGCCGATGACCGTGATGTAATTGCTTAGCGCATCCAGCCAGACATACATCACCTGCGTGTCATCGCCTGGTACTGGCACACCCCAGCTCAGGTTCTTACGCGGACGCGAAACCGACACATCTTTCAGTCCATCTTTCATCAATTCCAAAAACTCTTTTTTACGAAATTCAGGCACAATTTTCATCTTGTTTGATTCAATCGCCTGGCGAATATGATCTGAAAAGGCACTGGTTTTGAAATAATAATTTTCCTCACGCAGCCGTTGATATGGCGCCTGGTGATCAGGACAAATGCCATTATTTTCAGCCGCCTCCTTGTCAGTGACGAACGCCTCACAACCTTGGCAATACCAACCCTCGTACGTACCTTTGTAGATATAACCAGCCGCAGCAAGCTTCTGCCAAATATACTGCACCGCGCTAACGTGATGCGGGTCAGTCGTGCGGATAAAATCGGTCGCCGAAATATTCAACTCAGCGATCATGTTCTGGAAATTGCCGTGCATTTGATCGACGTAAGCTTGCGGCGTCTGGTTTTGGCTGGCAGCCTTGGCAGCAATCTTATTGCCATGCTCATCCACACCCGTCTGAAAACGCACCTCGCGACCGTTTTGCCGCTGATACCGCGTCCAGACATCTGCCAACATATAGTCCATGGCGTGCCCAATGTGCGGCAAACCGTTGACATAAGGAATAGCAGTAGTAATGTAGGCGTGTTGTTTAGTCATGATACTCATTGTATCATTATCTGGAACAATTTTCACCGATATGCGTTCGCCGAGGGCTCACCCGCGCATCATTGCTACTACTGCAATTCGCCCCGCCGTATCACCCGATGAGTGCGAAAAATAATTTGGATTGTCCGCTGTATCAATTGGCGAAATGACAATATTATTAGCCGGAACGCCTGCCTGGACGGCCAACGAACGATTGAATCCTTGCATGTCCAGATAAATTCCGTCAGCCGTTTGGCGGCAGAAATTTTGCCAATTCGTATCATTTGTATGATTAAAATAATCCATACGGTAATTTTTCTGGGTGATACTTGGCGACATCCAAATTTGCAAATCTTTTGCCTGACTACCACGCTCGGCAAAATACTGGACTGCCCTTGTCATCAACTGTGCGACCGTTGAATGTCGACCCAGATGCGCCAACATCAGCGCCCGACGTTTTGGGTCATAAATGACCGTAGCGATACAGTCCGCCACTGGCAAAAACAAGCCCACGTCAACCGCTTCGGTATATAGCGCGTCAGTAAAAATACCTTCGCTGTTATGTCGTGTCGTGTCGGTTTCAGTAACGTCGGCGATGGTATCAAACGTTTGTCCTTGGTCATATGAAACCACTTGATAAACAACGTCGTCATAGGTAACACCAATCTGATCGCAAAACCGCCGCCGATTTTCCAGCACCTCAGCTACGTGGCGACCGCGAATACGGTTGAGCATGGTGCCGTCGTCTTTCGATGAAACCGCAATGAGCAGATTAGAGGGAAAACACGTCGGCTGATCTGCTGTAATCATTGCGTCCGCCACTCACTCAGTAGCCGCCGCCAATCGTCAATCGCCAAATCTTCGGCACGGACACCAGGTGAAATACTAGCCGTTTTCAGCAACTGTTCGGCGGTGTCTTTACTAACACCCAGTCCACCGCTCAGACTGGAACGTAGCTTCTTACGCTTGGCCGAAAAACCGGCTTTGACGATGCGGAAAAAATCTTTTTGGTCTTCAGAATCGACTAGTGGTTCGGTGCGGGTTCTCAATATCACCACCTGTGAATCAACTTTTGGCGGCGGCGTGAAAAATTGCCGCGGCACTTCAATGTCGAGTTCTGCCTCGGCAAAAATCTGGGCACTCACTGCCAAAATACTCATCTCACCAGGCTCCGCCGCGATGCGCTGGGCGACTTCTTTCTGTACCAACAGTACCGCCAAACTTGGTTTATTTTCCGCCGTCATCAACTTCTCGACAATTTTACTAGTGATATAGTAGGGCACATTAGCGACCGCTTTATAACCAGCTGGTAGTTGGTTCAAATCAAATTGCAAAATATCTTCATTGATCACTTCCAGGTTTTTACCAGGAAATTGCCCCGGCAACTTGCGTGCCAAATCCGCGTCAAACTCCACCGCCACCACGCGCCCGGCTCGCGCTAACAATCGACTAGTCAACGTGCCAAGTCCCGGCCCAATTTCCAACACCACATCATCCCCACCAAGTTCCGCCGCCTCGGCGATCTCCGCCAAAATCTCTGGGTCGCGCAGCCAATGCTGGCCTAACTCTTTTTTCGGTCCATGCGCTGACGCCATCTAGCGACCATCTCCGTTCGTCCAATCGGTCGCCAGGTCAAATCCATGCGGATGCCGCGTCGCAAACCCGCCAGTATCGTACACTTTACCAGGACCCATGCTGGTTTCTACCACCGAGCAGCGCGGATAATTGCCGTAATTTGCCGCCACTAAAATATAGCCGTCCTTGTCCACCTTGGCGCCATCTGCCCGTACTGTGTAGCCACCGCCGCCGCACGCATTAATGACAACATTCATCGGCAGGTCATAGTAAGTTTCGCGGTGCGCCACGCCGCGTGAATCAGTAAAGATATGCGCACCCTTTGACTTCGTCAGTGGATTTTTGGGCTTGGTGCCGATCACTTCGATTTGCTTTTTGGGCTGTTTGCTGATACGGCTACTTATTTCCTTACGACTGATCTCAACACCGCGCTCTGCCTGGGCCTGGTAGGTCACGGTACGAATACCCTTTTCGCCCAGCTGCTTAATTTCCTTGAAACCAATCGGTTGATTCGCATCCTTGATCTGCTCCACAGGAAAGTTAATGTCAACCTCCTCGGTCACTGTTCGCAGCGGCGCGCGGGTAATGTTCATCAGCACGTTTGTCCCATCCAGCAACATATTATCGCTCGTCATAAATTCAACCCTATCCTCGACATATAGCGTGATTCCCGCCGCTTTGGCGATTCGCTGCGGCGTCTGCTCCGCTGTGGTAATATGTGAGCGCCGCGAACCATCAATGACCATTACCGGCCGAGCCCGAAAAATTGTCACCGTAAATGTTGTTCCTGTCAGCTCCATATCAATGTCTGGCTTAACAACGTCACGCCGCTCATCAACCGTTACCCGCGCCAGCTGCAATGCTTGGCGTACCGTACGCGCTCTGGTCATGATCGTCTGTTCGTGGCCACGGTCACGAATCGTTACCAGCCGCTCCGCTGACGACTGGGCATGGTTATCTTGTGCCTGGACAGACTGCGATACCAGCAAGCCAACCGCACCGGCCACGAAAGCCATGAAGCAGCCCAGCAGAACAACCGGCCGCCAGCCTTTCTCTATGTGCCATTTCCACCATTTCATCATTCTGCTCTAGTACCTAATTAACGGACGTATTATAACATATTTATCTAATAATTACTAGTACCACCCTCTGGCCTTGCTGTGCGCCACCGCTTTTTCCCATGAACCATATCGCCCCATGACGTAACCATGCATCCAATTTAGCGAATCGACTGGGTTGAGCGGATTTCCTGGTACTTTACTACATGGCAACGCTTGTGCGAGACCGCAGGCACCGCTCTGGTTGCGAGCATTGGGATTCCAACCGCTCTCTTTCTGCACCAGCCACTCGGCATAACCCCATTGGTCACGCGGGATATTTGACGAAGATAACCATTGATCTTTATTACCACCACCAGTATACGGCATGGCGGCATTCTTTGTGCCGATGATTTCAACTTGTTTTTTAGGCTGTTTTATTACTTGGCTAGCAATCTCCCGACGGCTCACCTCCTTGCCATTTTGCACCTCAATCTCATAGGTCACGGTTCGCCGGCCCTTTTCGCCGGCCTCTTTCACCTCCTTGTGACCCGTCTCGCGATTGGCATCCCGCACTGTCTCGACCGGAAAAGCGACATCTTCATCAGTGGTAATTGTCTGCTTACCGTTACGCCAAACATCCAGCCGCATACCACTGGTAATCGGCGCCTCGAGCGGCAGTGATACGGTGTCGTTGCTGGCCAGCTGGACACGCTTTTCCTTGAGTAGCGCGCCGACGGTTTTCGCGTGGGTGCGTACTTCAGCCAGTGACCCGTAGAGATTGAGCTGCAGTGGCGTGGCCCGCTTGATGGTCAAGACTGCATTCGTGCCGCTAGCAACCACGTTTTCGGCGGCATGAATATCGACGATGTCCTCGCTATAGAGTTTGATCCCCGCCGCTTTGGCAATCGCCGCCGGGGTTTGCTCCGCCGTAGTTAGCCGAATACGCGCCTGGCCATCGACTACCGTTACCGGCCGAGCCCGAAAAATATTAACGTTATATGAACTAGCGACCAGCTCTTCATTAAGTGCCGGCTCTACTACATCTCGCCGCTCGTCAACCTCAATCCGCGCCGCCTTCAGTGCCTCGCGCACCGTTTTTGCCCGAGTGATAATTGTTTTCTCGACTCCCTTATCATAGACACTCATCAGACGCTGGCCGTCGCTCCGTGATGGACGCTCGGTACCCTGCGCCAGTGCAGCATCCGCCAGCTGGATCAATGTCACTCCAAGCACCAGCAAACCGATCAATAGAAAAATCTTCTTTGAGTGGTAGCGAATAGATAAACTCTTTTCCATAATCTCGCTCGTGGGTAGTACCACAAAACTGTTATGCATTATATCAAATTTTCTCTAATCTGGCGAATTCTACATTAAGCTTTTTCGTATTACCATCAGCAAATTGCACCGTCACCGCCATCCCGTCAACATCCACCACCTCACCCGCACCAAATTGTGGGCTTCGCACCCGCTCACCAACCTCGAGACCTATGTCATCAGTATAAAACACATCACCAGCTGGCGGCGCGGCAGGTGCATCCAGACCGCCGCTCATCAGCCCCATCTCATCGAGAAATCGCGACGGCAGATTATAGCCGATCTGACCGAACTGCGTCCGTGAACTAGCACAAGTCACAAACAGCGCCTCTCGGGCCCGCGTAATCCCCACGTAACAGAGGCGGCGCTCCTCCTCAACGTCATCCGCTTTACCGCTGTCAAATACCCGTGCGTGCGGCAAGATTCCTTCCTCCAAGCCAGTCATAAACACCACCGGAAACTCCAGACCCTTCGCAGCGTGTAGCGTCATCAAGGTGACCTGCTGGTCTGCTTGGCTATCACTTGATGACATCAGCGCCATGTCTTCGAGGAATGTCGATACATCAGCATAGGCGCGCGCCTCGGCCACCAAAACACCGAGGTTCTCCAGCCGCTCTTCGGCCTGCACACTGCCGTCATTCACCGCTTCGCCGTAGCCGGTCTGCTCAATAATTTGTTCAATCGCCTCGGCCGGCGCCCTGTCAAGTAACTGTTGTAATTTTTGCAGCAATTGACCAAACGCCCGCAGCGACTGCTTGGCACGAGCGCTCAACCCCGAGGCCTCATCAACCGCCACCAGCCCCTCAATAATATTCCGGCCCGACTGATCATTCCAGTCGAGAAATTTCGCCACACTCACCGCGCCGATGCCACGCTTTGGCAGGTTAACGATCCGCGCGAAGCTAACGCGGTCACTGGGTTGATATAGCAACCTGAGATAAGCCAGCACATCCTTGACGACTGCTCGATCCAGAAACCGCAGACCACCCACAATCTTGTAGGGGATGTGCCGTTGACGCAGTGCGCGCTCTATGGCGTAGCTCTGGGCGTTGGTGCGGTACAGTACCGCTATGTCGCTATAGGCTCGGCCCATCCTGGCCTGGCGATGAATTTCGTCAGCCACTGCCTGTGCCTCCTCGGCCTCGCTGTACAGTCGCCATAATTGCGGTGTCATCCCGCCAACTGCTTCTGTCCACAAGCTCTTGTCGGTGCGCTGGGTGTTATGTTGGATTAAGTTATTTGCCACCGTTAAAATCGCGCCCGTTGAACGGTAATTTTGCTCTAGTTTAATCACCGCTGCGCCCGGAAAGTCACGCTCAAAGTTAAGAATATTGGTATAATCTGCGCCACGAAAACTATAAATTGACTGCGCATCATCACCGACCACACAGAGGTTGTGCTCTGGACCAACTAGCAGCTTGATCAGCGCATACTGCACCGCATTGGTATCTTGATACTCGTCGACGAGAATGTGGCGAAATTGCTGCTGCCATTTGTGGCGGATGTCAGGCGAGGAGCGCAGTAGCTCCACCGCCTTAAGCAATAAATCATCAAAATCGAGCGCCCCAGCCCGGTGCATAGCGGCCTCGTACGCAGCAAATAATTCGGCCATTTGCTGTTTGACGGGGCCAACCGCCTGCATCATATACTCATCGGGGGAAAGCATGTCATTTTTTGCCGCAGAAATAGCCGCAGCGATGCGGCGCGGCTTGATGTCGCGATCAGTCAGCCCGCGCGATTTCATCAACTGCTTAATGAGGCCCAGCCGATCATCTTCGTCATAAATAATAAAATTACGACCGAGGCCAATTGACATCCCGTCTATCCTCAGTAGCCGCACACACATACTATGAAATGTCCCCATCCACGGCATGAAGCGTCGATCCGAGGCGTCTTCGCCCAGCATATCAGCCAAGCGCTGACGCATCTCTCGAGCAGCCTTGTTGGTGAAGGTCACCGCTAAGATGCGGCTGGGAAAAATCCCTCGCTGGCTAATCAGATAGGCGATGCGATGCGTTAAGGTTTTTGTCTTACCACTCCCCGCTCCCGCTAGAATAAGCAGCGGCCCGCCATCATGCTGGACGGCTCGCCGCTGTTCGGAATTAAGCTCAGATAGGATATCCATTACTTATAGTATAGCAGGAAAAAGTACGCTGCTGCACCGCCGCCAACACCGATAAGGGCAAAAAGAATGATCAATAAAATCGTCCCGATGCCGGATTTTTTCTTATCAGGCTGGAGTGCCTCCCCGCTGGCCGGCTGGCTGGCTGCCGCATCAAACATCGGCTCTGGATCTGGTGCAATCTCGTCACCAGCGGTGTATTGCTGAGGAATATCGCCCGGAGTGTGCGGTCGACGTGGCGTCTCATCATCAGCTATCTCAGCGTCACTCTCGTCCATCGACTCGATCGCCATGAGTTCACTGTCTAGTTCTGATGTATCAGCGACGGACTGCTTGGACGAAACGTCTACCGAGGAAGCATCTGCGTCGAGCTGCTCCCCGACCTCGCCGGCCTCAATTTCATCAATAGTTGCTTCGAGGCTCGTACGATCAGCGGTGATGTCAGTATCAGCCACCTCATCATAGTGTTCTGCTACTTCGTCTCCGGCTTCCGCATCCGTCACCAGATGATCATCATCAGCCATCAGCTCATCCATGGTTAGCCCTTCACTATCAGCTGCCTTAGCCGGAGCGTCCTCTGCCAGTAAGCCCTCCTCGATAAAGGCACTGTCAGTACTGGCCTCAGCCTCACTGGCCATCGATTCATAATCAGGTACGTCCTTGGTATTGAGCGACACATTGTCTGACGTCAGACCTTCGGCCACATGCGATGGATCGGGCTGCAGAACGAGGCGTGGTGGTCGACGCTTAATCTCGCGATCAGCTGCCGATGAGCGAGCAGTGTTATCATCCGCCATCATGTCACTTGACGCGTCCTCAGCATGTTCAGTCATGTTAACGCCCCGCTGGCCGTCATTACCAGTCCGACCGGAGAGATACGAGCCAGTCGGCTGCAGCGTCACGCCAGTGCGCGGCTGATGAATACCGTGTCCACGCATGACAGACGACGGATGCACAACGTCCATAAAGCGACCAGACGGTCGACGCGAAATAGCTGGTGATGGAGCAACGGCCGGCTCGTCATCATGTTTTGTATCTGAAGAATCATCAGTTGGTTTCGCTGCTGACGTATCGGTCACTTTATCCTGCGGTGCGTCTGAGGCAGCCTGGTCATCCGCCTTTTTAGCTGGTGTTTTGATATCTGGAAATACCACGGCTGGTTTAGTCTCTGAGGCGGCGTGCGGAAATCCATTGGCTTCCGTCGACGGTGAAGCCGTCTCCCTGGTGGATGATTCTTGTAGTGAGGTCGGCGGCTCGCCCTGTGACTCACTGTGTGGCTCGTCATCACTAGACTCCGGGGTTGTTGACCGGGTCGGCGGTTCTGGTATCGAAGTAGGCGACGGCGGGACAGGCGACGAGGTTGTCTTGAACGACGGTATCGGCTCGAGCGTCAGCTTCGAGACAGGCTTTGGCGCTGGCTTTGTAACAGAAATCGGGACAGCAGTCGGCGCCGGTGTTGCTGCAGCCGCTGGCGGCGCACTTGGAGTGTTTGATGAGGCTGATGATTGTGTTGTCTTGGCCGGGGCTGGTGGCTTGCTCGTATCGGTACTTGTTGACTCGGATGCGGGTACGGTTGCCATGGCTGAAGTTGGAGATGCAGGCGCAGACACGGGCGTCGACAGCGGTGCTGGCGTCGCTGTCGGTGCAGTGGTCGGCAACGGAGGCGTTAGCGGCTTGATGGTCAATGGCGGAATCGGCGTTGATGGCGTGGTGGCAGGCGACGGTGGGGCTGACGGAGCAGGGGCTGCTGGTGCTACCGACGAAGACGGTGACGTAAGTGGCGACGGCGGCGTTGATGTTGGTTCAGACTTCTCAATCGGCTGCGGTGCGGTAGCCACTGGCGCGCTCGGTGGCGTTGATAATGACACCGCAGGTTGCGGCGCAACTGGCTTGGGTTGAGGGCTTAGCGGCGCGACCGGAGGTGTCGCTGGTTCAGGCTGAGAAGCGGGGGTGCTAGATTGAACAGATTCAGGCGACGACGCCTTCACCGTATTTTCAGCAGTACTAGCCGCGGGTGCCGTCGACGTCGCCACGTCCGTATCAACACCGGCCGCCTGCTGAGCCGCTTCTTTCTCTGCCCGTTTCTGCATCAGTGACGTCACCGCCCGATCAAGTTCGTCAAAATCAATGTCTGACATAAGCCCCCCTATTCTTTATGCGCCTTCTTTACTATCTCCGTAAATTGATATGCGTCCAGACTCGCTCCACCGATCAGCAGTCCATCAAGTCCCGCCACTGCGAGATAATCACTAGCATTATCAACCGAGACACTGCCGCCATACACCACGCGTACCGCCTCGGCTGCTGCCTTGCCGAACAAATGGGTGATTTGCTGGCGGATTATCTTGAGCGCCTTTATAAGATCACCTGGCTGCGCATACTCACCACTGCCGATCGCCCAGACTGGCTCGTAGGCAATCACCACATGGTCTATCTCCTCGGCTGTGATATTCGCCAGGCCGTTTACAATCTGATCCTGGAGCACCTCGCGCGTTTCGCCTAGTGTCCGCTCATGTGCCGTTTCACCAATACAGAGGATTGGTTGCAGTCGATTACGCAGTGCTGCCTGTACCTTGAAACGAATATCCTTGTCGCTCTCCATAAATATATGTCGCCGCTCGGAGTGACCAATCATGACATAATCAACCATGCCATGCAAATGCGATGCTGGCACTTCGCCGGTGTACGGACCATGATCCCGCCAGTAGCAATTTTGGGCGGCGAGCTTGACGATCCGACGCTTGATTTGCAAGCTCAAACTTTGCAGTGTCAACATCGTTGGCGCCACCACCACCTCGACATCACGGCGTACTGGCAGCTGCTCCATCAGCTTATGTAAATACAAACTGGCCTCATGCGTGGTGAGGTTCATCTTCCAGTTGCCGATAATGAGTGTTTTTCGCGTCATAATGCTTATGTTTAGTGTATCATTTTAGTCCGTGTGCGTCTAGTAAACTTTCCACACCTGGTAATTTTTTGCCGCTCATCAGCTCGAGGCTAGCCCCGCCACCGGTAGAAATATGCGAAAATTGCTTGCCGTCATGCCCATCCCACCTAAGGACAAACTCTGCCGTATCGCCGCCGCCAATGATTGAGGTGACGCCGTGGTTTTGTACGATGGCTTCAGCGATCCGAGCCGACCCTCGAGCAAACAACGGGTTAGTCGAGTACCCCAGCGGCCCATTCCAAATGACTGTTTTGGCCGAGGCAATCACTGAGGCAAATTGTGCCATCGTCTGAGCACCAATATCTAGCGCCATCTCATGCTCACCGATCCCATCAACCGACACTTCATGACGATCACCCGATGCTTCTGGTGACAACGCCACCGCTACGTCGCTAGGTAGCCGCAAGAACTGATCGACCTGTTCATCACCAACCTTCCCGGCAGCACGGTGGTAGATGGCCGCGAGCACTTGCTCTTGATCCGGCTCAACTGTGCTGTGACCCATCCTGTGGCTGCGGTAGGCGAGGAAGGTATTGGCCATCGCCCCACCAATCAAAATTGTGTCAGCTTTATCAATCAGCCGCTCAATCAGCGCAATCTTATCAGCAATTTTCACACCACCAATAATCGCCACTACTGGTCGCGCTGGACGTGACATCGCTGCGGTTAGCGCGGTATATTCGTGCACCAACAGGTCACCGGCTAGCCCCGGCACGTATAGCGTAATCGCATGGGTACTGGCGTGAGCTCGATGTACCACCGCAAAACCATCCTGCACAAAATAATCCGGCCGCACCGCCCGAGCAATTGCCTTGGCAAACACCGCATCATCACGCGACTCCTCGTCATAAAACCGCAAATTTTCTAGCATCAGTATGTCGCCGGCTGCCATATGCCGCGCTGCTTGACGAAGTTTATCACCGACACAGCCATCAATAAACTGCACTGGCCGCCCGAGCAGCTCAGCCAGTCGGCGCGCCACTGGACGCAGGCTATACGTCGGATCGGCCCCCTTTGGCCGCCCGAGGTGACTCATCAAAACAATCTTGCAGCGTTGCTCTAATAGATAGCGCAGAGTCGGCAAACTAGCGCGAATTCGTAAGTCGCTGGCAATCCCACCAGTCGCAGTCAAGGGCACATTATAATCAACCCGCACCAGGACGGTCAGCCCGCGGAGATTAACGTCATGAATTGTTTGCTTGAAAAATCTGCCCACCCTTTTCTCGTCCTACTCCATTGTCCGGATCTGGATATTGTCAGTCTTACCCGGCCGGCCTGGTTGATGGCCGCTGACCAATACCAACGTCACTGGATCCTCGCCAAAGTAACCTTCGGCCTTTAATTCCTCCGCTAACTTATTCGCCGAACCGAGACCACTTGGGCGAACGTACGAGCGCGTGGCGTAACTTAACGCTAATTTCTGGGCCGTTTTTTGGCTATCAGTAACGCTAATAATCGGCATATTCGGTCGAAAGGCACCGACATTCACCGCGGTTACACCGGTGCTAGTCTCAGCAATGATTGCTCCCGCCTTAAGTTCAGTAGCCAACCGCGCCGCCGTGTAACTGAGCAGCGCGTCATGCTTGCGGCGCTTCTCACTCGACTCAACCGCCATGACATCACTGTGCTCCTGAGTGTACATAATCGTCCGGCGCATTGCCTGCACTGTCTCGATCGGATATTTACCGTTGGCCGTTTCATCCGACAACATCACCGTGTCGGCACCCTGGATGACCGCATTGGCAACGTCGCTCACTTCAGCGCGAGATGGCTCAGGATTGTCAACCATGCTGCCCATCATCTGCGTGGCGACGATGCTGAGCTTAGAATATTTACGACAAAGAGCGATAATACGCCGCTGAATAACTGGCACGATCTCTGCCCCAGCCTCAACCGCTAGGTCGCCGCGCGCCACCATGATACCGTCACTTGCCTTGACAATCTCCTCCAGATGCTCATCGGCAATTGCTGATTTCGTTTCGATCTTAGCAATGATATACGCATCCGATCCCAGCGCTGTCAGCCGCGAGCGTAGATCAATAATGTCGTCCTCTGTCTGCACAAAACTAAGCGCCACATAATCAAAATCTTGACCAGCCGCCCACTCGATATCGGCGATATCTTTTGGCGTCAAGATATCACCACCAAAATCGGTATCTGGCAGATTCAGACCCTTGCGGCTCATCAAAAATCCGTCATTCTGCACCTCCACCTTGATGGCTGTTGGACCAGCAATTTCACGAACGATCGACTTGATCTTGCCATCAAACATATACAGCGGCTCGCCAACTTTCATTTTCTCGGCGAGATTATACTGGACGGGTAGATTGAAACTTCCATCGTGTTCCGCAATCGACGAATCAAGCGTCAGCATATCACCAGCCCGCACCGTCAGCATGTTGTCTTTGAGAACGCCGAGGCGGATTTTTGGACCTTGAAGGTCTTGGAGAATGGCAACTGGTTTACCCTGCTCATGACTGGCCGTGCGAATCCAGTCGATTTGCTCACGCCGCTCATCATAACTACCGTGGCTGAAATTCAGACGAAAGCCATTGACACCGGCCTGCATAAGTTGACTAATTTTATCCTGACTCATCGTTGCCGGACCGACAGTCGCTAGGATCTTGGTACGTTTAAAAATTGTGTTACTCATCCTTTTGATTATAACACCGGTTAGGCGCTGAGAAAAGATATAATCACTATTCAGAATTAGCTGCCCGATATCGAGCGATTGCTTGACGGGCAGCTTGCTGCTGAGCCACTTGCTTGGAAGGGCCAGTACCGCGACCCATCATCGTTTCACCGACGAACACCCCAAGCGTGAAAATCTTATCATGATCTGGACCTTCCTCACTCAAAACTTTATACACCGGCGTCTGACCATCAACACGCTGAGAAATTTCCTGTAAATACGACTTCGGATCGCGCCAACTGCCTGATTCCAAAATTCCATCTAGCTTAACGATAATATGCTTATGAATAAAATCGCGCGCATCGTCAAAGCCACGCTCCAAATAAATCGCGCCGATCACCGCCTCAAAGGCATTGGCTAAAATCTGCAAGTGCGCCCGATCCGAGCCATTTTTCTCACCCTTCGACATACGAATCAGCGGCCCGTAACCCAAGGTATCGCCTGCATCGCCGATACTTTCCGTGCGCACCAACGCCGCCCGCCACGCCGTCAAAACTCCTTCCGGCTCAGAAAAGTGCGTAAACAAATATTCCGTTACCGCGAGCTCCAATACCGCATCACCGAGGAATTCCAACCGCTCGTTATGCTCGTGGACTGATTTTCTGTGTTCATTAACGTAGCTACGATGCGTCAAAGCCGTAATCAACAGATCCAAATTATTAAACTCAAACCCCAACTTCTCACGCGCAAACTCCTGATACGGCGCCGTATTCATCCCGCTCATCTATAGATTCTCCTGCCTGATTCGTTTCATAGCGAGCAGAATCAGCTTGCCAATATCCTCATACTCGATCTCATCCAGCGCCTCATGAAAGGTAAACCACGCCAGGCCATTCATCCAGTCTTCTTTTTGCAGTTTTTCGTCCGGATCAAGCGCCTTCATCAGGTACACTTGCTGCGAAATCAGCACTAACTTATCAAGCCGGCGATAGCGAAAATTAATCTTGCCCAGCCAGCCACATACCTCGATATTCTTGAGGCCAGCCTCTTCACCAACCTCACGCTTGGCGGCAGCCTGTGCCGTCTCGCCCGGCTCAACGTGGCCCTTGGGAATTGTCCAGCGATCCCGCGCGTCTTGGTAGAGTAGAAACTCAACATCACCTTTTTTATTGCGTCGAAACACCACACCACCGGCGGTTGGCTCGCGAACTATTTCTTGGATCGACGGTTTTTTGCGACCGCCAAAATATTTCTTAATATGATCAAAGCTGCTTGTCTTCATCGGCATCCTCTTGAAGGGAGCGATACGCTGTGCCAAGCACACCGTTCACAAATTTCCCTGAGTTATCCGAACCAAACGTTTTTGCCAGTTCCACTGCCTCGTTGATAGCCACTTTTGGTGGCACTGCTGCCCGAGAAAACAATAATTCATACAGCCCGAGCCGTAGTACCGTCCGATCAATTCGCGATATCTGCTCAATCGGCCATTCTGGCGCCAGCGGACGAAGTTTATCATCAAGCGCTGCTTTATGCGTGGTGACGCCATTGATCAGACCCCGCACAAACTCAACATCATCGACTGACGATTTGTATTTCTCAAGATTGCGCGTCAAGATATCGGCGACATTAACCCCGCTGTCGCCAACTTCCTGGCGAAACTCAATCTCGTATAAGGTCTGCAACGCGACGATTCGTCCCAAATGACGGTTTGAAGCCATGACAAAAACGTTCCTGTTCGTGTTAGTTTATTTTGTACTCTTATTACCAGTCTCGCGTTTGGTCGTCTTGACTTTCACTGGTGACGTCCCGTTGACGCGGCGTGCTAATTTCAGTACCAAGTGGCTGCGACGCAGACCAGTCTTGCGCGGGCTGCTCTGCTTTTTTGGTTGTGCCATAGAAAAATCTCCTTTATTTCAGTTTATCGTAACACTTGGGCTTCATTATACCGGTTTTTGATAGATTTCTCAAGGGGATGCAGAGATGATGCAGGGCGATGGCGATACGCTGTCAGGGGGTATTATTGACTTTATATAATATTTATGGTAATATCGTAAACATCACTTACAATAGAAAGGATACACCCTACTAATTATGGATAAGAAAAACTTACCCCCTCAATCTGGGGAAACACTAAGTCGACTAGGTGAGCTGAAACTGGCCATCGGATCAGGAGCGATGCTAGCGGTAATGGGGGCGGGTCTCGGCATCGGCATTAACGGTATCGCCAACGCCGATAAAGAACCGGCGGAATCACCTCTAGTTGGCTCTTATATGATGCATTATGACCCCACGGAAGCTAATGCCACAAATGATTCAGATGTATGTGCAGCAGCACATTCCGTTGTAAGGGATGCCAATACTACTACCCAAATTGATATAGTGGGTTGTGCTACGGAATCCAAAAAGCTCGCTGGTCTTCCACAGGGAACACGCGTACGAGTCGAGGTACACCGGGATGGCTCGGTGACGACTAAGCCCCTCGGCAACTAACCTAGACAACAATATTCACCAACTTCCCCGGCACATAAATCACCTTTTTCGGTGTCCGGGCGTCGAGATAGGCGCGAACCTTCTCGTCATCCAGCGCTCGTTGCTCAATCGTCTCTTTATCAGCGTCAGCCGGCAGCTCCAGCCGTGATCGAAGCTTACCATTGACCTGAACGATGATGGTCATCACATCGCTCACCAGATATTTTTCATCCCATTTCGGCCAGTGATCGACATGAATAGTGTCACTATGGCCCAATTCTTGCCACAATTCTTCGGTGATGTGCGGTGCAAATGGTGCTAAAATTTGCAGCAAACTCTCCAAGGCAAACTGCCACGTTTCTGTTGCTTGCATGCCGTGTGTTTCTTTGAGCTTGTATAGGCCGTTCACCATCTCCATCATCGCCGCCACTGCCGTGTTGAACTTTTCATCCTCAATGTCGCGAGTGACTTTCTTGATAGTGAGGTGAGTGAGGCGCAATAATTCAGAAGAATCAGTCGATGACGATGGGTCGCTCAAGGAAGGGTTAGTGGATGGTGATGTATCCGCAACCACAAACTCCTGCACCACATTCCACACTCGGTTTAAGAACCGATACGTCCCCGGCA
>CAUUSE010000009.1:0-20532 GCA_963547725.1 uncultured Candidatus Saccharibacteria bacterium | reverse complement strand
AAAGGGGAATCATATGGGTAAAATTATCGGAATTGACCTCGGTACAACCAACAGTGCCTTTGCATACATGCTGGCGGGCAAGCCAGAAGTTATCGCTAACGCTGAGGGTAATCGTACGACGCCATCAGTGGTGGCGATTAATAAAAAGGGCGAGCGCTTGGTCGGACAAGTGGCGCAGCGTCAGCGTGTGACTAATCCAAAGGATACAATTTATGGTGTCAAGCGCTTGATTGGTCGTAAGTTTGATGACAAAGAAGTCCAAAAAGACCGTGGCCTCATGCCGTTTAAGATCGTCAAGAAAGGTGCGGGTGTGGCCGTGGAAATGGGTGGCAAGGAATACACGCCAGAAGAAGTTTCAGCCATGATCCTCGGCAAAATTAAGGCCGATGCCGAAGCCTTCCTGGGCGAAAAAGTCACCGAAGCCGTCATCACCGTGCCAGCCTACTTTGACGATTCGCAGCGTCAAGCCACCAAAGACGCCGGTAAAATTGCTGGCCTGGAAGTTAAGCGCATCATCAATGAGCCGACGGCCGCTGCTCTGGCGTACGGCCTGGAGAAGGGTAAAAATGACGAAACCATCGTGGTGTTTGACCTTGGTGGTGGTACCTTTGACGTTTCCATCCTGGAGCTCGGCGACGGTGTGTTTGAAGTGAAAGCCACGAATGGTGACACCCACCTGGGTGGTGAAGACTTTGACAATGTCATCGTTAATTACTTCCTGGATGACTTTAAGTCTAAAGAAGGCATCGACCTACGTAAAGACAATGCAGCCATGCAGCGTCTAAAGGACGAAGCCGAAAAGGCCAAGAAAGAGCTGTCGACTGTCACTGAATATGAAGTTAATATTCCGTTTATCACCGCTGACGCTGATGGGCCAAAGCACTTTGAGCTGAGCCTGACGCGGGCCAAGTTGGAAGATTTGGTGAAAGATCTGTTGGATCGCCTCGACGGCCCAGTTGAAAAAGCGCTCAAAGACGCCAAACTCTCTAAATCAGACATCCAAAACGTGGTGATGGTCGGCGGTATGACCCGTATGCCAGCGGTGGTTGAGCGGGTGAAGAAGTTGTTTGGCAAAGACCCAATGCAAGGCGTTAACCCAGACGAAGTGGTGGCGGTTGGTGCGGCGATTCAGGGCGGTGTGCTGGCTGGCGATGTCAAGGATGTACTGCTGCTGGACGTGACGCCGCTCAGTCTCGGTATCGAGACGATGGGCGGCGTGTCGACCAAGCTGATCGAGCGCAATACCACCGTACCAACCAGTAAGTCGGAAGTATTCTCGACCGCCGCTGACAATCAGCCGCAAGTGGAAATCCATGTCTTGCAGGGCGAGCGCGAATTTGCCAATGACAACAAGAGTTTGGGCCGCTTCGTGCTTGACGGTATCGCGCCAGCACCGCGCGGTGTGCCGCAGATTGAAGTAACCTTCAATATCGACGCCAATGGTATCCTCAATGTGACTGCCAAAGATAAAGGCACTGGCAAAGAACAATCGATTACCATCCAAAACTCTGGCAACATGAGCAAGGAAGATATCGAAAAAGCCCAGAAAGAAGCCGAACTCCACGCTGATGAGGATAAGAAAAAGCGCGAAACCGTTGACGCTAAAAACCAGCTAGAAAACGCTATCTATCAGGCAAAGAAAATGCCAGATGAGTTCAAGGATAAGATTTCTGAGGACGACAAGAAGGCGATTGACGAAGCGGTCAAGGAAGCGGAAAAGCATAAAGACGCTGACGATAAAGACGAGCTAGAAGCGGCAGCCAAGGCCCTGCAGGACGCCATCATGCCAATTGGCGCCAAAATGTATCAGCAAGCTACTGAGGACAACAAGGCTGATGAGTCGAAGGACGACAAAAAGTCTGACAAAGACGAGCCAGTCGAGGGAGAGGTGGTTGACGAGAAATAACAGAGTCTGATGTAGGCTAATATAATACCCCAAGTCTCCGGGGTATTATATTTTTCGCTGGACGACACAGTTGAGTGGTGGAATTTTGGTAGTTGGCGGCGTACGATCAACTACGACAAGATCTTGGACAGAGTGAGCGGTAAAAAGTTGATTAATCGCATAGATCATTGCATCTGTATAGCGCTCCTCATCTGGCGGCGGCTGGTAGTTGGGATGGCTAAAGCCAGGTGTTGCCCAACAGGCGCTAACCTGTACACGACGAGTATCTTCATGCAGAAAGGATGGCGCCACGATCATGTCGGCGCAGATTAATGACTGAGTTGAATATGGCTGTTGGAGTGCCTGAGTAGTTAAGGCTGGCCAAAAGTTGCCCTCTTCACTGGGTGTAAGTAGCCATTTCCGTACGTTTGTTTTGTATTGACCATTGGTGATCTTCACGAGAGTATTATAGGGCAATTCCGTATCATCATAAAAACTGGGCGTGCCAACCATGAAGTCAGCATTGGGTAAATCGCGTGAAAGTTCGCATAGTTGCAAAATCCTTCTACTAATTTCTCGTTGAAACCTTGTCGCTTTCTCAAGTGGTATATCAGTAATGGTTATCAATTCTGGACTAATGACTTGTCCTGAAAATTTGCTTGGCAAATTTTCGATATGATTGAGATAATCTTCCCATGTCTGAGCTGATATACCGATTACTGGCTTGTCGTCTGAGTTGGTGAAATTAAACAACCCATTCTGACGATACCAGGTGACTTCAAGATCGGGACGAGGTATTGTGCGGAAGATCATAGTAACTATAAATATAACAATAATGTATAGTATGTCAAATCACAACTATACTAAATACAGACTGGGCTAAAAAAGGTCAGCGTAGAAGGGCCCTATGTCGCTTGAATATCGTCACCATACTCCAGCAAATCACTATACGAGCCAACGACCAAATCCATAGCCTTGATACCAAGTTCACGCATGTAGTATGAACATTGTTGCTCCAGCTGCTCGGCGTTTCGTTTACCGTTGGTGTCGATAGCCTCAATTTCGACAAAATTCCCGAGACCCTCAACAGTGTCGATATGAAACTTGACATTATCGATGAAGTAAATCTCGCGTTGCTTATCGACAACCACCCGTACGCCGAGCGCCGCCGTCAGCACCTCGCCGATGGTTGAGTCCGGCGCAACCGGTGATAGGTTGATAGTCGATTGTTTTGGCCCATCGGTGTCGGCCCGCTGATAAAAGATAAGGTTATTTTCGATCGGCCCTTGACGTAGCTTCAGGCGTCCTTCGGGTACATCAAAATATGTGTCAATTTGATGGTCAGTCCCCTTAAAGTCCGCGCCATGTTCACATAGATATTGACGCACCGTCTCTTGATCGGCGCACCGGGCCTTGATTTCTGAATTGATAATCGCTGTTTGTTCCATAACACCTCCTACATTTTAAGTATAGCACGGACGAGGCTAGCACTCTTGCATGTCGAGTGCTAAAAGCGTATAATGAACACATATGAGTAAGCGCGATTATTATGAAGTGTTAGGCGTGTCGAAAACCGCGTCAGAGGATGAGATCAAGAAGGCTTTTCGTAAGGCAGCGGTCAAGTATCACCCCGACAAAGAGGGCGGCGATGAAGCCAAATTCAAAGAGGTCAACGAGGCATATGAAGTCCTAAAGGACAAGCAAAAGCGCCAGCGCTACGACCAGTTCGGTCATGCTGGTGTCGGCGGCGCAGCAGGCGGTGGCTTTAGCGGTAATCCGTTCGAAGGATTTGGTGGCTTTGGTGGGCAAAATGTACAGTTCGACTTTGGTGGCGATGGCGGCATGTTTGGCGATATTTTCAGCCAATTCTTCGGTGGCGGCGCGACTAGTTCACAGGGTGGTGCGCGGCGCGGCCGTGATGTTGAAACCAACGTGACGCTAACCTTTGAAGAAGCGGTGTTTGGCGCAGAAAAGAAGTTGAGCATAACGCTTGATGCTGAATGTGAACACTGTCATGGTGATGGCGTCGAGCCGGGCCATAGCTTGAAGACCTGTGAGGACTGTAAGGGCTCTGGTCAGCAGACTCGCGTCATGAACTCGATTTTTGGACAGATTCAGCAGGCGGTCACCTGTCCAACCTGTCATGGCCGCGGCAAAATCCCGGAGCAAAACTGTTCAGTCTGTGGCGGCAAGGGTACGACTCGCCAGCACCAGGAGATCACCGTCAAGATTCCAGCTGGCATTGATGATGGTGCGACGATCCGCCTGCGTGAGCGCGGCGAAGCCGTTCAAGGCGGCGCGCGTGGCGATCTATACGTTCACATTCGCGTCAAGGCGCATAAGAAGTTCACGCGTGAGGGCGATATCATCCTGTCAGAAGAGCATATCTCGATGGTTGATGCGGCGCTGGGAACAGAAATTGATGTTGAAACTGTGGACGGTACGGTGCGGATGAAAATCCCAGCCGGCACCCAGTCGGGGACTGATTTTAAGTTGTCAGGCCACGGTGTGCCACATCTGAGAAATGATGAACGCGGCCCGCACATTGTCGGCGTCATCGTTGATACGCCAACCAAGCTCAGTAAGAAACAGCGTGAACTCCTGGAGCAGTTTGATGGCGCGAGGAGGCGCGGACTGTTTTCGTAATGCGTACTTGCTTTTTTACATAAATATGCTATCATGAAAAAATGAGTATAGCGTCTGAAATAGCACCGCGCCAACCGCGAACGATTGAAGAGATTATTAATCCTCACAATCTTCCTGAAGCCGGGTTTCAGTCGTATACAGAACTTGTTAATAATGCGCTCGATCAGCGAGAGGACTTTATCGCTGGGAAGTCTCGTAATCCTCGCTTTGAACACCGGCGTCTTCGTGATATGTCGGCACTAGATAAGGGTGTTATAGCACTTGGTCGAGCTCGTGAAGAGGCGACTGATCGTGAACCTGACTCGGTATTCCGTGAGGCGATTGGTTCGTCGCTTGCGTTTTGCATGGCGGAAATAGAATATGTGAAGTTGCCCGGTCAGCTACCTCATGAAAAGTCCATGAATCTAATTGACCCAGAGGCCGTGCGGGCTTTTTGAGCGATGTTGAGTTGCGATGTATTCCACCCGATGGGACACGAGTACAAGTAACTGGTGTAGCGAATATTTCTAGTGGTGGCTATGCGCTAGAGTGCCTCAATAAAGTACCGAATGAAGTGAAGCAGATGGCTGTGCGAGTTACTGAATACTTCGGCCTGTTTATCTGCGGTGTTGACATTATAGCTCCCGATAATTTCCGGGGGTTGAAATAAACGCATCCTCGGGCCTTATGCCGTACTATGATCCACTTGTCGGCATGCCTGCTAATGTTCCGGCTGTCTACGTCGACAAGCTTCTGGCTGCCTACAAACGAGCAGCTTCGTAGCTTGACTGATGTAGGTTTTTAGATTATAGTATATGGTGCATGACAGCACAAAAAACCATCATTGGTCGAAATGTGAAGGTGGATTTTGGGCGGCGAGCAGTTAATGTGCCGGCTAAGGTTGACACCGGTGCGGACGGCTCATCAGTGTGGGCGAGCAATATTCGTGTTGATAAAGACGGTGTCTTGAAGTTCTCGCTATTTGGTAAAGGCTCACCGTATTATAACGGCAAGGTGTTTCGGCGTACCGATTATTCGGTAGCTATGGTTAAGAGCGCCTCTGGCCATGAAATTATAAAATATCGGACACATTTTACCATTATATTGGCTGGCAAGAAGATTAAAGCGTTATTTAGCCTGTCTGATAGGGCTGTGCATAATTTTCCAGTGCTAATTGGACGACGGACATTAAGCGGTAAGTTTTTGGTTGACGTAAGTATGAATGAAGTAAAGAACCAGAAGAAATCACAGACTATAAGGCTAAATAAAGAACTAGCTAAAAATCCTCATAAGTTTTATAAAAAATACCATAAACCAAAGGATACGTAGTTATGAATATTGCGATTCTATCTAACGGTAACATCAACTACTCCACCCTTCGCCTCAAGGAAGAAGCTGAAAAGCGTGGTCATCGAGTTAAAGTTATCAAGTATAAAAATTGTTATGTGTCAATTGATGAGCGGCATCCAAAGGTTATTTATCGTGGCAGGGAAATCGGTAACTTTGACGTGTTCATCCCGCGAATTGCTAGCTATATGACGCGCTACGGGACGGCAGTGCTGCGGCAATTGGAAATGGCGAATCCGCAAGCATTTTTTATGAATCGGTCTATCGCCATCAGTCGTTCGCGCGATAAACTACGATCGGTGCAGCTGCTGGCCCGGGCTGGGGTGTCGATCCCAAAGACGGTGTTCTCGCGCAATGAAACGGATATCGATGTACTGCTGGATGAGATTGGCGGTACGCCGGCGATTATTAAGCTGGCGCGCGGCACCCACGGCAATGGCGTGGTACTGGCGGAGACAATTAAAGCCGCTAAGTCGGTTATGCAAGCGTTTTACCTCAGTGATTCTGACGGCACAAACGTGCTACTACAGGAATTTATCAAGGAGTCGGCTGGCACCGATATTCGGGCATTTGTGGTCGGTAGTCAAGTGGTAGCTAGCATGAAACGACAGAGTTTAGATGATGACTTTCGCAGTAACTTACATAAGGGCGGCGAGGGAACCGCCATTAAATTAACGCCTGATGAGCGAAAGATGTGCATCAAAGCTGCCAAAGCCATGGGTTTGGTAGTGGCCGGCGTCGACTTCATGCGCTCGAACCGTGGGGCGCTGGTATTAGAAGTGAATGCCAGTCCAGGATTTGGCATCGAAAAAGTCACGGGCCGCAATGTGGCTGGTCGAATCATCGACTATATTGATCGCAACGCCAAGCGCGGTAACAAAAAAGATAAAGTCGGCGCCTGAAGCTAAACTTGCTATAATGGGAGTATGAATGCGAAGTCGGCGTCGATAGTGCAGCGGATCATCGTTTGGGTGATCGTGCTCGGCGTGTTGGCCGGGATCGGCTACGGCGTATGGGCGGTGACGCGCCAGATGAATAAAACGTACACAACGGTTGACATCGGCAAGGGCACATTTCGAGTAGGGGTTGCTGATACGGACGAGACGCGGGCGCGGGGCTTGGGCGGTCGGCAGGAGCTGGGCAAGAGCGAGGGGATGTTGTTTGTGGCCGAGAAAGACGGTGATATACCAATGTGGATGAAGGATATGCGTGTCCCGATTGACATCATTTGGCTGGATGCCAAGAAAAAGGTCGTGCACGTTAGGCGTGATGTCTGGCCCGACAACGAGCCGCATGAAGTATATCACACGCCAGTGCCGGCGCGGTACGTGTTGGAGCTGCCGGCAGGTAGCGCCAAGGAACACAGCATCAAACCGGGCGTCACCGCGCGGTTTACGACGGAGGGGAAGCGATGAGTGTAGTGTTGTTATTTGGTGGCGTGGCCGTGGTGGTGACGGCCTTGGCTTTTGTGTTAAATCGGCGATTTGGCGTGTTGGCGCTGGCGCTGGCGGCTGGCGCATTGCTGGCGGAGTTGTGGGCGGAGTGGCTGGCCGGGGTGATCGGTGGGCTGGGCATCAGTAACGTAGCAGGGCTACCGAATGGTGTCGTGGCGACGATTATCCTCACGGTGGGGCCGCTGGTGCTATTATTAATCACTGGGCCAAAGGGACCTGGCAAGTTGCTACGGCTGATCTCGGCGGTGCTGGTCGGTGTCTTAGCAGCGGCGGTGCTGGTGCGGCCGCTGGGCAAATTTATGACCTTGGACGCGGAGGCGATGCAGACGTACAAATTGCTGAGCGACTGGTGGTACTATGCGGCGACCGTTGGACTAGTGGCGGGGCTGCTTGACATGAGCTTGCCGCTTCATACCAAGGCGCCCGCTGCCAAGAAAACAAAGCGTTGAAAACGGAGTTCCTCTGTGATAAAATGTGAAAAGTCGCGTTCTCGCTTCGTTGCGCTGCGCGTCATGTGCGGGCCCATAGCTCAGTTGGTTAGAGCACCTGCCTTTTAAGCAGGGTGTCCCGGGTTCAAGCCCCGGTGGGCCCTCCAAGTGGAGTACAATCCTAGTTCATGAACTAGGATTTTTTATTGTATCCATTTCAGGTGATTTGATGTAAGTCTGGCCGCACTTCGCGTATACTGAAAGTATGAAGTCTCTCGGCCTCACTCAGCGGTTGCATGTGTCGTGGCTGTTGGCGGCGGCGGATGTCGGCATCGTCATCGGCGTTATCAGCGTAATGCGAGCGCCGTACGGGTTGTTTGCTGGTTGGATGTGGTTGGGGGCGGGAATGATATTGGCCCTAGCGTCGCTCGTTGGGGCGCGGCGCTGGCTGGTCGTAGTAGCCTTGATCGGCGGAGTGCTCATTGGGCTGTGGCGAGGCAGCTGTGGGCAGATTGGCCTAGAGCACTATCAAACGCTGATCGGTCAAACGGTGCGGCTGAGTGGGCGGGTGCTGGAAGATCCTGATGTCGATAAAAAGGGGCAGACAGTGCTGCGGCTGGGCGATATCGTGAGTAATGATCGGCGGCTGCCTGGCAGTGTCTGGGTGGTGACGAGGCATAATCAGGCGATTAAACGCAGCGACGTGGTCACCGTGCGGTGTGTGCTGAGCGATGGGTTTGGGGCGTTTGCGGCGCGGATGTCCAGGGGAACGGTCGAGCGAGTGACGCGCGAGCAGCCGGGCGACGTGGCGGTGGGCGTCCGTGACTGGTTTGCGGAGCGGGTGCGACGGTACGTGCCGGAGTCGGAGGCGGCGCTGGGCCTCGGGTTCTTGATGGGCTTACGGCGGGCATTGCCGCTGGAATTGATGACGGCGCTGCAGGTCGCGGGTTTGACGCACGTTATCGTGGCAAGTGGCTATAACTTAACGATTTTGGTGCGGCTGGCGCGGCGGCTGTTCGTTCGGGTATCGAAATATCTGGCAGCGCTGAGTGCCGGCGTAATGATCATCGGCTTTATGGCGATGACTGGCCTCAGTCCGAGCATGTCGCGGGCTGGGCTGGTAGCGGGCCTCAGCCTAGCCGCGTGGTATTATGGACGGACGATTCATCCGCTGGTGCTGCTACCGGTCGCTGCGGCGATGACGCTACTTATCAATCCGCAGTTCGGCTGGAACGACCTTGGTTGGCAATTGAGCTTCGCGGCGTTTAGTGGGGTGATTATCCTGGCGCCGCTGCTGCAGCGATACTTTTTTGGCACGAAGTCGCCCGGGGTGATCCGGCAGATTATCGGCGAGACGGTGTCGGCACAAATCATGACATGGCCGCTCTTGGTGGCGTCGTTTGGCGTGATCAGCAATGTGGCGCTGATCGCGAATGTGCTAATCTTGCCATTGGTGCCGCTAGCGATGCTACTGACCTTTGTGGTTGGCGTGTGCGCGGATGTGCCGGTGGTGGCTGGACTCGTCGCCGCGCCGACGACGTGGCTGCTTCAGTATATGGTCGGCGTCGCCACATGGCTGGCAGGGCTGGATTGGGCGCAGCTGGAGGTGAACTTGAGCTGGCTGTGGGTAATCATTACCTACCTCATCATTATCGGGGTGATGTGGTGGATGCGGCGACAGACCGGGCTGCGGCTGTGTGAGAGTAATGTGGTTGAGTAGCGTGGACGATTGTGGTAGGCTACCGATCTCGCTCATGCTTGAGGAAACCTGATGGATGTACTACTATGGGTTCATTCAGCTAATCCCTCGGGGTGAGTGAGCGCGGGTTCGGGTTTAGCCCTCGGGTAGCGGCTGGTGAGGCAACTAACATTACTTATTGTGGAGGAGTGAAATGGGCAAAAGAGGCATACGAGATATTCTGAGTGAAACACAGGATAGCATTTCATGTATTGAAGAGGATACTCGGGAGCAGGTCGAGGCGCTTATGGAACGATATGAAAAGGATAAAAAGCGTCGTATGAAGGTGGGGAATCAAGCGCTACAAAGTGCGGTGATAACTGATCTGGTGCCTAAGCATGAGCAGTTTGAATTTGCTGTAAAAAAGATAGATACAGATATTGGTGAATTGCTCGGTCAGCTATTCGCGCTAAAGCATAACAGAATTAAGACCTCCGAGGAGATCGAAGAAGAGACAGATTCCCTATGTGTTGATTTGTCATTTTTGAGGTTTGCACGAGGTATCGCCGAATCCACAAATCATAAACGGAGGGAGCTAATGAAAAAGCTAACACGGGGCATAGGAGAAGACGATTTGGCTTGGTATATTAATCCTAAGAATAGTCGTTCAACATATTATTCAGTGCTAACAATTGATGAGGGGTTGCGCGAGAAAGAGGAGGGAGATTTTCCGGACCGCTATGGCGGCAGTGAAACAGTTCCTATACTCTATCTTGGTAAAGAGTTCAAAGAGCTTAAAGGCAAAAGGCCCGGAGAGTGGAAGGAAGACAAGGATCGCAGTAAGACTGAAGAAAGGATTGCCCGTAAGCTAGCAGAATTCACTAAGCAGGGCTTGATGCCACCGGTTTCTATTGAGCTATACCCGGACACGCCATACGGTATTGACTTTACCGAGGATTTTGAGCCGCCTTTTGACGATCTTAGGTCAGATCGCTGTTTCGTCATAGTCGTCAAGGCGGAATGCTTCTGACGTACAGACCTCAATAGCTTTGAGGGTGCAGACTAGCCTGATAGTTAACCCATCGCCCATTTTCTGCTATACTAAAAGAAACGAATTTTCTGGAGGCATAGACACATGGCAGGACACAGTAAATGGGCGACCACGCACCGGCAGAAAGCGATTGTTGATGCGAAGCGTGGCGCGATTTTCACCAAGTTGGGTAACCAAATTGCGATCGCTGCGCGCGGCGGCACTGATCCGACACTAAATGCAAGTTTGGCAATGGCCATCGAGAAAGCCAAGGCCGCTAACATGCCAAGCGCCAACATCCAGCGGGCGATTGACCGCGTGGCGGATAAAAGCGCGGCGGCACTGGAAGAAATTACCTATGAAGGCTACGGCCCGGGCGGCGTTGGCATTATCATTGAAACAGCGACCGATAATCGTAATCGCACATTGCCAGAAGTGAAAACGGCGCTGGTGAAGAACGGCGGGCGCATCGCTGACGCTGGCAGTGTGGCATTTCAATTCACCCGCAAGGGCGTGATCACCGTGGCGGGCACGGGCGAGGAATTGCTCCTGCAAGTGCTGGACGCTGGCGCTGAGGATGCAGTTGAAGAAGACGGTGAGATTATTGTCTACACGGAGTTGAAAGATTTGGCGAGCGTTAGAAATCAGTTGGTTGGGCAGGGCTTGAACGTAAAAGACGCCGAACTGCGCTACATTGCCAACACGCCAGTTGAAATTGCTGATTCGGAAACAGCGCAGAAATTGATGAAGGTGGTTGACGCGCTGGATGACCTAGACGATGTGGTGAATGTACACACCAACGCCGACATCACTGCGGAGTAATCTTCGCTCAGGCTATACATTGACTATGTATTGAGCGTCCCCGACGGCGCTCTTTTGCGTTTGGGAGGAATTTCTTTTACAATATAGTCAGTCAACATAAGCCAAGCAGGGAGTTCACAATGAAGGTTTTGACCCGCCTACTACTTATGTCAACGATAATTGCGCTGGTGTTTCAGCCGGTGGTAGCGTTTGCGAGCGACTCCCCACCGGAGGCTGCACCTCCTGCGGGTGATTCGACGCCGGTTGCATCAACGGACATGCCTGCGCCGCGTCCAGCCAATCCAGTGCCCAGCCCGGCAGCTCCGACCAGGCCATTAGCCCCAGCAGCGGCGACGCCGGACACAGCTTCTGGCGGTACGTCTACGCCTACACCCGCTCCGTCAATACCGCCCAGAGATCCATCAACACCCACACCAGTCAAGCCAACGCCTTCTGAACCTCCTGCACCGTCAGCTGCGGCTCGTACATCGGCCAAACTCTTGATTACCAAAGTCGGCCTCGATACAGCGCGCGGCACGTACGTCGAACTCTACAATCCGTCGTCAGGGCCAGTCAATATCGCTGGTTGGACACTGCAGTATATTAGCCAAAAGGGGCAGGTGACGACGCTCAAAACAATGTCGACCGACCTAGTAGTACCGGCGGGCGGGGTGTTGGTGGTCGGTGATAGCCGGCTAACCGATGAGCAGACCGACCTGCGGTTTGATAGTGGGAGAGTGCTGGCAAAAACCGGCGGCTCTGTCAAGTTAGTAACCAGTGATGGGCGGGTGTCGGATCTGGTCGGCTGGGGCGCGGTGTCAGCGCGCGAAGGTAGTCCAATTACGCTGGGTGGCAAGCTACACGCCTGGCGCTGCCAAACAAATGGCGTGGTGATTGATACGGATAATAACGCCAGCGATTTTTCGGTCGGTGAGGCGCCGCGTTTGCGTGAACTGCCAGCGTGCAGTGAGCCTGACGAGCCGCGTCCGCCAGTTGATCCGGCGCCACCGAGTAATCGTTGCAGCGGCTTGAAATTACATGAGATTGCGACCAATGTTGACGTGCCGTTTATCGAGATTATTAATGCCGGGACCAGCGACCTCGACCTCACGGGCTGCACCATTCTCGTCAAAGGTCGGGGTAAGCACAAGGACACGACACATACGTTCAAGAATATTGAGCTGGCAGCCGGGGCGCTGCATGTCGTTCGGCTGGCAGAAACAAATCTCAAACTGACAAAAACTGGCGGCGGCGAGGTGTACGCGCTGGATGCTAGTGGCAATGAGATCGACCAGACGTCATTTGCTGGCCTGGCCAAGGACTCGTCGTGGAGTTTGCTTGACGGGGAATGGAAGGTAACATTTTCACCGACGCCGGCTCGGCCCAACGAATTCAAGCAGTGGCCAGATTGCAAGGCGGGCTATGTGCGTCACGAGCTCACGGGTCGCTGCGTCAAGGAGCCGGTGGAGCCAGTGCCGACGCCGTGCCGTCCGGGGCAGTACCGTTCACCGGAGACGGGTCGCTGTCGTAATATCGTACGCGAGCCGGAACTCGCGCCGTGTAAGCCCGGTCAATATCGTTCACCAGAAACCGGTCGGTGTCGCAACATCGGCAAGCTCAAAACCCAAACGCCGTGTCGTGAAGGGTATTATCGGAGCGAGATAACCGGTCGGTGCCGGTCGATTGCAGCCACAGCCGCCAAAACTCTGAAGCCATGTCCCGACGGTAAGTTTCGTAATCCCGCCACCGGGCGCTGTAAAAAAATTGCCGCTGATAGTGACGTGTTGAAGGAGTGTGCCGAAGGCTTTGAGCGTAATCCAAAGACGAAGCGCTGCCGCAAGGTCGCGCTGGCTACCGCACCAAAAACTGGCTTTGCACCGGAGCAGGTCAAGCAGGTGACAGGCGCGATGTGGGGCTGGTGGGTGCTCGGCGGCGTCAGTCTGCTGGCGGTTGGCTACGCTGGCTGGCAGTGGCGCTGGGAAATTGGCCGGGCTGCTACGCGGCTAAAACACGCCATCACGCGCGGCAAGCGATAACTCGGCGAAGTAGCTCGTCGAGGCAGCCGCTTGATTAATTATTACTGTCACCGGCCGGGTGCTATAATAAACGCATGAGAATTATTGGCATTGATCCGGGGACTGGTATCTTGGGCTTTGGTGTGATTGATGCGAAGCAGGGCGGCTACCGGCTGGTAACGGCCGGCGTTATCAAGACGCCCGCCCACACGCCGCTAAACGAGCGGCTGGCGGAGATTTTTGATGGCCTGACAGAGATTATCGCTGAGACTAAACCTGAGGTGATGTCGATTGAAAAATTGTTCTTTGCCCGCAATGTCACCACCGCTATTTCTGTGGCTCATGCTCGTGGTGTGGCGATGCTGACTGGACACAAGGCAGGCCTCGTGATCAGTGAATACACGCCGCTTCAGATCAAACAGACACTGACTGGCTATGGCAAGGCTGACAAAAAGCAGATTCAGGAAATGGTGCGCCTCAACTTAGGTCTCAGCCAGGTGCCCAAGCCAGATGACTGCGCCGATGCACTCGCGGCGGCCATCACCCATGCAGCGACGACGCGCCTTGGCGTGGTATAATTGATACATGGTGCAATTAGGCAAGGGAAAACGAGCTCCAATAAAGAAGCAACCACCGCACATGGGTCGGTATGCCAATCTCGGTCAAGTCAAGGCGAAATCTGGTAAATTACCGCGTCAACACAAACACTTTTTGTGGTTTTGGCGACTGAGTCGGCCGAAAAAAATTATGGTGTGTCTGCTGCCGATCCTACTGTTTTTGATCATCGTGCCGATTGCCAGTTATTTTTACTACGCACGCGACATCGCTGATCAGGAGCGGCTGATGAACCGCAATAATACCGGTATCGTGCTGACTGATGCCAATGACAAGGTGATTTATAGCGTTGGTAATGCCGAGCGGCGGAACTTGGTGCAGCTCAAGGATATTTCTGAGAGTATGAAAAAGGCGCTGATCGCCAGCGAGGATAAGGATTTTTATAAGCACAGCGGCTTTAATATTTTCAGTATTTTCCGGGCGGCGATCACGCGGCACGGCGGCGGGTCGACCTTGACACAGCAGTTGGTCAAGAATAATTTGCTCAGCAATGAACATAGCTTTATGCGCAAGTATCAAGAGCTATTTATGGCCATTGCCATTGAACAGAATTATAGTAAAGAGCAGATCTTGATGATGTATCTAAACTCGGTGTACTTTGGTGAAAATGCTTTTGGTATCGAGGAGGCGGCCAAGGTGTATTTCAATAAGTCGCCGAAGGATTTGACACTGGCCGAGAGCAGTATGCTGGTTGGTGTACTGCCGGCGCCAAGCCGCTATTCGCCGATCAGCGGCAATGCTGAATATGCCAAGCAGCGCCAAAAGACGGTGCTCGGTCGGATGCAGGCCGAAGGCTTTATCACCGAGGAGCAGAAGCAGCAGGCGGAAGCCACACAGCTAGCATATACTGGTGGCGGCGCGGCTCACACGAATTCCGCAGCGCCGCATTTTGCCGAGATGGTCATCAAACAGCTGAGCGACAAATATGGCTACGAAAAAGTCATGCGCTCGGGCTACCGCGTCAAGACCTCGCTGAATCTCGACACCCAACAGCTCCTCCAAGAGAATATCGCCAAACAAATGAAGCAGATCAATCGTCTGGGCGGCACCAACGCCAGCGGTATCGTCATTGATCCAAAAACTGGCGAGGTGCGGGCACTGGTCGGCAGCGCTGATTATAATAACGCCGAGTGGGGCAAGGTCAATATGGTGACCACGCCGCGTCAGCCCGGCTCGAGCTTCAAGCCGCTGTATTATGCGCAGGCGATGGCTGACGGCATCATTACGCCGGCGACAGTTTTTGACGATAAATTGACTGACTTTAATGGTTACGTGCCCTATAACGCTACCCGCCGCTGGAACGGCAAGGTGACGACACGCAAGTCGCTCAGCTGGTCACTAAATATCCCGAGCGTTCTGATCATGCAAAAGTATGGTATCAATCGCTCCATCCAAGCTGCCAAGAAGCTCGGTATCAGCACGCTCGACGAAAATAAAAACTACGGATTGTCACTGGCGCTTGGCTCGGCCGAGGTGCGCCTGAGCGAGATGACTAACGCCTATGCAGCCTTTGCTAATGGCGGTACGCAGTACGAATCGCTCAATCTCATCACCGAAGTCAGGGATAAATTCAACAAAAACGCGTCGTGGAAAACAGCCAATACGCGCCAAGCGATTAGCCAAGGTGGCGCCTATCTCATCTCTAGCATTCTGTCGGATAATGCCGCGCGGGCGGGGATATTTGGCAGCAGCCTCACGGTGGGTGGCAAGACGGTCGCTGTCAAGACGGGTACGACTAATGATAACCGCGATGCCTGGACGATTGGCTATACGCCGCAATATGCGGTCGGCGTGTGGGTTGGTAATAATGACAATAAAGTCATGAACAGCGGTGGATCGGATGTGGCAGCACCAATTTGGCGGGCGACGATGACCAAGCTGCTGGCAGGCACGAAAACTGGTTTTGACGTGCCAAACGGCGTTGTCCAGCGAAGCGTGTGTAGTAGCAATGGTGGCCTCGCTGATGATTCCAGTCCCGGTGCTTACAAAGAATATTTCCTCTCGAGCGCCCTCCCGACCGAGAAATGTGATCAGACCAAGACAAAGATCGAGGTGTGTAACCTCGCCACCAAGCAAATGGAGTCAATTTTTGAAGATCAATTTGACGCCGCTAAATATTCCAAGAACGCTGCGGATTGTCGGCAAACGTCCACCACTAAGCAGATCACCGTTTGTGAACTAGCCACCAAGCGGCTCATCACCATCAGCGAAGACAAATTTGATGCGACGAAACATTCGCGAAAGACGACGTCGTGTGGTAGTACCGGCGATGACGATCAAAATCCAGGTGGCGGTAATGGTAGTGGCGGTGGCAGCGGTGGCGGTTCAGGTGGTGGTAGTGGCGGCGCCTCACCCGGCCCAACCAATCCTCCGGGCGGCGGAGACAGACGACCGTGATCGCCCACCTCTCTGGTACGATCGCTGAAAAGTTTGGCGCGGGCAGCATCGTGATTGACGTTCACGGCGTCGGTTATGAAGTGAGCGTATCGGCTGGTGATTTCGAGGCGGTGGCGCTCAGCCAAGACGCTAAGTTTTACACCTATCATCATGTGCGTGAGCAGGCGGAAGAATTGTTTGGCTTCTCGAGCCTGGCGGCGAAGAAACTGTTTGAAATGCTGATCACTGTTCAGGGCGTCGGCCCAAAGGCCGCGTTAGCAATTCTCAGCCTAGGCGACGCAGAGCACGTCCGTAACGCCATCGCTAACGCTGACAGTGCCTTTGTGCAAAAAGCTGCTGGTGTCGGCAAAAAAACCGCTGAGCGTGTGGTGGTTGATCTGAGTGATAAAGTCGGCCTGCCGACGCAGTACGGCCGCGCGGCCGCGCCAGTCCAGACCGAACTGAACACCTCTGACGAAGCACTGGAGGCGTTGATGGCGTTGGGCTACACCTTGGCTGATGCTACCAAGGCGCTTGAGAATGTTGATGTTAATCTGCCGACGGCGCAACGAGTGACCGAGGCGCTGAAGAAATGAGTAGCGGTAGCTTTTGATACAGTCATTGACAATAAATGCAGCTAGTTATGCTGCAGCAGAGCAGCAGCGAGTGGTCTGTTTGCTATCTATCGAAGGGCTGTACGCGAAGTTCCGTCTTCCCGTCGACTAATCGCGCTGCGACACTCACTCCAGTAGCACTGTCGTTATATAGATAGTTCCACCGCTCTTTTTCTAGGATGTTTTTTGTTGATGGAGAATAATATAATTTGTCATATTTTGGTGCATCTATCTCTATCAGGCTACCGTCTTTATTGACGGCGATAATAGTTGTGCCAAAGCCTGGCGCGCTATCAATGAGTGAATAGTATATGTGGTTAATTCCGATAACAATGTGGGTAACTGATTCGCAGCCCTTAATTTGGTGAATTGGATGGTCGGCTGGTAGCGGTATGCGGACACCAGAAATGCTGTGTGGCTCTGGGGATACTGTGAGGCTAATGGGATCATCTGGTAGCGTCGCAGGGTCAATATCGCGAATCGGGAATTTTTCTGGATCAAGCCTATTTCTTTCTACGAAATTGAGCACGTGAGAGCAGGTATTTTTCTCAGTACACCAGAATCAATACCATAATGGTAGCCTGTAACGGTCTCTTGTCCACTCGCTGGATCAATGTCGCCATTTTGTAGTTTAGGAAATTGACCATACCCATTAGTTATATCTTCTATAATATCGTAATCCTCTGGCTTGACATTACGCCACTCCGAGCTTGGGGTTGAATCTGAGTCTGGATATCTGACACTCAGTCTTCTCGTGTGATCAAGTCCAAAAGTATGCGCAGCTTCATGCATAATGACACCAGCCTCAATAGTGTGTGGACTTGTCGTGGTGATAATAAGCTTGCTGTAATGGTAGGCATAGGCGGACCACGGTTGACCTTCGCACGCGTGAGGCGGCAAAATAACGTAACTAACCGCGTTGTCAAGATAGGGAGCATTTTTGACAACTTCCCGTATTTCTTTGCCAGAAAAGCACGGATTACCCGTCTTCGGGTCGATCGGCGCACTTGGGCATCACCATTGTTACTGGCTCAAGGACGTTACTCTCGGGAACGCTCATGGTCGTGGCTAGGGTTCCAATAGCCTTCTTGAGCTGTTCCTGTGAACGTTGACCCACGTCAGTAACGTGCTCGGTCGTTGTTGAGGGATCGGTGATAATAACTGGCCGGAAATCGGGCAGGGTGAAGGGCCGATGAGGTTCAGCCTGTTGTGCTGTTGCTGTTTCAGTCGGTGTCGCTGCGGCGGTTGCTGATGGATGACTATCTGGACTGCCGGTGGGCATAATCTTCCAGCCTGTACCAATACTCAGGGCTGTACCCATTGCCCAGCCGACAACGCACACTCCCACTCTCATCCACATTGGTGGCTTGGATGTATTTGGGCGATCTATTGTCTCCTCAGTCTCAAACTGGGGTGTAGCTTCTGCGCACCGCTTGTTCATAATGGTACCAATTCTACAATATAATTTATAATTATGCAATAATATGGTACGGATTGCGGACAGACACTCCTCATCAAGTGATATAATTCATACCAGGAGGTATCATGAATACATGCGCGACAAAGACGGACTGTGAAATCTGTCCGTTGCTCGTTGGCCAGACAACAGCCGACAACAATGTCATACTATAAACCGAACGTTGGGTGGCAGTGCTTGACAGAAATCAATGCTATTGAGGTAAGTCATTTATCACCCTGCGTCAGCACAAGGAAACATTGTCGGATCTAGATGAGGTGGATTGGGCAGAGCTGCATCAGGTGATTCGTCAACTTGAGCAGGCAGTTAAAGAAGCGTTTGGCGCTGATGTCTGTAACTGGGAGTGCCTCATGAATAATGCGGTTAAGGCTGGTCAGCCGACACATGTGCACTGGCATTTGTATCTGCGCTATCTTGGTGGTGCTACCTTTGCTGGCGAGGAATTTCCTGATCCAAAATGGCCACGGCACCTAGAGGATGCGGTACATATGGTGGGTGATGAGACGTTTCGCGAAATTATGCAGGCACTACGTAGTCATCTTGGAAGAAAGTAGCTCGGTCTGCTGCGGGTGATATAATGAATGTATGGCAATTGAGAGAATAGTCGATACCAGTTCGCATAGTGATGACGCCGAGGAGCAGCGGATTGAAGTCAGCCTGCGTCCGCAGAGTTTTAGTGAGTATGTCGGCCAGGAACGATTGAAGCGCAATTTACGCTTGGCAATTGACGCGGCCAAGAAGCGCGGTGAGCCACTGGATCATGTGCTGCTGTACGGCCCACCAGGGCTGGGCAAGACCACCATGGCGACAGTGATCGCTAATGAGATGGGTACGAACTTGCGTATCACCAGTGGCCCGGCGATTGAAAAGGCGGGTGATCTGGCGTCAATTTTGACGAATTTGGCGGACGGCGATATTTTGTTCATCGATGAGATTCATCGGCTCGGTCGGGCGGTGGAGGAGATTTTATACTCGGCCATGGAAGATTTCAAACTGGACATCGTCATCGGTAAAGGCCCGGCTGCCCGGTCGATTCGGCTGGATTTGCCGCGGTTTACGGTCATCGGCGCGACGACGCGGACGGGTAGCTTGGCAGCGCCGCTGCGCGACCGCTTTGGGCATATTTATCGATTGGAGTTTTATGAGCCAGAGGACATCGCTAAAATCGTAACGCGGAGTGCGGCCATCTTGGAGTCGTCGATTCGGCATGAAGCAGCGAATTTACTATCGACGCGGGCTCGCTTGACGCCGCGCATCGCTAACCGCCTGCTCAAGCGCGTGCGCGACTACGCCGACGTAAACGGTGACGGCATAATTGATGTGAAAATAACAACAAGTGCCTTGGAAATGCTGGAAGTGGACGAGCTGGGCTTGGATCCGGCTGACCGTAATTTACTACAGTCAATTCTGGAAAATTATGGTGATAATCCGGTGGGGCTGACGACCATTGCCGCCCTGACGGGTGATGAAGCAACGACGATTGAGGATTTTTATGAGCCGTATTTGCTGCAAATTGGCTTTATCGAACGCACACCGCGCGGCCGCCGGGTGACGCCAAAGGCGAAAAAACACATCAATATGCTATAATAACAGATATGAAAAAGAGAGTTTTGGCGATACGTACCCCTGATGAAGTTGGGAAAAGTGTTACGGTGGCTGGCTGGGTGCATTCCCGGCGCGATCACGGCGGGCTGATTTTTATTGATTTGCGCGATCATACTGGCTTGGTGCAGCTAGTGATCAATCCTGGGCAGGCGGAGGCCTTTCGTTTGGCGGAAAGCCTGCGTGATGAGTTTGTCGTTCGTGTCAGCGGCGTGGTGACTGAGCGCGGTGAAGGTTTGAAAAACCCAAATATTGCCAGCGGTGATGTGGAAATTGTGGTGGAAAATTTGGAAATTCTCAATCGAGCTGAAACCTTGCCAATCCAGCCGTTTGCCGAAGAAAATCAGGCAGGTGAGGACTTGCGTTTCAAATATCGTTACCTCGACCTGCGCCGCCCAACGATGCAGCAGATGCTGAAAAAACGCGCTGAAATGTACCAACGGATGCATCAGTACATGGATGACCACGATTTCATCGAGATTCAGACGCCAATTTTGGCAAATTCCAGCCCTGAGGGCGCGCGTGATTTTCTGATCCCAAGCCGTCTGCAAGAGGGCAAATTTTACGCTCTGCCGCAAGCGCCGC
>CAUUSE010000008.1:0-24710 GCA_963547725.1 uncultured Candidatus Saccharibacteria bacterium | reverse complement strand
AGCTCCAATCGCCAGTGCTGGTGGAAGTATCAGACGCCGAGGTCAAGGCCATGGGACTGGAGAACGTGCGCGATTTGGTGGATAATTATAAGGCTGAATACGGCATCGAGATGTATCTTAATTTGGACCACGGGCCAACAGTCGAGGGCTGCAAGCGGGCGATTGACGCGGGTTATGAGTTTGTGCATATTGATATTTCCCAGGCAAATCATGACGCTTCGGATGAGGAAATCATCGCCAAAACTCGCGAAGTTGTCGAGTACGCCAAGTTTACCGGCGCGTTGGTAGAGTCGGAGCCGCATTATTTTTGGGGTTCGTCAAATGTCCATACCGAGGCGATTGATTATGAAGAAATCAAGAAAACTTTTTCTACACCAGACGGTGCGCGAGCATTTGTCGAAGCGACGGGAATTGACACGTTTGCGGCGGCAGTGGGGAATTTGCATGGGTTGTATCCAGTACCGAAAGTGCTGGATTTGGAATTATTAACGCGCATCCGCGAAGCGCTGCACTGTCAGATTTCGCTCCACGGCGGGTCAGGCACGCCGCTGCACTACTTTGAAGATGCGGCAAAAATTGGTGTTTCTAAAATCAACATTAATTCCGACATGCGCTACGCCTTTCGCACGACGCTGGAAAAAACCTTGCGTGAAAATCCAAACGAATACGCCATCGTCAAACTAATGCCACCAGTGTACGCGGCCGTTCAGGAAGTAGTTGAGGCGAAAATTCAAGCCTTCGGTTCAGCCAGAAAGGCGGTGGTGTAATGGCGAAAATTATTACTATCGGTGCAGGCGTGCAGGATGTTTTTTTAAGCCAGTCAGATGCACTAACACCCGTGTGCGAAAGTCCAGAACATTGTTTCGCCAAGTTAGAGCTCGGTGCCAAGGCCGACGTCAACCAGATTCATCTTTCGACGGGTGGTGGTGCGACGAATGCCGCGGTAACCTTTGCCAGGCAAGGCCACGAAGTGATGTTTTTGGGCGTTGTCGGCCGTGATCCGGCTGGTCAAGCGGTGTTGGATGATCTGGATGCGGAGAATGTTGATACGCGGTATGTTCAATTTTCCCAGCAATATAATACGGGCTACTCGGTGCTATTGTTGGCGCCAAACGGTGAACGGACGATTTTGACGTATCGCGGTGCATCGACACATTATCATGCGGCTGATTTTACCGTGGCAGGTGTCGAGGCTGATTGGCTATATGTGTCGACGCTAGCAGGTCAGATGACGGTCTTGGATAAGGTATTTCGTGAGGCGCGAGCAGCTGGTATGAAAATTTGCTTTAATCCAGGCAAGCGAGAGCTAGCACAGCGCGAGAAGTTAATGGGACTGCTGGATGATGTGGAGGTATTGGCGCTGAATAAAGAAGAGATGCAACAGTTAGTGCCGGGTGATGATCTGGAACAGCTGGTGCGGCGAGCGAAAGATCTCGTGCCGGTGGTGTTGCTGACAGACGGTGTGAATGGCTCGATGGTATCTGATGGCGTAACGATTGTCAGAGCGGCGATGTACGAGGATGTGCCGGCAATTGATCGGACTGGTGCAGGTGATGCATTTGCCAGTGGCTTTTTGAGTCAGTGGGCTCATGGCGCCCAGCTGAAGGACGCAGTAGTATTTGCCAGCGCAAATTCAAGCTCGGTCGTCAATCATATCGGTGCTAAAACCGGTATCTTACATCAAGGCGCACGACTACATGCCATGCCACTAAGCGAAAAGGAGTTTTAATGTCAAGAAACTTAACAAAATTATTGGGTGATTCAGTGCGGACACGAGTTGCCGTGAGCGAGCTCAGACGAATGGCCGGCGATGATAGCGATGTGAGGTTGATTACTGAGATTTTAGCTCGGGCTCATTCAATTATCCGTGCGCTTGGGCTTGATCCGGCGGACACGACGGGCAGAGAAGTGTATCAGGCGCTAATGGCTGCTGCGCCGCGGATTGATCAGACAGCCTGGGCGAGAGCTAGCGACTGGGTGATGATGGATTTTGACGGACAGATCATCTCATTTCATCCGGTGGATATCGTCGAAAATTATCATCATCAATTACCATACGGTCAGCATCGTATCGAATCTGGTAAGCGCGGGCTTGGCTATGAAATAACCCGTCGTTTTTCAGCCCATCCGCGCACGCACACGCCGACTGTCGAGCGCGTCGTCTGCGAGGGCGGGATTTGCTATGTTGCCTCGGCCGTCAGTGAGCCAGTCAAGTCCGCGTCGCCGTTCCAGTTACCGGTAGCTGACGCTAAACCAAAACGCCGCAAGTCAGCTGCCGTGCCCGTAAAATCTAAAAAATCTGCTAGCAAAAAACCTCATAAAAAGTCCCGGCAAAACGCAAATACTCCGAAGAAATCCCAAAAAGTCTGAATTGACACGATAGGTGATCAGCAATAGGTCTTATTTGCTTGTACCAGCTCAATGATCTCGTCAACGCTATCGGTGATAGTATAAATATCCAGGTCTTTTTCGACGATAGCTCCCTCGGCCAGCATGTGGTTGCGGAAAAAGGCATCCAAATCGCTCCAAAACGCTGTGTCGAACAAGATTACCGGCGCACGGTTGGCTTTTTCAGTCTGGATCAGCGTCAATATCTCCGCCAGTTCATCCAACGTGCCGAAGCCGCCTGGGAAATAAATATAGGCATTAGCAAACATAGTCATGACAATTTTCCGCGGCGCAAAGTGCTGAAACTCAAACACCTCGGTGGCATATTTATTAACTTCCTGCTCGTGCGGCAGCCGGATGTTGAAGGCGATCGACTCACCGCCAGCAGCCCGCGCTCCCTCTTGGACGGCTTTATTGGCGCCTTCATTGGCAGCCCCCATAATGCCGTGTCCGCCACCGGAAACGATGGCGTAGCCAAGTTTAGCTAGCCGTTCAGCTGTTTCTTTCGCGGCATGGTAATAGACACTATTCGGATCGGTGCGCGCCGAACCAAAGATAGTTATTGTTTTCTGATATTTCCGGAGGATCTCGTAGCCGCTCTGGATTTCATCTTCCATCTTGCCGAGGCGGAACATCGCCGCCTGTAGCTGCACATCGCGCGGAATACATGTATTTTGTGGAGTCATTGAAGTGCCCTTTTTGTTTTATCGCTAATAACTGGTTAACTATATCATGAAAAGTTGTTATTTGTCAATAATGCTACAATAGGAAGCATGAGCCAGTTCAATCTCGTCTCCAAATACCAGCCGACCGGTGACCAGCCGACGGCGATTGCTCAGTTGATGGGCGGTTTGGAGCGGGGCGAGCGTGAGCAAACGTTGCTGGGCGTGACTGGTTCGGGTAAGACGTTTACTATGGCAAATATTATTGCCCGAGCCAATGTGCCGACGCTGGTGCTGGCGCACAACAAGACCTTGGCGGCGCAGCTGTTTTCTGAGTTTAAGGAGTTTTTTCCGGACAATGAGGTGCATTATTTTGTCAGCTATTTTGATTATTATCAGCCGGAAGCCTACATTGCCAGTAGTGATACCTACATTGAGAAAGATTCGAAAATTAATGATGAGATCGATCGGCTGCGGCATGCGGCAACCTCGGCATTGCTAACGCGACGCGACGTCATCATCGTGGCCAGCGTGTCTTGTATTTATGGCATTGGTTCGCCGGAGACGTATGCTGATATGGCCATTCAATTGACGGTCGGCGAGCGGCGGGTGCAGGATAAGTTTATTCGCCTGCTAACTGACATTCAGTATAAGCGTAATGACGTTGACTTTGTGCGCGGCACTTTCAGGGTACGCGGCGATGTGGTAGATATTTTCCCGGCTGGACAGGATACGGCGGTGCGAGTGGAGTTTTTTGGCGATGAAGTTGAGAGACTCACGCGAATCGATCCGCTAACTGGCGAGATTTTGGAGCAGCCAGCTAGCCTGACGATTTTCCCGTCTAGCCACTATTCGACGCCGCGTGAACGAATTGAAAAGGCCATCATCGGCATCGAAAAAGAATTTGACGAGCGGCTGAAATGGTTTGAATCACACGATAAGTTACTGGAGGCACAGCGCCTCAGTCAACGCACCAAATATGACCTGGAGATGCTCAAAGAAACTGGTTTTGTCAAAGGCATTGAGAATTATTCGCGCTATCTGACGGACCGCGAACCGGGCGAGCAGCCAGCGACCTTGATTGATTATTTCCCTGATGATTGGCTGCTGTTGGTCGATGAGTCGCATATGACCTTGCCGCAAGTGCGCGGCATGTATAACGGCGACCGGGCGCGCAAGGAAGTGCTGGTGGAGCACGGGTTTCGTCTGCCGAGCGCGCTGGATAACCGTCCGCTCAGGTTTGATGAGTTTGATCAGCATATTCACCAGGCAATTTATGTTTCGGCTACGCCGGGTGACTATGAAATTGCTCATTCTCCAAAGCCGGCCGAGCAGCTGATTCGACCAACGGGGCTGCTTGATCCGCCGATTGAGGTGCGGCCGACTAAGGGGCAGGTTGATGATTTGATGGAAGAGATTCGCCGGACCATCGCCAGCGGCCACCGCGTATTGGTGACCACCTTGACCAAGCGCATGGCCGAGGACTTAAGCGCTTACCTGACCGACAATGGTGTGAAAACGGCGTATCTACACAGTGAAATTGACACGTTGGAACGCGGCGATATCTTGAAGGACTTGCGGCTGGGAACGTACGACGTCTTGGTTGGTATCAATTTGCTGCGTGAGGGGCTGGATCTGCCAGAAGTCAGCCTGGTGGCGATTATGGACGCCGATAAAGAAGGTTTCTTGCGTAGTGAACAGGCACTGATTCAGACGATTGGCCGGGCGGCGCGGCACGTGGACGGGCGGGTGCTGATGTATGGCGATAACGTAACTGACAGCATGCGCCGAGCGATTGATGAGACCAATCGTCGGCGGCACATTCAGCAGCAATATAACGAAGCGCACGGCATCACGCCGCAAACCATCCAGAAGAAGATTGACGATGGCCTGCGCTCCATCATCCCGCAAAAAGAATCGGACAAAAAGCCACAACTTGATTTGAAGAAGATTCCAAGGGACGAATATCCAACGCTGGTCAAGGAGCTGACTGGTCAAATGGAGCTGCATAGTGCTAATCTGGAGTTTGAAAAAGCCGCTCAGCTGCGCGATTTGATTGCAGAAATTCGCCAGACCATGTAGAATGAGGTTAGCATAAGCGGAGGTAATAATTATGACACAAAAGAAAACAGCATCAACACCAGAGATGGTGCAGCCGGTACAGGACGCGGGCGCTCCACCAGTTCCACAATATGCTCCACAACCGACAGCGTACTATCCCCAGGCTGCTACCGATCCGGGTCGCGGTAAGGCAAAATGGCTGACATTTGAGTATTTACTAGCAATGGTATCGACGGTCGTATCGGCGGTATTGTTTGCGCAAGTACTGGGGTCGTTGTTTACTGCTTGGGCAAAGGTTAATGGTGCAACGACAACGACGACAACTTCGATTGGCGGTTGGCTGGCCGATATATTATCGATAAACATGGTGACGCCAGGAACGGGTATAGTGATGGCGGGTGTATTGGCAACACTGTTTGCAATCGTTGCGCTCATCACATTTGGTCGCGTCTCACGGGCTATTCCAGATCGTGACAGCTACACCAGTAGTACGGCGTATAAAGTAGTAACATATGGTGCATTTGGTGCTTTGGTAATTCCAGCAATTGTGCTGACGGCAAAGTTAGTAACAGTCCTCATCAGCTCGCTACTATTTGTCGGCGCTGGTGACGCTGGTACAGTGTATGGCGCGCTGTATCTCGGTGAGTTTGTACCATATCTCCTAGGGCTAGGGGTAATCGGTGCGACGCTGTGGATGCTTAAGGGGATTATCTCTGGCCGCAACACATCTAAGACAATGTCTCTGACCCTGTTGGGCGCAACAGGAGTAGTGCTGATTGCTGGAGCTATCACGGTAGCCGTTCAGGTGCACGATACTGGGTCCACATACACTAAAACCAACGTACAGCGCAATGTCCGTTCGACGATGTGCGATAAATACGGAGTCGGATGTGACTAATAAGACATCTGGGTGGGATAAGGACGGTGGGTTTGTGTTGCCGACCGTCCTTGTGGCGAGCATTATGCTGCTGCTGATCTTGCTAGCCGGTCTCCAGCTGGCGTCAGCAGCAGCTAATGCTTTGGTAGAGCAGTACTATAATCAGTTAGCACGTGAAGCGGCCGAGGCTGGCGTAGTACGAATGAATGAATGTATCAGCCGTGGTTATGATAGTGCCATTGCTTCGGGTGTGCGCCCGGGCACTGACTGTCGCGGCAATGGCACAGCAATTGATGTATTTCGTAATGACAAATTACGTTCATATTTTGTCGGTGAGTATACGTCGACAACCAATCCCCGGCGTGCTGATGTCAAAGGCTATCTTGAGTTGATCCGAAAATCTGACGGTCGTGCGTATAAAACCTATATTTATAATTCACGTCAGCAAGCTATTCCAGAAGTTGACTTTACTGGGACGCGCGCCAGTAAGCGCTGGTGGTGTATCGGTGGGTCAGTCTGCCTTGATTTTGGTGTGGGTGGGTCAAATAAACCGACGCCACACCCTCATCCAACACACTCAAGTGGCCCATCCCATGAGGGTCTAACGACAATTTCCGATCGTAATGGTAATTTGAAATTCTACTCTGACGGACTTCGTATCTGGAACTCGGCACGGAATATTATGCAGGTTGATAGCTCGGCTCCCGACGGTAATCCAACATGTGATGACGGCCAAACGGCATACTATAGCGAATCACCACAAGGATTATGCGGTTCGCGTACTGGTACGCAGGCAGTAGTCGCCTTCCCAATCAATAAGGAAGAGTCTAAGTATCTCGTAGTATCAAACTCGGCAAATGGTCGTGAGCGGGCAAAGTTCGGCACGCTATACTACCACGTCGTTGATTTTACTGGCGATCCACTCGGACGAGTGACGAAAAAGAACATGTCTATCGGTATGGCGGGTAGCTTCTCGCGTAACTATTCTGGCGAAGCGATGAATGCCGTACCGAATAATGCGGGAAATGGTGCGGTGGTGTATACTTATCGGCCGGGTTCACCAAATCAAATATACGCTTTCAATATCTTCTCGACTGACAACGGAGCAACTATTCAGACACCAAATGCAGCAGTATATAATGTACCGTCTGGCCCGGCTCAGCCGTGTATCGTGCAACCAAATCCATCAAGTCCTTCGCGAACGGGATTCGGCTCAATTAACTTTAACAACGAGGCTACCAAAATGTTAGTGTTTATGGGGGGTAGTGCCTGTCCAAATCGTAATGGTAACGCTGGAGTATTACACGTATTTGATATATCTGGGGCTGATACCAATATGACACCAATAGCTCACTGGTCAGTTGGCGTGCATAATAACAACCCGCTTGACAGTAGCTTGGGATATGCTGCTGATTTCTCGCCAAATGGTGATCACGTCTACGTCTCGAAGTTATACATTGGTGAATTATTCCGCTATGATATAACAAGTCGTAATAGTAGCACTATTAAAGCGAGCGAGCGATTCATCGGCTTCACTAGCTGTGAGCATTTCAGGGACTGTGCGGTTGCCGACTCTCTGCCAAACTCGTCAGTGCCGAATCAACCTAGCTGGATGGGTCCTGGCTTTGGTGGCGATGGCGGCGGACAAGTTTTACGTGGCCCGGATGGTCGAGTATATGTGGCAGATCGTGGCGCCAACAAGATTAGCTATATTGAGCGACCAGACGCGCCAAATGCGGCAACCGATGCAGCAACGGCGGCAGCTATCGGCTGGAACCGCGGTGGGTTATCACTTGGTTCTGGGATCAGTAGGTATGGCCTGCCACAGATGGTAACGCTCCATTCGCCGCGACTGCTGAGTTATTAGGTTTTCCTCGAGACAGTGCTATAATAGACTGCATGACAACTATTTCTACCAGTGATATTCAGCACTTGGCGAGTTTGAGTAGTCTGGCTTTAGCCGATGATGAAGTTGATGGACTGCGCCAGGATTTGGAAAATATAATTGGCTACATTGAGCAGCTCGGTAAGCTTGATACAGCGGGCGTGGAGCCGACCTATCAAGTAACGGGGCTAGCGAATGTCTGGCGCGAAGATGAGGTCCAGTCGGGTGTTTCCAAAGAAGCGCTGCTTAACTTGGCACCCGAAAAACAGAATAATCAAGTGAAAGTGCCGCAGGTGCTGTGATGAGCCAGATTAGTGATTTTGCCGGAAAAAGCGCAGTCGAAAATGTTGAAGAGGCGTTGAAGTGCGCGCGCGACATTGAAGAATATCATGCACTACTCAGTTTGACGGAAGAGCGAGCGTTGGAGCGGGCTGCTAAGGTTGATGGGGGTGAAATTTCTGGGCGACTGACTGGCGTGCCATTTGTGGTGAAAGACAATTTCTTGGCCTTTGGGGCACCGACGACTGCTGCCTCAAGAATGCTCGAGAATTTTAACGCGCCACTCCAGGCCACGGCCGTTGAAAAATTGGAAGCTGAAGGCGCAATTTGCATCGGTAAGGCGAACTTGGATGCCTTTGCCCACGGCGGTTCGACGGAAAACTCGGCCTTTGGTCCGACCAAAAACGCTACGGATAAAACCCGGGTAGCCGGCGGTTCTTCGGGTGGCTCGGCGGTGGTGACGGCGCTTGACGTGGTACCATTTGCGCTGGGGACAGACACCGGCGGCTCAATTCGCCAGCCGGCCAGCTTTAACGGTGTGGTCGGTGTCAAGCCAACCTACGGCGCGGTCAGCCGCTACGGCGTGGTAGCCATGGCATCGAGTACGGACACGGTTGGTTGTTTCGCCACGAATGCTGATGACGCTAATCTGGTGATGGAAATTATGGCAGGCCGCGACGATAAGGACATGACCACACTGCCGGACTTTTGGCGGAACCAGCCAGGCTTTGCCAAGAAAAAGATTGGTTTGGTTAAGCAGTGCATGACTGACGACGTGGACGCGGCAGTTCGCCAGAAAACGCTTGATTATGCTGAAAAACTGAAGCAGTTGGGCTATGAAACTGAAGAAGTAGATCTGAGCATGATGCAATATTCGCTGGCGATGTACTATATTATTGTGCCGGCAGAGTTGTCGTCAAATCTAGCGCGCTATGATGGCGTGCGCTATGGTCACCGGGCAGCCGAAGTAAAAACGCTGGCGGAATTGTACGGCCGCAGCCGCAACGAAGGTTTTATGACGGAGAATAAGCGGCGGATTATGATTGGTAGTTTCGTGTTGTCGAGCGGCTTTTTTGACGCGTATTACATGCAGGCGCAAAAAGCACGTACGCTGCTCATCAACGAGTTTAAGCAGTTGTTTGCCGAGTACGACGCGCTGCTGACGCCAACGGCACCAACGCCGGCATTCAACCTTGGCGAGAACACTAGCGATCCGATCAAAATGTATTTGTCTGATATCATGACCGTGCCGGCCAGTCTGGCTGGACTACCGGCAATTTCTGTACCAGCTGGAAGTAACGACGAAGGCTTGCCGATCGGCGTGCAGCTAGTTGGTAATTACCGTTCGGACGGAAGCCTGCTGAAACTGGCGGCGGAAGTGGAGGTCATCTGATGGATGGATTGTTGATCGCGCTAGTGGTGGCGGCGCTGGTGATCGGTGGCCTATTGATGCTATTCATTCAGTTGACGTCGAAGCGAACAGAGAAGCTCGACCGGGAACTATACCGAAAAGTCTGGCAGGCGGTGCAGCGTGTGGCCGATACAAATAACCCCGATAGCCTGCAGATGGCGATTATCAAAGCTGACAAGCTGCTCGACCGGGCGATGCGCGAATATGGCGTTAGTGGCACGACGATGGGTGAACGACTCAAGGCGCGGCGTGGTCTGTGGACACATGAGGACGCGATTTGGTCGGCGCATAAACTGCGTAATCAAATTGCCCACGAAAGTCGGGTCACCATTACTACCCAGACATTCAAGCGGGCAATGGCCGCATTTGAACAAGCACTAAAAGATTTGGGAGCGTTATGATGAGTGTATATGATGAATATGAAATGACCATTGGCATCGAGTGCCACGTCCAGCTGGCGACCAAAACCAAGCTGTTTAGCCCGGCTGATAACGACGCTCGCGACGCTGAGCCAAATAGTAAAACGCATGAAATTGACTTTGGCCTACCCGGGATGCTACCGGTACTGAATAAGCATGCCGTCGAGCTGGCGGTGCGCGCCGGTAAAGCGCTGAATGCGCCGATTGCTCGCGTTAGCCGGTTTGATCGCAAACATTATTTTTACCCTGACCTACCAAAGGGCTACCAGACCTCGCAGATGTATCAGCCGATTATTTTGGCTGGCTATGTCGATGCGCCGCTGGAAGACGGCTCGTTCAAGCGGGTGCGGATTCACCATGCACACATGGAAGAGGATGCCGGCAAATTGACACATCATGACGGCTACTCGTTGGTTGACCTCAACCGCGCTGGTACGCCGCTGATTGAAATCGTTTCTGAGCCGGATATGCATTCTGCCGAGGAAGCCAAGGCATACGTTTCGGAGCTGCACAAATTGATGGTCTACGCAGGTGTGACGCACGGTGATTTGTATCACGGCAATATGCGCTTTGACGTCAATATTTCGGTGGCTAAGAAAGGCGCGACCGAGCTTGGCAAACGCGCGGAAGTAAAGAATCTCAATTCGTTCCGCAGTGTCGAGCGTGCCGCTGAATATGAATTCAAACGCCAAGTTGACCTGCTGGAGAGCGGCGAAAAGGTCGTGCAGGAGACCCGCGGCTGGAGTGATGACAGGCAAATTACTACTTCACAGCGTTCGAAAGAAGACGCGCAGGATTATCGCTATATGCCCGATCCGGACATCCCGCCGATTGTTTTGACTGACGAGGAAATCGCCGGTATGCAGGAACATATGCCACTGATGCCGGGCGAGTGCCGAGAGCGGTGGGCTGATCTGGGGCTGGATCATTCGGTGATTACGACGATCCTCGGCCATCAGCCGCTCGCGATATTGCTTGACGCTATCAAGACGCTGACGGTGCATAACGAGCAAGCTGTTCTTGATGAACTGGGGGTTGACAAGATAAAATATCAGCGGCTGGTCAAGCGGATCTTTAATTGGTTTGCCTCGACGCCGGAGGAGCTGATTGATATGGATTTCATCGGGGAAGGCTATGTCGGGCCGCGTCGGTTGACAGAGTTATCACTGCTCGTCGAGGATAACGAGGTGAGTTCAACTGGTGGCAAAGAGATTTTCCTTAGTCTATTCGACCGACAATATCTCAAACAGGGGCCGCGTGAGATTGCTCAAATCAAGAACTTGCTGCAGGTGTCTGACGAGGGTGCAATTGCTGCTATCGTTGACGAAGTATTGCATGACCCAGTCTCGGCTGCATCCATCGCTGACATTCGCTCGGGCAAAGACAAAGCTATCGGCTACCTCGTCGGTCAAGTCATGAAGCGTTCTAAGGGCCAGGCAAACCCGAGCCTCGCCCAGAAGCTAATCCGAGAGCGACTGCAATGAAAACATTCACGCGTATTCAGCCAACCACCACGCAAACAGTCGGCGAGGCGTTCGAGTGCTCGGCCGTTATCAAACGATATCAAACAGAGGATGGTGAGCAGCATGAGTTTACAACCTTCTATTCTGAGGAGTTAGTGTCAGTGTTGGTAATGGCAGTGACGACGGATAACAAGGTCGCTATGACCTACCAGTTTCGAGCTGGCCCAGAAAAGTGGCTCTATGATTTTCCTGGCGGCGATGGTGAGCCGGGCGAAGAGGCCGAAGTAGCAGCACGACGTGAACTAATGGAAGAGACTGGTTGTACACCGGGGCACTTAGAATATATTGGTGAATGCTATGAGGGGCCATACATCAATAGCAAAATTGCAGTGTACTTGGCGACTGATTGCGTGTACAATGAGGATGCAATCCACCCCGATGAAGCTGAAAGCAGCCAAGGCGCTGAACTACGGTTTGTTTCGGCGGCAGAGTTGTTTGCCATCGCTCGGGCAGGTGATTTATGTGTGACGGGGCCGTTTGCGCTATTGTTTGATTATTTAGATAACCTACGACAGGAGGAGCTATCATGAAAAAACCAACCAAAGCTATCATTGCTGCCGCTGGCTTCGGTACGCGCTTCTTGCCGCAGACCAAGGCTATGCCAAAAGAAATGATGCCGCTCATCGACAAGCCGATTATTCAGTATGTTGTCGAGGAATTAGTCGAGGCCGGCATCAAAGATATTATTATCATCGGCAGTGCTAACAAACGAGCAATTGAAGATCATTTTGACAGGCCGAATGAGGAACTGCTAGTCAATCTGCGGGCGGGCGGTGCCAAGAAGCAGCCACTCATTGACATTGTGAATAATTTGTCAGAAATGGCCAACTTTGTCTACATTCGCCAGAAAGGACCGTACGGCAACGCCACGCCATTAACCTGCGCCGCCCATTTGATTAATGGTGATGAGCCGGTTATCTATACGTTTGCCGATGACTTTATCGCCGCCAGCCCCAGTCGGTTTCGCCAGATGATTACTGCGGCACAGAAATTAGACGGCGCGGTGCTATCGTGCAAGAAGATTGTTGATGACGCTGAATTTGATCGCTACGGTGTGGTGAACGGTGAGCAGGTTACTGACGGTGTGATCAAGATGACGAACATCGTTGAAAAGCCAGGCAAAGCCAATGCTCCATCTGATCTCGCGAGTGTCAGTAGCTACTTGCTGCCAGGCGAGTTCTTTGCCTATCTCGACAAGGCCAAACATGCGTTTGATGGTCACGGTGAATTTACGGTGCAGCCGATTATGCAGAGTATGATTGATGATGGCTATAATTTTTATGGCGTAGAAATTACCAATGGTACCTACTATGACACTGGTGATAAACTGGAATATCTCAAGACGGTGATTGATTTTGGCATGCGCGACCCAAAGCTTGGTGCGAGCCTTCGTGAATATCTAGTCAAGCGGCTTGAGGAAAATGGCGCCAACTAAATCGTCAAGAGAAAGTGGCCATGAGGACAAGAAGGCCGCCGACCCACGTCCCTCGGTAGCCCGCCGAGCCATTCATCGCATCAAGCGTGACAATGAAAACGGCGCTCGGCAAGCAATGATTGAAGACTTGTTTTTTGATTTTCATCGATCGCGGCGGCAAATCTATTGGATAAACTTTTGGCGCGGCTTTTTCTTTGGCATGGGTAGCCTCTTGGGCGTGACAGTGCTGATCATGGTGTCGGCTTGGCTGCTGGGGCGGTTTGCCGACGTTTTTCCGGCGCTGGCGGATTTTCTCAACCAGCTGATTGATACCATGCAGCGGCGGCGCTAGCATGCTATACTGGGTGGAGAAAGAGGAGGTGGCGCCCACAAGGGAGGCGCAATAAATAATGGCTACCAAACATACGACAGCTTCAGTCCAAGCCGCGGCCGCGTTGCAGCCGTCTGATTACGTACACCTACACAATCACACCCACCATTCGCTTCTGGATGGGCTGACTAAAATTCCTGACATGGTGGCGCGGGTGAAGGAGCTGGGCATGGAGGCTTGTGCTATTACTGACCACGGTACGATGTCGGGTGCAATTGAGTTTTATAAGGCAGCCAAGAATGTTGGTATCAAGCCAATCATCGGCATTGAAACCTACGTGGCAGCCCGCACTCGTCATGACCGCGACCCCGCCAAGGACAAGGCGCGTTATCACCTGACGCTGCTGGCCATGAATCACAAGGGTTATCAAAACCTAATGCAGCTCAGCACCATCGCTAACCTCGAAGGCGTCTATTATAAGCCGCGTATTGACCACGAGCTACTCGAACAATACAACGAAGGCATCATCTGTATGTCCGGCTGTATCGGTGGTGAGTTGGGCGAGAATTTGCGTAATGACGATTATGACAAAGCCAAGGAAATCGCTGGCTGGTACAAGTCGGTGTTTGGTGATCGCTACTACATGGAACTGCAAGATCACGGCCATCCCGAGGCGCGCAGCCACTGGCCAGAGCAGAAAAAGGTCAATGATTACATCGAGCGCATCAGTGAAGAACTAAATATTCCGTGTGTGGTGACGAGCGACGGCCATTATCTCAATCACGAAGATCAGGAGGCGCATGAGATTTTGCTGTGCGTTGGTACCGGTGCGTATTTGAGTGATGAAAAGCGGATGAGCTTGAAGGATTTTGAGCTGCACTTGACAACGCCAGAAGACATTATTTCGCGGTGGCAAACAACCAACCCACAGGCAATCGCCAACACTAAAGCCATCGCCGATCGGTGCGACGTAGAAATTAAACTTGGTGATATTCTCATCCCGAAATTCCCAACGCCAAACGGTGAATCGGAAAAAGAATATCTGGATCATCTGGTGTACAGCGGTATGGCAGTACGGTACGCTGGCATGAAGTTGGAGGACGCGAAGAAGCTGCCGAATGATCAGCTGCGAGCCAAGTTATCAGAGGCGCAGCTAGAGCGACTGGACATGGAGTTTGGCGTGCTCGACAACATGGGCTATAACGGCTATTTTCTGATTGTTCAGGATTTCATCAACTGGGGCAAATCTCAAGGAATTATTTTTGGGCCGGGGCGTGGTTCGGCGGCTGGCTCAATCATCGCCTATGCCCTAAACATCACCGACCTTGACCCGCTGCATTACGACCTGCTGTTTGAGCGATTTCTCAACCCCGACCGTATCTCCATGCCCGACATCGATATCGACATTCAAGATACCCGCCGCGGTGAAGTGATTGAATATTGTGCCAAGAAATATGGCTCAGAACGAGTGGCTAACATTTGTACCTTTGGTACCATGGCAGCGCGCGCTTCGGTGCGTGACGTGGCGCGGGTACTGCAAGTGCCATATGGCGAGTCCGACCGGCTGGCCAAGCTCATTCCACCACCTGTGCAGGGTCGTCATGTACCGATCAAAAAGTCGCTGGAGGAGGACCCTGACCTCAAGAAAGAATACGAAAGTAATCCAACCGCCAAAACCGTCTATGACTTTGCCTCGCAGCTGGAGGGAACGATTCGTTCACACGGTGTGCATGCTGCTGGTGTGGTGATTGCGCCGGACGACTTGGTAAAATATGTGCCGCTCGAGATGGCGCAAAAGGGCGTGGTGGCAACGCAATATCCGATGGGTCCAGTGGAAGAGTTGGGGCTACTGAAGATGGACTTTTTGGGCTTGTCTAACCTGTCCATTATCAACAACGCCCTGCGCATTATTCGTAAAGTCTACAAAACGGATATTGATTTATCAACGCTGCCACTAGACGATGAAGCAACCTATAAATTATTCCAGCGCGGTGACACCACCGGCGTGTTCCAGTTGGAATCGGCTGGCATGAAGCGGTATTTGCGTGAGCTCAAACCGAGTGTCTTTGAAGACATCATCGCCATGGTGGCCCTGTACCGTCCGGGGCCGATGCAGTTTATCGACTCGTTCATCAAACGCAAGCACGGCGAAGAAGAAATCACCTACTTGCACCCCGGTATGGAAAACTCGTTAAAAAACACCTATGGAATTTTAGTTTATCAGGAACAATTTATGCAGATTTCCAAAGAGTGGTGTGGCTTTACCGGCGGCCAAGCTGACACCCTGCGTAAAGCGGTGGGTAAAAAGAAAATCGACCTGATGAAAAAGGTCAAACCGGAGTTCGTCGAGGGTGCGGTCAAGGTTGGTGGCGCAACCAAGGAAATTGCTGAGCAATTCTGGGATGCGCTGGAGGAATTTGCTAACTATTGTTTCAATAAGTCACACGCGGCATGTTACGGTCTGATCGCCTACTGGACGGCGTATCTCAAGGCACACTATCCTGACGCATTTATGGCGGCGCTGATGACCAGTGATCAGGATGACACCGAGCGTCTGGCGATCGAGATGACCGAGTGTAAGCATATGGGTATCGAAGTGCTTAACCCAGATGTTAATGAGTCATTCGTCGAGTTCGCGGTGGTGCCTGGTGAAAAGAAGATTCGTTTCGGCATGGCGGCGGTCAAGGGCGTCGGTGTCGGCGCAGTGGAAGAAATTATCCGTGCTCGTGAGGCTGATGGCCCGTTCAAGTCAGTCGAAGATTTTGCCAAGCGAGTGTCGACCAGCAAGTTTAACCGCAAGGCCTGGGAGTCACTGATCAAAACTGGCGCTTTTGATAGCTTTGGTGACCGGTCTGATTTATTGTTTAATCTTGATACCATTGTCGCTTTTGCCCAAAAGACCCAGAAAGAGGCCGCATCAGGACAGACTGACCTGTTTGGTATACTGGGTGATGAGTTGGCTGATGTTCAGCCAACGATGCAATTGCAGCCGGCGCCGGCCAAACACACCAACAAAGAACGGCTGATGTGGGAGCGCGAGCTGATGGGGCTGTATATTTCGGCGCATCCGCTTGATGCGTATGAAACATATCTCAGTGAGCAGGTGCAGCCATTAACGCAGCTGGTGCCAGAATACGATGGCCGCCTGATGACAATTGGCGGTATTATCACGACGGTGCGCACCATTATGACCAAATCAGGTAGCAAGATGGCGTTCGTCGGGATCGAAGACAAATTTGGCGAGGGCGAGGTTATCGTCTTTCCAAATTTGTATGAGCAAGTCGGCGCCAAACTTGTCCAAGATGCCGTCATTCGGGTGACCGGCAAAAACTCGGCCCGCGATCGTGATGGTAATTTGGGCTCAGAGAGCAAGATGATTGCTGATGAAATTGAGCTGATTTCTGACGATGACATCAGGCAGTATCAGGCAACTGGTCGCAAAATGGAAGCACCAAAGATGAGTAACAAGGTCAAACAAGAGCGGCGTACAGCGTTTCGCGCCCAAAAGGCTCAGCGAGCGAGCACAACCCGAGCATCAACAGCGAGCGGAACAAACGTGAGGTCGACATCGACTGACACAACAAATACGCCGCCGCGTCCAGTAGCTACGCACGCCGTGCCCGAGACAGAAAAGCTGTTTCTTCATATCAAAAACCCGGGTGACCATGATAAGCTGGTAGCACTCAAGTCACTCTGCTCCGAATACGCTGGCGTGACTGATGTAGTACTAGTGCTGGGTGAGGCCAATAAATCTGCTATGCGTATGCCGTTTCGTGTCGAGGCCGGTGACCAGCTCATGAGCCAGCTGCGCCAGGTGCTGGGCGACGAGTGTGTGATCTTGAAATAATTTTCTTAATTACTACCTTCTCGTTGTCGTACCAATTTGCCGTACCAGCGGATTAAGCCACGCCGCACCTGGCGACCGATCATATTACCAAGTGATGCGCCGATCGCGATGGCCACGCCGATCATGATGGCTCGTGCGAGGACGGCCAGTGACAATAAAAATTCGGGGTCAGTTGGTGGATTTTCTATTACACCCATCAAGCCGTTGTAGAGCGACAAGCCCGGCACCAGTGGTACGATACCGGCAGCGATGGTAGCCACCGAAGGAAAACGCCATAGTCGGGATAATAGCACCGACATCAGTCCAACGACTGTTGCAGCAACGCCACTTGCGATAACGACTCCGAGTGGCCCAACGAGTGCACTCGATATCCACCACCCCAAGACGCCGATACCACCAGCGATCAGCATCCCGAATAGGCGCGCATGATTGCCTGCTGCAAAAGCAGCGGCAATGATCAATGCTCCTAAGTATTGCGCTCGTATATCGGCAGCTAGTTCTAGTCGATCTGGTGTGGTCGGAAAGCTAATCCCAAATCGCTGAATAATGTATAGCCCGGTCATTACGCCGACAACGATACCCATCGTCGCCATAGTTACCCGCAGTAGTCGGGCGTTTGCTGTTACATAATACTCATCAATCGCATCCTGAAAAGCACCGACGATCATTAGCCCTGCTACCAGCAACACGATACCGCTGATCACCAGCATTGTCGTATCAACTTGCCAGCCCAGCCAGCTATTTAGCCATTGAGCGGCGCCTGCTGCCAGGGTGATTAGGAGTGCGGTAATGATTTGCAGGTAAAATGTTGCGAGACCCCATTTATCTAGAATTCTCATCGTTGCTGTTGCTGCAAATCCCATCACAAACGCTAGTCCGCTCATCAAGATCGAGCCGTTAAATAAAATCACCACACCCATCGATACACCACCGCCCGCCAAACAGGTGACCCAGCGTGAGTACTCGCGTGGGTTAGCGAGGATTTCTTCGACACGTTGCTCTGCCTCGGCTAATGGCAAATGAGTGTCACGAATTAATAGCGCAAGGTTTTGCAATGCTTGGATCGTTTGGTAATTGACATACTTCAATGTGATCGTCCGCACCAAGGTGAGTGGTTCGCGTTCGGTACCGCGGTCTTGGGACATGGTGATGAGTGTTGAGCTGACATCAATGTGAACTCGTCGCCTGCAGTATGTGCCAGTGATCCCTAGCGCCATATGTACCACGTCCCGGGCAGCCACCCCCATTGCTAATAATTCCTCGGCAATTGCCATCGTCATCCGCAGTGCTCGCATATTTGGCGTTAAGCTCTCGTCGATTTTATCCAATTGCCAAACGGGTGCTGGCACTGGCAGTCGTGGTATGCGTCCTAATGATCGTTTGATAAATTCAGGTACTTTTCTTTTCACAGCTGTTTTCACATCACTACTATAGCGCCTCTTGGGTAAAATGAAAATAGTTTAGTGGGTTGAGGTCTGCATGGGTGATACAATAACCCTATGGACGAACGGCAGATAGCTCAACTTGAGATAATAAAAAATAAGGTGCGTGATATATTAGGCGGCGACCCATCAGGTCATGCTGATGATCACGTTGAGCGAGTGGCGCTGCTGGCGGAGCGTTTTGCGAGCGAATGCAGCGAGCCAGTGGATCTGTATGAAATGCTGTTGACGGCTTGGCTGCATGACATTGATGATTACAAATTAGTCGGCAAAGCGCAGGCAGAGAAATTGACGAACGCGGTCAATAGTATGGCGGAGGCAGGAGTGGCCGCCGACCTACATCAGGCGGTATTAGAAAATATTGCAGCGATTGGTTATGGCAAACGGCTGAACGGCCAGCAGCCGCGGCGGCTGGCGGGGCAGCTAGTGTCTGACGCTGACATGTGCGATGCTATTGGTGCGGTTGGGATTGAGCGAGGATTGATGTATGCCTGCCATCACGGCGGGCGGATTTTTAACCCCGCGGTTTGGCCAAATGTTGATCTAGCGGCGCACGAATACGACGTTAGCGGTAACACGCATGATACCGATGGCTTTATTAATCACTTTTTTGAGAAGCTGCTGAAGTTGAAGGGCTTGATGCTGACGGAGCCGGGACGAATAGAAGCGGGGAAGCGCCAGCACGTTATGGTTGATTTCCTTCGTGCCTATTTCCGCGAAAAGAATGTGCCGGAGTGGAGTGAGTTTTTGGAAGGGTATTTACTTGATATAACTAAGGCAAATGATTTACAATAGGCGGACAAGGACTATAGTATGAGTGAAGTTTCAGAAAATATATACTCGCTGCTGGTAGAACGCGGTGTTCATAGCATAATGGAAGATCGCAAAGTTCCATATAATGTTGTCGGCGGGCTAGGTCTACATGCAGTTACCAATGCTGCCAAACTTGATTGGGGTAATCGTGTTGTTTATCTGCCCAATGGTGTGGATTTACTGCGTCTACGTGATAACGGCACGGTGCGAGACCTTGATACATTAGTACAAAGCACAGATAGGGTTGTCGTGAAGGGTTGTCAGCAGGAAATTACCGATGCTGTCGGTGATAAGTTGGTAGTTTCGGCATTTGGACTTAATCCATACGAAAAGAATCCTCGTGGTATATTTGACTTTGTTGGTGATCGTTATGTTGATAATGAAGGTCGTCTATATTGGCGCCTAGGCGGTATTGAGACGGAAATTCCTTCAGCTAGTCTTGACCAGTGGCTCGTGAAGAGAGATGGCGAGACAGTGTGTGCTGTCCTTAATCCAATTGCTCAGTTAGGAGCGTACGGATGTCGTTCAATTACCGGCTGGCGTCCAAAAGACAAAGAAAAAGTCGAGGAGTTAATAAAAGTTATAATGCCAAATCGCAAAATTTCAGATATTCCGCAAGATTGTCGCGACCAGTATTATACATTCAGGGAACAATTTAGAAAAGTTGCCGAAGCTAGAAAAAAGTTAGGCTGGTTTGGGCTAAAGGCTGGATTGCTATCATTCCTTGAGCGTCAAGAGTGGGCGGTACGACTTGCTCAAGGCGAACTGGATGGCGTACTCAGTGGTTTTGTCGGCAAGACGTGATCGCTTGATATAATGGTAGCTGTGAATCAACGGTTGCAGCAAAAACTCAAAACCTTACCCCGTACTCCCGGTGTCTATTTTCATAAGTCAGCCAGCGGCGAGATTATTTATGTGGGTAAGGCGGCGGTGCTGAAAAACCGCGTGCGTCAGTATTTTCAGGATTCGCGCGGGCGGGACAATAAAACCATGGCCTTGGTGGCGGAAATTGCTGATACCGATTGGATTGAGACCGAGAGCGAAGTTGATGCCTTGTTCCTGGAAAGCGAGATGGTCAAGCGCTACATGCCGCGCTACAACGTACTGCTGCGCGATGATAAATCACAGATGTATGTGCGAATCGACATGAAAAGTGAGTGGCCGACCGTCAGCTTTACGCGTAATCCTGCGGACGACGGTGCAGAATATGTTGGCCCATTTTATAATGGCTTTGCCTTGAAAAAAGCCTTGCGATATTTGCGGCGAGTGTTTCCGTATTTGACTAGGCAGCGCCGTCCGGGGCAGTCGAAATTGGATGAAGATTTGGGACTAAGTCCGCGGCTGATTGATGGGCCGGAGTTATACAAAGCTAATCTACGCAAGCTCATCAGCTATATCAAGGGCAATCGTAGAGCTATCGCGGCCGAGCTAGAGCGCGACATGAAAACGGCAGCTGGGCTGCATGATTTTGAGCGGGCGGCTGATCTTCGCAATAAGCTCAGCGCCATGTGGGAGTTGCAGCGGCGGGTTTGTTTCGGCGACAAAGAGTTTTTGGATATTTCTAAGGACAAGGCGCTGGCTGATTTGGCGAAATTGTTGGGTCTAAAAGATATCCCGGTGCGCATCGAGGGCTATGACATCTCACACATGAGTGGCCAGCAGGTTGTTGCCAGTATGGTGGTGTTTACCAATGGCGTGAGCGACCGGGCAGAGTACCGCAAATTCAAGGTCAGCGAGAAAAATGATGACACGGGTAATATCTATCAGACGATTTTTCGCCGGTTGAGCGAGCGTCATCTGAAAAGCTGGGGTCGTCCTGATCTGCTACTCATTGATGGCGGTAGGGGTCAGTTGGCGGCGGCCATTAAAGCGCGTGATGAGCGTGGCGCCACTGTGCCGATTGTCAGTATCGCCAAGCGTGAGGAAGAATTATTAGTGCATAAGACTAATTCGCAGATTGATACGGCGTTCATTGAGCAAATTAGGTCGCAGTCACGGACGGATATTATGATTCATGAAGACGGTGATGTCTACGTGGTGAATTTACACCCAAGTCAGCGTAACGCCAGTTCGCATTCAAAAAACTTACGAGCTAGCATGGAGCAAGCTCGTAGCGAACGTCCGACGGCGGACGAGAATACCCTTGCGACAACTGACATCGTCAAACTGTTCCAGCGCATCCGCGACGAGTCGCACCGCTTTGCAGTGAGTTACCACACGGCGCTGAAGCGTCAGCAGCAAACGAAAAACCAGCTGGAAGAAATTCCTGGTGTGGGGCCAAAAACCCGCGCGAAATTGCTGAAAAAATTTGGCAGCATCAGCCGTATACGGAATGCCTCACTCACCGACCTGGAAAAAATCGTGGATAAAGAGCTAGCGAAAAAGATCATGCTTATGCTATCATCATAAGTATGATACGAAAGCATGGATTTACCGTCATAGAAGTACTAATTGTCGTTGTGGTTATCGGCATCTTGGCGGGTATCGGTCTCATTAGTTATAACGGGTGGCGCAAAGAGACGGTGCGTAAAGCCATAACATCAGATCTACAGAACGCGCTGTCAGCGGCGGAGCAGGAGAAAAACTTCAAAGGGTCATACCCAACGGCATTGCCGCAGTCGTTCAAGAGTGGCTCGCCAGACATCGTAATCACTGTACGAACAATCCCGCCGTCTGGTTCGACGCCAGCCGCGATCTGCATTGAGGGGACGAGTAGTCGCCAGCAGCTCCAGCTGCACATCAAGAGCACTGAGCGCAAGGTGGTCGACGGCGCCTGCTAGCGTTATGATATAATGAAATATAGTCATGAGACGACAATTTGCAATATTTTTTGTTAGGTGGGTACTTAATTCTGTTGGCATCTGGGTGGCGGTGCGGCTTCTCGGGACGAGCGAGCCAGTGGTCGAGACGACGGCAACGTTTGTCCTCGCCGGCTTAATCTTTTCGATCGTCAACTCTATCTTAAAACCGATCGTTGTCATTTTATCGCTACCGGCGATCTTACTGACGCTCGGCTTATTTACGCTGGTGGTGAATGGCATCATGGTGTATATATCATTGGCACTGGCGCCGGGATTATCCATGAGTTTTGGCTCGTCAATTCTTGCCGGAATCATACTCAGTCTGGTAAACTATATAGTAAGTAGCGCCTTCGTTATCAAGCCGGCGCCAGAATAAGGAGAAAGCATGTCACTTGATACTATTTTGCCGTATGTCACATTAGGATCAGCCGTTTTGATGATCATTGCCATATTGTTGCAGCAGCGTGGCGCGAGCCTAGGTGCAGGCTTTGGCTCGTCGGGCGAACTGTTCACCACGCGGCGAGGTTTTGACAAGAACTTGTTTGATGTGACTATCGTGTTTGCTGTTGTGTTCGTACTGTCGATCTTGGCGAGTTTAGTGCTGCCGAGTCTGAAGGGCTAGGAGCACGCCTTGGACACAAAAAAATCATCTTGGAAAAAATTTCTGCGGCTGGACTTCGCAACAAAAGATCTTGATGGGCAAGCGCAAAAACTGACCAAGACGACCTTGCGTCACGCGCATATGTTTATTTCCTCACGTCTCGAGCACTTGGCCGGGGTTAAGCGGCATGTCTTGGGGTGGATTTTTCTGGTTATTCTATTAATTACCATCAGCATGGTACAGTGGCTATCGTTTCGTGAGCTATACGCTTATAACGCACCAGCCAGGGGTGGGTCGTACTCAGAGGGTGTACTGGGGCCATTAGAGACGCTTAATCCAATCTTTGCTCGTAGTAGTGCCGAAAAGTCAGCGGCCCGACTGATGTTTGCGAGTCTCTACAACTATGATACGACCGGACACATCAAGGGCGACCTCGCTGAGTCGGTCACAGTCAATGAGGCCGAGACCGAGTACACGGTCAAATTGCGCCGTAATCTCAAGTGGTCAGATGGAGCGCCGCTGGATGCTCGCGACGTGGTGTTTACGGTTAATTTACTCAAGGATGCACGGACACAAGCAGCGATTACCGGCTGGCAGTCGATCAACGTCAAGCAGGTTGACGAGCGGACAGTGCAATTTACCCTGCCGGCCCCGTACGCACCATTTATGCATGCGCTCACCTTTCCGATTTTGCCTCAACACAGTCTCAGTGAAGTTAATCCGGCCGAGCTCCGCGAGCATGGTTATGGTAAGTCGCCCGTGACCTCTGGGCCGTTTGCTATGCGGATTCTACAGAATGCCAATGCTGATGGGTCGAAAAAAGTGCTTCACCTCGTGGCTAACTCGCAGTATCATCATGGCGCGCCAAAGCTGGATCGTTTTCAGCTGTATGTATACCCGACGCGGGACGAGATTACCAAGGGCCTCAAGACAAGCGAAATTATGGCAACACCGGAATTATCTTATACGGCACAGTCAGAGCAGATTCGCCACATGTACGCATCGCAGTCGTATGCTATTAACGATGGTGTCTACGCATTATTTAACACCCAGAGTGAAGCGGTAAGTTCACGTAAAGTTCGGCAAGCGCTGGTCCAGTCGGTCAATACCCAGGCGCTGCGTGAGAAGTTTGCCTTTGCGAGGAAGCCGCTACATGGCCCAATTTTTGACGACCAAGTGGATGGGCAACTGGCTGGCCGTCTGCCGTATGACACAGAAGCAGCAAAAAAGTTACTGGACGAAGAGGGGTGGAAGGTAGTCGGTAATCAGCGTAAAAAGGGCGAGCAGGTTTTGCAATTGTCGTTCGTGACGCTCAAGAGTTCTGATTTTGAAACTATTGCGCGTGAACTCGTAAAAGTCTGGCAGGAAACGCTGCATATCACCGTTGACTTGCGGGTGGTTGATCCAAATGATGCCTCGCAGAACGTTTTGCAGTCCGTCCTGCGGCCGCGCGGCTTTGACGTGCTACTGTATGAGTTGGTGCTGGGCGGTGACGCTGACGTCTTTGCCTACTGGCATTCGTCACAGGCCAATCAAGGCGGACTCAATTTTGCTAACTATAACAGCGCGGTGGCCGATGATGCCCTCGCGGCTGGTCGCACCAAACAAAGTGCCAAGCAACGAGTTAGCAAATACCAAGCGTTTACCAAGCATTGGCAGTCCGATGTGCCGGCTCTGGCACTGTATCAAGTACAGCTGGACTATATTCACCTACCTTCCGTGTCGGCGCTTGATAAGTCAATGCGGTTGGTATATCCCACCGATCGGTTTGCCGACGTGATCTACTGGACAGTTCGCCGCGAATCCGTTTACAAAACACCGTAATCAGGTATAATGGTAAGTGGTCATGCGGGCGTGGCGGAATTGGTAGACGCGCTAGCTTGAGGGGCTAGTGAGCATTACGCTCGTGGAAGTTCAAGTCTTCTCGCTCGCACCAAATGTAACAGAGCGGCGCGT
>CAUUSE010000007.1:0-27913 GCA_963547725.1 uncultured Candidatus Saccharibacteria bacterium | reverse complement strand
CGCCAAGGAAGAATTGCTCAGTAAAAACGGCGGCAATTTCCAGGGCGTGCCAGTAACCGATGTTTGCGGCGAGGTCATCCTCGGCTTCGACCGGCCGAAACTACAGGATGCGCTGAAGAAGAATGGTTTGATGAGCGAATAACTATCGCTAATTGACATATTAAAAACCTGCTACTTGAGGGCTCTACTAGTAGCAGGTTTTTCATTAGCACACCCCTTATGCCGCGCCGATTTGCACCACCTCACCGCCAATTTCTTGGCGGAAATAATTGTCGTGGCTGACGTACAGGATGGCGCCAGAATATTTCGCCAGCGCCGTCTCTAACTCCTCGATGCTCGGCAGATCAAGGTGGTTGGTCGGCTCATCCAAAATCAATAGTTGCGGGTCATTCGCCAGCATGGCAATGATCTGAAAGCGGGCTTTTTGACCGCCCGACAGGCGCGCCAGTGGCGTCATCCGATCTGCTTCGGTGAACAAATAATCAGCTAATAATTGGCGAATCTTGGTCTCAGAAATCGGCAGGTCGCGGCTGAGATACAATTTCTCAATCGCCGCCTCCAACGGATCCGCCAAATACCGCTCGTCGATCTCTTGCTCATACACACCCACCCGCACCTGCGGATCGAGGAAGAGATTACCAGAGTAGAGGATAGGGGCGGCAGCCGCGGCACCTCCTCCGCCAGAGACTGTGAAACGTTCGCGAGTAGCGGACGTTTCAGCCGAACGCTCGCGAGAAATCTCCAGTGGAGATTTGAGCGAAGAGTGTGCTCTGGCGGCGGACGGTGGAGTGGCTGCCGCCCTACTATTTAACAACATCCGAATCAGCGTCGTCTTGCCAGCGCCATTACGGCCGCGCAACTCCACCGCCTCACCCTCGCGCAAATCAATATTCACACCCTCAAACAATATCCGCTCGCCAACCCCGACTGCCGCATCCTCAACCCGCACCAACACGTGCTGGCTACGGCTAGCCGCGTCCTTCATCGATAGCCGAATATTACGCGCCTTGAACTTGCCGTAGCGCTCAGCCGATTTATAGTCAAGCTGCCCAGCCGACTCCTTATCAATCCAAAACGTCGGCTTGTCCATCTCTGATAATTCCGCCAGCTCGGCCCGCGCTTCATTCTCCAGCCGCTTGAACTTTTGGATGGTGCCGGGGTTTCGCGACTTTTCCTTCAGCCGCTGATAATCCAGTGCCTTTTGCCGAAGGTTGGTTATCCGCTTTTCGATTTGCTCAAAATTATTCATGCCCGTCGCCGTCGCCTGAGCGTTCTGTTTGAGGTAGGCGTCATAATTACCGCGGTAACTGACCGACCCGCCGTCTTTGAGTTCAACGATTCGATCCACCCGACCCAGCACATCGCGGTCGTGGGTGATGATCAGCATGGCCTGGCGCGGCTGCGAGCTCATCCAGTCGATGAATTGCTGCTTGGCCACATAGTCCATATGATTGGTCGGCTCGTCAATCAGCGCCAAATGCGCCCCCGAGTGCATAATCTTCACGATCTCCAACAGTCGTTTCTGACCGCCCGACAGGGAACCAAGCGGCCGCTCGCCGCACCCGCTCAGCTGAAAATTATCAAGCTCCCGGGCAATCTTCTCCTCAATCTGGTAAAACCCTTTCTGGTCAAATCGCTCCAGCGCCTGGGTATACTCCTCGATCCTACGCATATTGTCGCCCATGGTCTCGGGATATTCATCGATAATTTTCTTCAAACTTGAATATTCCGGCAGCCCCGCCAAAATGTAGCTCAATACCGTCTGATCGCCCAAACCATGATGCTCCTGCGCCGTACTGGCCACGGTGATGCCGCGGCGAAAAATTACTTCGCCAGTATAATCGGTGTCCATGCCCGCCAAGATACCAAACAACGTTGACTTGCCGACGCCATTGCGGCCGACCACGCCGACCTTTTCGCCGTCATCCACACTGAACTTGACGTCGCGCATCAACGTCTTGTCGCCAAAACTCTTCTCGGTGATGTGAATGTCGGCTATCATGCTTGGGATATTGTAGCATATCACCCTTATGGCCAGGGCCGACTGACTGTTTTTTGACGGTGAGACCGCACCCGGTACAAACGCAAATATGATATGATACTGTTATGGGTATACACGACAAACTGCCAACAAACACAGCAAAAACACCGGAAACGATAGAAACCATCATGAAAGGATATGAGTCGCGCCTCGATGATATCTTTGCTCAAGCCAAAGACGCGTTAGGTGATCCAGAAATACATGAATCCCGAAAAATTACGATAAACAACCTAAAGCGCATGACAGCTCTCATCCTGTACGCCAGACACCGCATCCCAACGGATGAAATTACCGAGAAGATGAACGAGGCGATCGAGGGCTTCGTTTGTGATCGTGATGCTGACGGCAACCTGATTGAGGGTACGCTCAACAACACGATGCTGCAGCTGATTGTTGATATACATAAGGCCAAAGACAGGACCAATAGAAAGAATCGCCATTGGAAAGATCAGTGGTCAAATGATATCAAACAACTAGGAATAGTAGCCGCCGTGCGAGTCAGCGCTCTGACAGGCGAACCGCCTCTAACGGTTGATGATCACTAAAATTCCCCATACTACTTGCATTTATAGATAATCAATGTTATAGTATGAAACTATGAGTATAGAGACGACACCACAAGCATCACACACTACGATTGCTCCTAATGAGGCAGCTCCCGAGAGCCAGAGCACCAGTATTTATGAACTCTGCCATGATATAGATCTCCAAACTCGCCAATATATAGAAAAACTAAAGATATTCAAGTCAAACCTCAATATTCTGATAAAGGTAGTGCGCTGGACTGAGCAAAGAATTATCGCACGGAGCATTGCTGAGAAGGCTGGACAGGAATTTACTAGCGATAGAGTTGGATCAGATAATGCATACGATGCACTCCGTAACTATGAGCATAGCGAGAAACCCCAAGATCAGCTATATGCTCTCGTTGACGCGCAAATGAGAGAAATTCTATCTAACACTAGTACTGACGAGGAGCGTCGTGAGCAGCTTCACGACCTAACCAACTTGCTGCTTGATTGCAGGGGACGCATTCAGCATACATTAGACGAATTATCAAAGAAGTCGCATAACGATTCTGAAAATGACCCTATTGAGCCATACACGGACTGGGACCTCATTGAAGCCCCAACTCACGTGCTGTAAATAATCAAGTGAAGCCAACCAAGACCAAAAACGCTCAGAGGCGAATGCAACCATTCAGTGGCCGCGGAACTCGGTCACAACGTCCTAGCCCTCGTATGCAGGCGCCAGCATAATGCCAAATATGACTTCACAACCAGTAAGGCACACGAGCTTGAATAAGATAAAGCAACGGCTATGCGTTGCATTTATACATAATAAATGTTATAGTATAAAATTATGAGTATGGAAACGATACCACAAGCATCACCAGAAGAAACTGATAAAATACACCTCCCAGCCAGCGACACTAGCATTGGCGCACCGTCTGAACACAAGCTTGATATAGTTAATCCAAACGAAATTTACATAGTCAACGCCCCAGACAAACTTGATGTGATTAGGCAGCAAATTCTAAGCCCTCCAAACCCTGAGCAGGAAATGCTACGCCCCACTTACGCAGAGATTGTCATTGAAACTATCCAAAGCACCCTCGAAGGCAAGCTAGCTGGACTACTGGGCAATACAGAATCAAAGCATCGCTTCGAACGTCAAGCGTTATTAGACGAAGCAGGGCTTCCAAGCCCTCTTCCACTTATTCTTCAATTAGACAAGTCGGGGCTACTTCGTCAATTATATAACGAGGCTCTGGCTCGTATTTACAGCATATGTGATGATAATGAATTAGATGTGTCACAAAAGCAAGCAGCCCTAGGAGAAATCGCAGACGTCATGAATAAGTTACAGAATAGTATGATGATTCTAGCAAAAGAGGAAATTGCAGCGCCAGAAGATCCCAATGAAAGACTTTTCTCGCCTCTAGATTAGATGTAACGGGACGCGGTCTAGACAGACCAATCCTCTTCTAGCTAAGGCTCCAGCCTACATGCTACAATGATCAAGTGACCAAGCCCACCAAAACCCAAAAGCCATCCACTCAAGCCGTCGTGAATCGCCGAGCGCGATTTGACTATGAGTTGGGCGAGGAGGTCGTGGCCGGGCTAGTGCTGACGGGCATGGAAGTGCGCGCCGCCAGGGAAGGGCACGTGCAGCTGAAGGGAGCGTTCGTTAGCCTGCGAAATGGTGAATTGTGGCTAAATAACGCTAGTTTTTCGCTGCGGCTGAGCGTTCGCGGCCAAGCCAACGCCCGCAGCATTGATACCTCGGCACGGAAATTATTAGTCAGCAAACGCCAATTAGCGCGCTTTACCGAAGCAAAAAAGCAGGGCATGACCATCGTGCCGACCAAATTATTAACCAGCGGCAAATTCATTAAAGTGGTTATCGCTCTCGCCAAGGGCAAAAAAACCTATGACAAGCGCGAGACCATCAAGCGCCGCGATCAAGATCGCGAGACGCGGCGGCAGCTTTCTGGGCGATAACCCGACGGTATAATTTCTCTAATTTGCGGACCTGGCGGCGCTCGGTGAACGTGGCCGCTAATTTTTTGCTCTCAGCGCCAAACCTCGCTCGGCGAGCCGGCGAACGGAGCAGTGTGATGATAGCGTCCGCCATACTCTTGGGCCGATTTTTCACGAATATACTGTTCACACCGTCACGCACCACTTCGGATACTTGCGTGTCGATGATGATAATTGGCTTACGGGCATGCGCCGCTTCGTGTAGTACCCAGCCTTGCGTATCCTTGAGCGACGGGAAGCAAAACACATCCAGCGCCTGATACGCTACGCCTAATTCCTCGCGCGGCAGGGCACCGGTAAAGATGATCCGATTAGCGTACTTGCTCTCGGCCGCCATCTCCTCAAGCTTTTTGCGGTACTCGAAATCGCCGACGAACAGCAATTTGGATTTGGGGCGAGCCTTGGCGACGTACTTGTCAAAGGCCTTGATCAGAATTGGTAAGTTCTTCTCTTCGCCCAGCCGCCCAACGAAACCAAATACTTCATCAGATGCCCGTAGGCCCCACTGCGCCCGAAAGGCCTTGAGCTGGGCCGCCGACGGCCGCGGCAGAGCATTGACACCATTTGGCAGTAATGTCAAATCATACAGATGATTATCGTCCTGCCAGCCGCTGAGCTGAGCCACGCTTTTGCGGCTGAGGGCGATGACCGCGTCGGCTTTGCTGTAGAGAATAGTGATGACGCACTCAATGATGGCCCGGTTCCATTTGGTGATACCACGCGGCCGATATAGCTTAACCAGCTCAAATAAGTCACGGCCCCTCAGCTTAATCGACAGTGGTAGCACCACGCCAGCCAGCGTCAAAATCCCCGGCAGTACCGCCGGATAATGCTCGGCAAATTCGTACATGTCGGTGCAGTGCTGGATAACGAGGGGGATCTGCTGCTTGTGCGCCGCACTGACGCCAACCAGCCCGATTTGCGACGGCGTAAAGATGTGCACGATGTCCAGCTCCAGCTCTTTGATGCGGCGCTGCACTGCCGGCGGGAAGAACACCGACGTATCGTAATCATCAAAAAACGCACCCTTGATCGACGGAAAGCGGACGATGTGCGAATCCGGGTCCTCGTTAAGTAGCTCGGCTTGCTTAGCCGGATTTATCGACTTAGCCGGGCAGAACACATAGACGTCGTGACCCAGCGCCTCGAGCTCACGCTTGAGCGATTCGACTACAAAAACGATGCCGTTAATCGACGGCCGATAGGTATCGGTGAATAAACCTACACGCATTCTTAATCTTCCTTTAATAATTCTTGATACATTGCGACTAGGCGCTTGGCGCCAGCATCACTATCAAATCGTTCAGCAATTTTTTTAGCACCACGAATCGCTGACTGACGAAAAGACGTGTCTGTTCTGAGACGAGCTACTAGTTGAACAAACTGTTCATCGGTATCCGCCATAACTGCTGCACCACGAAATGTATCGTCATACTGTGGAATGTCACGCAATACTATCGGCAACCCAGCACCAGCTGCTTCCAGTACGCATACAGGATGATTCTCCTGCATAGCTGGCAGCACAAACACATCAGCCGCCATATAATACTGATGTACATCTTCAAGCGGTATAACACCAGTTACCGTAAGGTTGGGTGGAACTGAATTAATAAGTTTCTGCATTGACTCGTACTCGGCACCAAGATGTTTAAATGGAATACCACCAATCCAATAAAACGTAACGTCCGGCATTGCGCGAGCGATTGAGATAAAGGTATCAAGTCGTTTGCGGGGCTGCACTTGGCCATTACCGATGACAACAAAATCACGTTCTGTCAGATGTAACGCTTGACGTGCGGCTCGGCGAGCATCAGCAGTAACCTGATATTGCGCCATGTCAACTGTATTATATAGCACCTTGACATTAGACAGTTTCATGTCATGAACTAACTCATCATATACCATCTTAGAACAGGCTAGCACAAGGTCGGCGCGGCCGTAGAAAAACTTTAGCCATAATTTGCCAACCGGCTTCCAATACTTAGCCGCTCTTAACGACCCAATGAAGCTATCTGGCACTAAATGCGCTGAAACAATTTTCTTACCGTCTTTGCGCAGTAACCGCCCCAATGCATACATGCCAACTGTCTGGACATGAACTATATCTGCCGGTCGATTCGTATTGATAGCAATATCAACAACGGGCTGTTTTTTTAAAGCACTAGTAATTTCTTTGTAAGCCGTATGCACACCGTGCCCTTGGACCGTAAACTCACTTTCCGAAATCATATTGACTACGATTCGGGATGTACTTTTAGTCATATTTAGCAATTATACCATGATAATTCGTTGTATAATACAAGAATGCGATTATTTTCTTGGAACGTCAATGGCATTCGCGCCGTCATCAACAAGGGTGAGTTTGCCCGTTTCCTGCAAACCTACGATCCAGACATTATATGCTTACAGGAAACCAAGGCCGCCCGCGACCAGGTAGAAATTGATCTGCCAGAGTATCACGAGCATTTCTATTCAGCCGCTAAAAAGGGCTATTCCGGCACGGCGATTTTCTCGAAAATCCGGCCGCTGCATTGGCGCGACGGGCTGCCGCCGGCTATCATCGAGCAGTTTAATTTAACCGGCGATCAGTATAGCAATCCGGCAGACGAAGGGCGCATCATCACTGCCGAGTTCGACGATTTCTGGGTGGTAACCTGCTACACGCCAAATTCGAAAGGGGATTTAAGCCGGCTAAACTTGCGCCATGAACAGTGGGATCCGGCAGTGCTGGCCTATCTGGAAGAACTAGAACTAGTCAAGCCGGTGCTATACTGCGGCGATATGAACGTGGCGCATCAAGAAATTGACCTGGCAAATCCAAAGTCTAATGTCGGCAAGCACGGTTTCACTGACGAGGAGCGCGAGGGCTTTCAGAATTATCTGGACGCTGGATTTATCGACACCTTCCGGGCGGCGTTTCCTGAAAAGACCGACGCCTACACCTGGTGGACGCACTGGGCCAACGCCCGGGCGCGTAATGTCGGCTGGCGGATCGACTATTGGCTGGCATCGCGCGAAATCGCCGGACGCGTCAAAAATCCTGAGATTCACGCCGAACAAATGGGCAGCGACCACTGCCCGGTGAGTATTGAGGTTGAGGTATGAAAATCGCCAAACGCTCAGGAAAACGTAATCTGCTCATCGGCCTGGGTGCCGTGCTGATCATCGCCAGTAGCGCTGTAGTGACTTATTTCACCCTCCGTCATTTCAACCCACCGCGTACCACCACCCAGCAACCAATTAGCAAAGAGCAGCCCACGCCAACACCCAAAGAAAAAGCTCCCGACAGCCAGAAACCTCCAGCACCAGCTGCGCCGGGCCTTGCTCTGCCAAACGCTACGCCGATCCCCGCCCGCATTGTCAACAGTGCCGATGACGCTGATCTCTGGAAAATTGCTAACAAATCTCGAGCCTTCGCCAATCCTCGTTATCAGCCCAGCGACCTCCGCCTCGTCAGCGTGCCGACATTACCCGGCCGCGGTCAGGATGAGCGCTCGCTCCGCGCCGTTCTCATGCCTGATCTCGAAAGGTTAGTCGCTGCTGCCCGCGCCGCTGCTGTTACTCTCCGCGTCGGCTCAGGCTACCGCAGCTACGCCACCCAAGCCTCGCTCTTCGCTAGCTACGCCCGCCGACATGGCGAGGCCGAAGCCAGCCGCTTTAGCTCGCGCCCCGGACACAGCGAACATCAATCAGGCCTGGCCGTCGACTTCGCTGGCGCCGACCAAACCTGCTGGGTCGATGATTGTTTCGAACGAACCGCCGCCGGTAAATGGCTAGCCGCCCACGCCCACGAATACGGTTTTATTCTGCGCTACCCAAAGGGCAAGGAATCGATCACCGGCTATCAGTACGAGCCATGGCATTTTCGCTACGTTGGGCGGGAACTAGCGGGTGCGCTGCACCAGTCGGGCTTGACGATGGAGGAGGCTTGGTCGTATATTGAAAAGGCAATGACCAAACTCAAACAGCGAGGGACACAATAAATGAAGCACGGGGTGGGGCGCGCAGTCGTGGCCATGGTTTTGGCGGCCTGGACGACACTGACACTACTGATGATCAATGGCGGCACGCAGCTCGTCAACCGAACCTCAGAGTCGGTCGCTCATTCGCCGTTATATAATTTCCAGCCGATCACCATTCGCCTTGACCGCACCAATCGCGACCTGACCTTTCCGTCGTGGAAGTATTTACAAACCGGAAAAATCTGGTCGTACGTTTCGGGCAAGCAGGGTATCGACCCAGCCTTTGAGCCGCCGCTGACTGATATTACTGATGGTACGCCGAGCTGGATAGAGGATAAGCGCGTGCAGCCAATGGTTAAAGAGCCGCTGGAGCAACTGCGCCAAGCCGCGGCCACGGCCAAGTTACCGATCCTCGTCTCTAGCGCCTACCGCTCCGGCACCGCCCAAGCCAAAGTCCGCACTGAAACCACCGCCAAAAACGGCGCCGCCCACACCGACGAATATGTCGCCAAACCCGGCCACAGCGAGCATCAGCTGGGCCTAGCGGTTGACTTGACCAGCTTTTCTGAGAAATGCAAGGCCCGCTTCAGCGACTGCGCGCTTGATCCAAAAACCGCCGGCTGGCTAGCCGCTCACGCCCACGAATACGGTTTTATTCTGCGCTATCCAAAAGGCAAGGAAAAAATCACCGGTATCGCTAATGAGGCCTGGCACTTCCGCTATGTCGGTAAAGACCTGGCCGCGCTCATCCACGAATCAGGCCTGACCTTTGACGAGGTGTACCAAAATATGGTCAAATTACGCGACAATGTATCAGTTGCCAAGTCGTCTGCCTCATGATGCAGTAAGCTATTGCGAGAAAGCTAAAAATACGAGATAATCAAGCGATGAAGCAGCAGAAATTCGCAGTTTTTGACATCGACGGCACGCTCATTCGCGGCGGGCTGTATCGGCAGTTGGTGCTCGGGCTGATTGATGCCGGCGCCATCCCCGAAGTCCACGCCTCGATCATTCAGCAGAAATTACTCAGCTGGAAACGGCGCGAGTCAAAAGATGCCTACGATGAGTACGAAATGAGTTTGGTCAACGCTATTTCCAGCTCGCTTGCTGACATCCCGACCGCGGTATTTGACGAGGTGGCGAGTAACATCGTCACGGAGGAGCTCGACCACGTTTACACGTACACACGACATCGCCTGCGCGAGCTAAAGCAAGCGGGCTATTTTTTGATCGCTATCTCTGGCTCGCAGCAGGAGCTGGTCGAGCCATTTGCTAAAAAATACGGCTTTAATGCCTGGGCGGCTCAGGTGTATGAGCGGCGCGGCGACACGTTTACTGGCACAATTACCGCCAAAACGTACACCAATAAAGATAAATTTCTCCAGGAAATCATCGACAAACACGGGCTGACGCTTGCTGGTAGTTATGCCTTTGGCGACAGCGAGGGCGACCGGCATATTCTGGCGATGGTTGAATATCCCGTCGTGTTTAATCCGACAGAAAAGCTGCTTGAAATTGCCAAAACCAACGGCTGGCCAATTGTCCTGGAGCGTAAAAGCGTGGTGTTTGAACTCGAGAAAGGCGAACGTGGATACCTTTTGGCGCAAGCAGGAAAAATCTAAGCCGCTGTTTTCCGACGTTGAATGGAATCGGCCAGAGCGCCGCGACCAGGCCGGGCGGCTGGGGATCGTTGGCGGCAACAAGCTCGGCTTTGTGGCGGTGGCGACCAGCTACCAGACAGCACGTGACGCCGGGGCAGGCGACGTACGAGTCTTGCTACCCGACACATTGCGCCGTACCGTGCCAGCAGCGATGACCGATGTCCTGTTTGCACCGACCAATCCGTCCGGCGGCTTCAGCGGCGCGGCAGCAGGCGAATTAGCCGCTCTCGGCGAGTGGGCTAACGTCATGCTGCTGATTGGTGACGCTGGCAAAAATAGCGAAACGGCCGCGCTGTACGAGCAATTTGTGCGCCAGTACCACCGGCCAGTCGTACTGAGCCGCGACGCCATCGACCTGGTGCAAAACAGCTTTCCCGCCATCCTCGACAATCCCCACGTCGTCTTTGTCGCCTCATTTGCCCAAGTGCAAAAACTCTTTCGCAGCGTCTACTATCCAAAAATCCTGACATTCAGCATGCAGCTGGCGCAGTTCGTCGAGGCGCTGCACAAATTCACCATCACCTATCCAGTCACATTAGTAGTTTTTCACGCCGATCAATTGGTCATCGCACGGGGCGGGGAAGTCATCACCCAAGCCTGGGCCGAGCCGATGCAGCTTTGGCGCGGACAAACTGCCGCGCACGCCGCCAGCTACCTCTTGTGGTCACCGGAGGCACCACTGGCCGCTATCAGCACTAGTGTTGCGACCTCTTGACAAATTATAAATAAAATGTATAATAAAAATAATTATGGCCAAAAATCGCTTAGTATATCATCCCGTCCTCGAGGCCCCTCTGTCACATCCAGACTTTACCAAAGCAATACAGAATCGCTTTCCCGAATCAAGCAACAGACTCATACTGCCAACATGGCCCGAGGTGCTTCATCTCACCATCCTAGGTGCACAACAATATCCAGAAGGGCTGCTCTCATCTGAACATGGTTCTGTACGGGTTAACCTACCAGAGCAGTCACGCGAGGAGCTTACGCTTAGCGTGACTGATGTCCGTGCTATCGGAGAACGGGGACTACAGCTCGCACTGATGCTTGAAGACTCTGATATACTCCGAGAGGAGCAGGAGCGCATCAATAAAGCATTTGCCGCAGCTGGAGCTCAACCTCACCCTGATATCAAACCCCTTGTGCCACACGTCACCATTGCGATGATGTCAAATAACGTTAAAAGGAAACGAGTAGCTCGATGGGTAGAGGGTATGTTACCGCCAGAGCCAACCGTCACTATCGGCGGCATCACCCAGAACAATATTTTAGGAAAAAAATCTGATAAACAATCCCTTATTACGTTTACCTTTGGCGATGAGTATCGTCCTCTCACCCTGCCTATTGCCGAATATATATTTCCACCGCGAAAGCCGAGAGGCAAGCGAGGGCGCGGCAGTCACCGCCGTCGTTAACACTGTCTTTTATCAACATTTCTATTAATAAAAATCCCCCTCTACGAAAACGGGAACAAGGTTGGATGAATTGTGAGGCGACCTCTGGTACCGCGGGCCGGACTTGAACCGGCACGAGCTAATGCTCACCAGATTTTGAGTCTAGCGCGTCTACCAATTCCGCCACCGCGGCACGAGAGAACGCCCCAAGTTATCCGGGGGCAATTATACCACAGCTGCCGCCACATCAGCAATAGCCCGGATGCTTTATCTTTCTAGCGTTTTCCCGTATAATAAGAGGTGATGAATCCACATGACGATCAGCTTGGCAGGCGAGTGGGGGCGCCAATCTCGAGTCAACCTCGTCCGATTACGCCACCACCGCGTGATTATTCCGGCTCGCAAGCTGCTGCCGCTAATGTTATTCGTGATCAAATTAATGCTATTTACGGCGGTCGCAGCACCGAGTCCACACCACATACCACGCCAGTGGTTCAGCCGCGCCCTATAGAGCAGCCACATCCAGAACCAACCGAGCGCACCACCGTGACGCCACCACCGCGCACGCCGAGCCCGCATGCCCTGAACACCACGCCACCGGCAGCTCAACCGACCCAGCCGATTGCAGCGTCATCTCCCGTTCAAGTCACCAAGTCACCTCAGCCTCAGCCGGCGAACAAGTCAACGGATAAGCCCACTGCCGCGCTGCCAACCACACAGCCGCAACCGACCGCCCCGGCAAAAACCCCCACTCACCAGCCGCAAATCACCGCCGATCAGTGGAAGCAGTACCATAGCTCATGGCAAAAGTATTACCAGATGTACTACGAGCGCTACTATGCCTCACACCTTGACCAAAAGCAGCAGGAGTTTAACCGGCTGGTCCAGTCTGCTCGCGACGCTAACACCAATACCCCGCCGGCCATGACCGATACGTTGTCCGCTCAAAACCCCACCAAGCGCCTCCGTGCCCAGATCCAGCAGACCGTCCGCGACAAGGCCAAAAAAGTCACCAAATCACGCCATTTCATCCCGGCACTCGCCGGCGTGTTGGTGCTACTGGCGTTCGTCTTTTTACAGTACAACCGCGTCTTGTTTGGTATCGCCGCCGCCTATACCACCCCAGGCAATGTTGATCCACAAAACATCATTGTCAATCCAGCAAGCAATGCCGCTGTCGGCCCCGACCCACGGCTGATCATTCCTAAGCTCAATGTTGATGTACCGGTCATTTATGGCGTTAACGCGGCCGACCATAACGCTCAAATGAAAGCAATGGAGAAGGGCGCTGCTCACTTCGCGATCGCTGGCGCTAACGCCGTGCCTGGCCAAGTTGGTAATGCCGTCTTCTCGGCACACTCTTCTAACGATGCCTTCGCGCCCGGTGATCACAAGTTTGTCTTTGCTCAAAACGAAAAGCTCGTCAAAGACGACATCATCTACATGCACTACCAGGGCAAGCGCTACACCTACGCCGTCACCAAGAAAGAAGTCGTTATGCCAAACGAGGTCAGCCGTGTCCAAATTCAAACCGATAAGCCGATGCTCACTTTGATCAGCTGCGTACCGCTTGGCACCGCCGAAAAACGCCTCTTGGTCTTTGCCGAGCAAATCAGCCCCGACCCATCTGGCGCCACCAAATCAACCGAGCCAGTCACCACTCGATCCGCCGCTATCCCGGGTAAGCCATCACCAACACTACTGGAACGATTATTCGGCGCCAAGGAATAGAGGCACAATAAGATTCAAATTAGCACTTAGCGCTTGATCGTCATTCGCAGTCGCGACATCGTCACCGTGCCGCTATCGGCTCGGCGGAAAGCATACAACCAGTCGCCGTCGTGCGACAGTGATGCATCGAACCCTTCGCTGGCCTCGAGCATCGTCGATTGATTAGCGCCGTCGAACTCGCGCATCACCACCTTGCCGCCCTCAACACTCCACACGTGATAATCATCCAGCCAGTCCAGCACCGTCCCCGTCGGTAGCGCCGTATCATGCGACACCGATTGCCGCTCAATGTCATAACTCATAAAGCCAGCCGTCGTTCGCATCAAGACGAACCGCCCAGTACCGCTCAGATCCAGCTCGGTCAGTGGTTTACCGGCAGCGATCGACTTGACGCGACTCAGTAACTTTGATGCCGACGAACTTGACCCGTCCAGCGCCGCACCCATATGCAGCGTCACCGCCGAGCCAACGCCGACCACCAGTACGTCTTTATTGTCATAGCGCGAAAACTTAATCATCAAAGGCGTCGAAGCCTCCGCCTCAGTCTGTCGCCGCACGACCACTGGCTCAGTCCAATCCTTGCGCCAAATGCCCGCCAGCTGCAACTTGCTCGTGCCATTCGTCCCAACGTAGGTGATATAATCCGTGCCATATACCGAGAACGATTGTACATGACTGATCAGTGGTGCAGAAATCGTCGCTGCGTTTAAGTCCGCTCGCCGCAGTTCACCACTTGACTGCAGTACATACAGTTCGTTGCCGCTCTCACCGAGGAAGCGCACGTCTTTTAGCTCCAGCCCGATCACTTTCGCGATATCAACCACTGTCTTATTCTCGCGGTCGACTTTCAGCCACTGGACTTTTTCGCCTTGGCCTTCGACCACGTAGGTGTGTTTGAGAATGGCGTAGCGATTACCGGAATCCCACTCAACAATCTTAAACGTATGCGCCGTCGCTTGGCCGCCGTAACCCGCCACTACCGACGTATCCAATGTCACCTCATTAAACTTTGGCTTATCTGAATCACGCAAATCGCCCCAGACGATCTTCGGTGCATCGGTCGCTTGCATCACACCCAGCATAAACCGCCAATTTGGCGAAAATCGTACTGAGGCCAGCGACGAAAATTCCTTGACTGAACTCACCACCCGCTCACTCGGCACCAGCCGCGCATATGATAGCCAGGTCAGTGTCCCGGCCTTGACCTCGACAACTTTGCGCCACTCGTCATAGCCATCCAGCCGCATAGAAAATTGATGCTGCCCCTCAGGAAGCATGCCCTTGATATGCGTCTTGCCAAGCTCCGTACCATCAACGAACACCCGTGCGCCTTGCGGCCGCGAATCATACTGCACCAGCGCCCGCTGCTCAACCGTCTGAGTCTTAAGATTCAGCTGATAGCCAAGCGTATGAAAAATCAAAATGAACGCCAATATACACACCGTCAGCACCATAATGGTATAAATCAGTGTCCTGCGAGCAAGTTCTAGACCACGCTTTTGTTTTCGATACATAATGAGAGATTATACCACATTTCGCCCCTTGCAAAAAGCATGTCCTCTTTGTACAATAAAATATAAGCATTAGGAATACGAGGGGTTCATGAACAAACAAAATATCCATAAAACCGTCCACAAAACCGCCGGTCAAAAATCAACGACGCTCAGCCGTCGTCATGTCGCTGCGCCATCACATGCCAAGCGCCGCCTGGCCAGCCGTCCCGACATCACGCGCGACACCTCCATCCCGATGAGTGTCCATGTCAATAAATTTGCGCCGGCCGCACCAGTCGTCCTGCCGCAGCCAACCAAGCGCGACCGTCCTGTCGAACCGCACCCGACCGTCGTGCGCGCTCAAGCTCGTGCTGCCGAGCAACCGCACCAAACCAGCCGAACCACAGCCCGCCGCAGTCCAGCCACATCACACCATCACTCAACGCGTATTATCAAGCCAAACCACCTGCCGGCTACACAACCCGCTGTCACCCTCGCACCCAAGCCAGCCGCTGTTCTCAAAAATGAAGCCATCACCGAAGCCCTGCAGCGCGCCACCGCCCCGCAAAAAGCGCCGCGCCGCGCCAAAAAATCAAAGAGTCGCGTCGGTCGCTGGCTGCAAGTCACCTCCGTCGGCTTGGCTATCATGCTGATCGGTGGCTATTTCACGTACCTCGGTATGCCTAACATCTCCACCCGCATCGCCGCCATCCAATCTGGTATCAACGCCAAGTATCCCGGCTATCGACCAACTGGCTACGCCCTGAGCGGCCCGATTACCTTTAAGAGCGGGGAAGTCCGCATGAAATTTGCCTACGCTGACGGCGGCCAATCCTACACCATCACCCAGCAAAAAAGTTCACTCAATTCCGCCGCCCTCAAAGAGACCTTGACCGCCGACGGCGGCGACGTCCAGACCACCACTGCCGGCGGCCTGACTATTTACAGCACCGACCGGACGGCCAGCTGGATCAATGGCGGCGTCCTCTACCAAATCACCCTCGGCGGGGCACTGTCAAGCGAGCAAGTCACCAAAATCGCCACTAGTTTATAATCAGCCCGTAAGCACCGCAGGCACCCCTCACATTTACCGCTGCCAGGCCCGCGTGCTATAATCACCCCATGACTACACGCACTCGTTTCGCACCCTCGCCAACAGGGTTTTTGCACGTTGGCGGCATTCGCACGGCATTATTTGCTTTTCTCGTCGCCCGGCAGGCCGGCGGCCAATTTATCCTGCGCCTCGAAGACACTGACAAGATCCGCGAAGTTGCCGGCAGCCGCGAACACCTCATCGCCAGCCTCAAGGCGCTGCACCTCGACTACGACGAAGGGCCAGACATTGGTGGGCCACACGGACCGTACATCCAAAGCCAGCGGCTCAAGCATTACCACCAGTGGGCACAAACATTAATCAATGCCGGCCGCGCCTACGCTGATCCGTACACTCCCGAGCAAATCCAAGCGTTTCGCGACGCCGCCCAGGCCGAGAAGCGTGCCTTTCGCTACCGCGACCATCGCCCTGACAATCCGCCGGAGTGGGACGGCACCACGCCGCTGCGCTTCAAGGCTGAGCCCAAAAGCTACACCTACCACGACGAGGTCATGGGTGACGTCACCACCAGCCCCGAGGTCGTTGACGACTTCATCCTCATCAAGTCTGACGGCTACCCGACCTACAATTTTGCCCACATCATCGACGACGCCGAGATGAATATCACTCACGTCATTCGCGGCCAAGAGTTCATCTCCAGCATGCCAAATTATCTGGCACTCTACGAGGCACTGGGCTTGCCGCGGCCCATATTCGCCCATCTGCCACACATCATGAACGAGCAGGGTAACAAGAAATTGGGCAAGCGCGACGGTGCCAAAGACGTGCTGGATTATATCCGTGACGGCTATCTGCCAGAGGCGCTGGATAGCTTTATCGCCACCATGGGCTGGAACGACGGCACCGAGCAAGAGACCTTCACCATGAATGAGCTAATCACTAAATTCAGCCTCGACCGCGTACAGCGCTCGGGCGCTCGCTTTGACGAAAAGCGGCTGCTGTGGACGAATGGGCAGTTTATCCGCTCGCTCGCGCTGGATGATTTAGCCGGGCGGGTTAATGATTTTTGGCCGGACAGTGCCGCCGGAGCGGACGAGGGGTATCGCCGGCGCGTCCTCGTCTTGGCCCAAGACCGCTTAAAAACCCTGCGTGACCTCGGTGGATTTGGCTACTTTTTTGCGGAGCCCGAGATTAACCTAGAACTTATTGACGGCAACAAGCAGCTCAAGAAGTTATCTGAGAGCGAACGGCGCAGGCTGCTAGAGACTGCCCACCACGAGCTCACCACGCTCACCGATTGGACACCAGACACAATTCAAACTCGGCTAAACGAACTGCTAGAAATCACCAACCAAAAGCCCGGCATTCTCTTTAGTCTCATCCGCATCGCCATCACCTGGGCGCCGTTCAGCCCGCAGCTCAATGACATGCTGGCGCTGATCGGCCGCGAGCGCACGCTGACACGGCTTGAGCAGGGAATTGACGCGTTCTCGGCGGGCGTGAGTCTATCATAATTGCTACGCCATAGACACCAACTGGCCAGCACACTGCTCCGTTTACCACCGCATGTCGCTTATGCTATACTAAACCCATGCACATCAAGAATCCTCGCCCAGTCACCGCGGCCAAAAAGCCAACGGTAACATCAGCTAAATCCGATCATGCGTCACCAAACGCTCCGGCCAAAAAACGCTCGTTTGGACAGTGGTGCAAGAAGCACTTGTGGGCGATCGTCCTCATCACCGCCTCGCTGGTTATCGCTGGCATTTTCATCGTCGCTATCAATTCTGTCCAGCACGACGGCGGTCTACCGTTCTTCGCCGCCAAGAAAAAGCCAACCAAATTCTACTCACCGCTCACCGGCCTCGAAGTCGCTGATGAAGCAGCCACCAAGCAGCCCGTCACCGCCGTCATGATCGAGAACAGCCCCGACGCTCGCCCACAGTCTGGCCTCTCAGGAGCCGGCATCGTCTATGAGGCCGTCGCCGAGGGTGGCATCACGCGCTTCCTGGCTGTTTATCAGGGCGCCAAGCCAGCCCTCATCGGCCCAGTCCGTAGCCTCCGCCTTTACTATCTCAGCTGGGGCGCGCAGTACCAAGCCTCCATCGCCCACGTCGGCGGCAGCCCGAACGCCCTCGACACCGTTCGCAGCGGCAGTTATCGCGACATTGACCAATTCTTTAACGGTGGTAGTTATTGGCGGGTTAGCGACCGCCGCGCTCCGCACAATGTCTATACATCCGGCGAGAAACTTGATGCTCTGAACGCCAGTAAAGGCTTCAAGGAGTCATCATTTACTGGCTTCAAGCGCGGCGATGACAAGCCAGCCGAGACGCCAAATGCCACCACTATCCAGCTCAATTTTAGCGGCGCCACCTACAACACCGCCTATGCTTATGACAAGGCAACCAACACCTACAAACGCTCGCTAGCTGGCGCACCGCACGCCGACCGAGAAGGTGGCCAAATCGCCCCGCACGTCGTCATCGCTCTCGAAGCACCGCTCGAGCGACGCGTCGGGCCAGATGGCTACGAGGACACCGTCACCATTGGCTCGGGCAAGGCGACCGTCTTCCAAAACGGCACCGCTACCGCCATCACCTGGAAGAAAGACAGCCTCACCGCACCGCTCAAACTGCTTGACGAAAATGGCAAAGACTTTACCCTGGGTCGCGGCCAAACATGGATCGGCGTGTTTACGCCCGGGCGGGGATCCGTCACGTGGCAGTAGCGACTGGCGGCACGTCAATCTGTAGCTTTCGACGATACCACCGGCGCATGTTGTTCGCTTGTGCACTGGCCGGGCAGATGGCGGTGGCGCTCATCAGTGGTGTCGTCCTCAATATCACTGGTCTTACCTCGTGGAATCACCCAGCGTTCTGGTTAATTACTGGTACGATTTTCATCGTCGGCAGTCTTTTTTCGACCATGTTGACCATCATTGCCGGTCGGCCACTTGATAATATCTTGACTGCGCTGATCCATAAACGCGGCGAGCGCACCACCAGGCCACTACCAAATCCGAACGCCGAGCAATACGCTAAAACCGGCTTCAAGACCGTTCTTGAACTTATCTATGACGAACCAACCCAGCCCGCACCGCCGCCAAGTCCCGACGCGCTGCTAACCCAGGCGCTTAACCACACCAGCTGCGGCATCGTTGTCCTCGACCCCGCCAAGCGTATCATCTCCGCCAACAAGGCTGCACCAATTACCACTGACGCCGACGGCCAGCCGTATCTGGCGCTGGATTTTCTCAACGAGCAGTCGCTCAAAGATTGGCTCAGCGACGCCGATGCCCGCCAAGTCTCCGCCGAGCATACCTGGCGCCGCGTTGCCACTACCAACGGTGCTTTCAAAAAAACTCGCTTCTTTGACATCATCGCCTCCTACCAAAAAGACGCACCCGGCGAGACCGTCATCGTCCTCATCGACCGCTCAGCCCAATACCTACCCGAAGAAGAAGACCTCAATTTCATCTCCTTCGCCGCCCACGAGCTCCGCGGCCCGATAACCATCATCCGTGGCTATCTCGACGTCCTCGCCGAGGAGCTAGCTGGCCGCCTGAAAGGCGACGAACCGCAGCTACTGGCGCGACTGACCGTTTCCGCTAACCGCCTGTCTGGCTATATTAACAATATCCTCAACGTCGCTAAGTTCGACCGCCACCACCTCAGCATCCACCTCGCCGAGGACTCGCTCGCCGACATCTATGGCTCGATCGCCGACGACATGCAGCTACGCGCATCGACACAGCACCGCTTGCTCAATATCAGCATACCAAGCGATCTGCCGACCGTCGCCGCCGACCGCTCCAGTATCAGCGAAGTCATCTCCAACCTCATCGACAACGCCATCAAGTACAGCTTTGAGGGCGGCACCGTCTCGGTCAGTGCCGAACAAAAAGGCGATGTTATCGAAGTCTCTGTCGCTGACAATGGCGTCGGTATGCCGCCGAGCGTCGTCAAAAACCTATTCCACAAATTCTACCGCTCGCACCGCAGCCGCGAAACCGTCTCGGGCACCGGCATCGGCCTCTACATCTGCAAGGCCTTTATCGAGAGCCATGGCGGTCACATCACCGCTCGCTCCAAAGAAAACGAAGGCTCGGTCTTTTCGTTTACTGTGCCGGTGTACGCCGCCGTTAAGGACAAGCTACTCGAGGACGGACAGCTCAATCGCAATCTGATCCGCCAGGGCGGTGGCTGGATAAAAAATCACGCTATGTATCGAGGATAAGAGGAGGGAAGTATGGCAATCAAAACAATCTTGTGCGTGGAGGACGACCGCTTTATCGGCGAGATGTACGTGCGCAGCCTGCAAAAAGCTGGCTATGACGTGACGTGGGTGGTCGATGGTAATGACGGGCTGGTCATGGCCCGGAGTCAGCCGTTTGACTTGATTATCCTTGACTTGATGCTACCCGAACAGCGCGGCGACCAAATTCTAGACGCCCTGCGCTCTGATGATACCGACCTGATTCCCAACAGTAAAATCCTCATCATGACGAACTTTGAGCAGGACGACGCCGCAAAGTCCGCCATCATGAACCGTGTCGACGGCTACCTCATCAAGGCCGACATCACACCCCGCAAGCTGATCGACGTCGTCAACAAGATGGGCTAGACGCCCCCAGCTAACCATGCTATAATGACCCGGTAGCTTTGACGCGGCCCTATCGTCTAGCGGTTAGGACACTGGGTTCTCATCCCAGCAACCCGGGTTCGATTCCCGGTAGGGTCACCATAAAGGGATTGTATTCCGTTCGGATTTGAAACAGCTCGTTTACCTCTGGTGGCGAGCTGTTTTTGTGGGTTCCAAAGTTTATTTGTTCGTAGGTTGGAAGCTTGTTGAATATAGCACCGAAAAAAGCGGCTTTTCGCAGTGGATTACAGAGGTCAAGTAGCAGCTCTGAAAGGTGTTCCAAAATATATTTTGCACATTGCAAAACTTGGTCAAATTCAGCTTGTAAATTCGGCTGCCTAGCAATTTCTTCATCCAGCTCCGCTAATTCTTTTTCAACGCTAACAATATCCTCTTCAAGGTATTTTAGGGCCGTCTCGCTTGTGACAATACGCATCCGATTAACGGTTGCCTTGATTTGACCTTGCAGGCTCTCGCGGTGCTCTAGGCGCTGCCGATTAGCATCAATTTGCCTAGTCTGACGTTCACGCCACAATTCAGCGATGGCGGCGATAACATCGTCAATGTATTCTGGCTTGATAGTAATAGCCCTCACAAAGTCTTCTATCGTCTTATCAAATTCAGGCTTCGACACACGGAAGTAATGGCCATCGCGACTGCAGTGATAAGCTGGATAGTGTTTACCGAGCTTGCCACGAGCGCTACCAGATAGTGTCTTACCGCATTTAGGACAGGCAACTACCTGCTTATATGGATAATCTAGGTTATAAACTTGTTTACTTTTCAAATGATTCGGAACAGCCTTACGTTTAACGGTGATATTATCATGGCTATCAACCTCCACGAAAACTCGGCCGCGATTAGCTTCGTTGAATAAATCCACGCTAACGAGCCCATCAAACTGCGCTTTAACCGGCTTATCATACGTCCATTTTTCCTTAATAATACCGCAATATACCAATTTACTAGTGTATTGATCAATCATTTTGGCAGTCATTTTTCGGCCACCAATCTGTCGTTTAATTTTTGTTCGGTCGTATTTGTCGCGCACAATCGTCACGCGAGAGCGAAAGCCCATGGAATTAAGCTCATCGGCAATTTGCGGGTTTGTATAAACATGCGCAGCGCGCATCTCGTCCTTGGCGCGCTCAGCCTCCAGATACTCAGATTTTTGTGTTGGATTAAACTCACTCCAGTAATATTTGAACCCGGTATGCTCAAGAGTGTTAATTTGCTGCTTACCAATAACTCCGTACATATCCTCAAGTGCAATACCAAGCTTAGTCAACTGCCGCTTGAGCGGAGAATAGTAATCACCACCACCTCGTGTAAAGCGATCAATCGATTTGATACACATTCTTCGTAGTGACGCGGACATAGATATGTCTGAGTTTTTCAGAGACCTGTCTAGCCTTGCAAACACAATGGGTATTTGGTCTCATATTAAAGCTGGAGGCACGAAAAGCTTTTATATTAATCGATTGCATATGATAGAATCGCCGCAACTTTTGAGACAATACGAGGAATTTTGTGCGGATGAGTCGCTAAAAAGCGTGAACGGCTTAATCGTCTATATACCTAGACGACCTGCTTTATGCGGTAAAGAAATATGTTAAAGATATGCAAAAAAACATGAATAATACATATGTTATACCCTCTCAAGGGGATGTTCATGATATGAATATCTTTCAGAATGGCTACCTTGTTGATTTTGAGGCGGCTGGATGGAACAGGCTATCTACTGACATATAAACATTCATCCATCATTTTATATGTGGAGGAAATTATTTTGGACCATCGTATGCGAAATGGGCAGAGTCTAAACCTAATCCGCTAGGCAGATCTAAAGAGATCACTCATGCTGACGGTAAAGTATGGGTAAACCTCAATACCTCACGCCAAAGAATAGTTCATGATTATATGAAGTACTATATCAAAGGTATAGACAAGAATATCCTTAGCAAAATTAATAGAGAGATATGCGTAATGATATCTCTAAGGCTACTAGCTGTCTTTAATGTTGCTGCTATGTCTCCAGATGATAGAAATATTATATTCATCCTAGCAAATTACTTTTTCTCACACCGCACCGTAGAGGAGTCTGTAGGTAGTTGTTGCTTCAATGACGGTACATTTTAATTGCCTTAGCAAGAAGTTGTCTCGTGTTTTTGTGGGTGAGGAGCTGAAAAGCTTTTGGCAAGCTGACCCATAAGGGGCGTATATCTTCTCCTGTTTGAAGCTGTTGCTGCTGTCGAGGTACTGAGTCATTAATAGACGCGGCATAGTACGAAACCTCTTTTACTACGTGACTATCGTCTGTTGAGAATTCATATATTAGAGTATCAATAAACCCTAGAATCGTTGTGTAGTATCCAGTCTCCTCAAGTATTTCTTGCACTGCGGTGTCACGGTGATGTTCTCCGGGTTCTATAGAGCCTTTAGGAAAAGAATATTCCTTGATTGGTTGCAATGATTCAATTATAAGAACCCTGTTATCTTTAAGGATAACCCCTCCTGAACTATAACGGTGAATAATATTTTTTGAAGCCATGCGTGTCTAAGTATAGCACAGGGTTGTTAGTATTTTCTTAAACACAGCATAAATTTCACGAGGTACTTTAAATGACTTACGCTTAGGGCGTTTATCCGGGCAATGTTCTGACATTCAACTAAAACTCTGCTAATATTTACCTAGGGCTAAGTCAATTAGTCAAAATCCAGACAAATCTCGTACGATCAGTGAGCTAGACGGAGGCCCTTTAATGATGAAAGTGTTTAGCGAAAACCCACAAGAGGCCATGTTACACATTGCGCAATCAGCAACCCGTTCAGACGGAACTCCCTTTGATAACAAAACCAAGAAAAGTCCTCGAGGCTGCACAGAGGTACTTGTCTGCGGGAATCGTTAGCGGCTATCGAAATCCCCTATCTCACGAAACACACAATGACTTGTCTGCGACAGGTGTCATTACCGAGCAACACTGTTTGGATGCTTTAAGCGTGCTATCCTTATTGCATACAAGGTTAGATGATTGCTAGGTAGTAGCAAAAGGCTATTACTCTTTTTTGTGCCTTTATACTTTTCCAAAAACCCCTCAAAATCAAAGCCCTCACTCTTGCTAGCGACGTGCGCAAATCGCTGCATGAATTTCAGAAATCCGACTGCATATTCGCGATTGGCGTTGTTCGGGTCATGAAGCTCCAGATAGTGGATCGTTTTCTGAATCGTTTCTTCGTCTTCGTACAGGTGAAGATCTTTGATTGTGTTCTCGTCGTTCATGATTATCTCACCTCCATAAATTTATTTAAGCCAATAAAATCCATCAACATTTCTGCTTCAAGCACAGATGTTGTTCTTCTCATTATCTCACAACTGTCACGATACGAAAAAATATTTAGACTGCCTTCGTAAATAATTTCTTTGTCGATGATGGCTAATTTGCGGTGATGTTTGACTGTAAAAAGAACGTCGACACCCGCGAATTGTAGCAAAATTAGAGATTTTTGGGCTTGTAATTTGTATATTTCGTCGTGTTCTTCAAGCGGTTTAGTATTAAGTAATGTTGCCACGCCGCGCTTTTTGAGCCGATGAAATATCGGGATGAATCTTTCAGCTCGGGCAGTTCTGAGAAACGGACTTTCAATGATAACGCTTTTTCGGGCTCTTCGTAAGTCGCGCATAAACTGGTCGTCAAAAGTGTTTTGGTCGTAGAATTTTGAGCTCGATTTTCGCAAATTAAACATCGCGCTCCTCCAAATCCGGCAAATACACCTCGCCATTTTTGATAACCATACCAAGCTCCTTGAAGCGATCTCGCAGTACAAACAAATCGCGAAAAAGGAGTTCCACATTTATATTGGTTAGCTCACCAATATGGAATCAAGAGGCTCTTTGGAGTCTTTTTGTTTGTTTTTCAACTTGCAAACGTCTGTCCTGAATTTTCAGCCTTAAAAATCAAGAATACCTAGCACTTAAAGGTAAATAGTAAACGAGCTAACGAAATCTATCACACCTCATTCGAGAGGCTTAATGCTGTTGCGAGTTGATAGTATATTATTAATGGTATAATTTTATTTATAATGACTAATTACGATAAAGAGAACAGTGTAGATGCTACTCCTGTTGGCACTGTGTATGTTACGGGCAGTTCAGTAGATAAGGGGCAGGTCGACTTAGAAAAAACAGTTCAATACCTTAAAGGCCTTGAGAAGGCATTGAAATTCTTTATTGCAAAAACTAGCCCTGAAATTGCGCAAAGTAGCTATTCTATTGAAGTTCGCATTCGTCCGGGGTCTCTTGTTACGGACATTATCACAATTGTGTGCTGGGTGGGTGCTAGTGTATTTACCGTTGGTCTTGGGTCTTATGTAAAAACAGCAGCAGAGCAACTGGCAAAAAACGATGTGGGAGAAAAAACAACTAAGGATATAGCCAAAAACGCCCTGCGGGCGATGAAGACTGTTGTCAGACTGGCAAAACATAGAGGGTCTATGATGACTGGGCATATTTTTAAGCCTAGTGAGACCAAAGTTATAGATGCCAACAATATTATTATCATAAATGGGCGTGGTGAAAAGCTTACCGTGACGAAATCTGAACTGGAATTATACAGGGATACACCAAAAAATGAGTTCAAAGATATGATGTCGCTCGTGGATGAAGAAACTCAGATTTATATAGATGATAAGCCAATTGATAGAGATAGTATACCCGATGACGCAGTTACGATTAACTTTATGGAAAGGAGCATATTTGATGATAAAGACGAAGCTATTGACGATAATATAATATTTCCTGAACTCATACAAGATTCTGTTGTTACCCTTGAAGGGGAATTGACGAGAGGGAACGGCATAACAAACACCCTGGGATTTTCTTACTGTGGTCGAATTCTCAAATGTATTCCACATGGTAGTGACAGCGTAAAGAGCTATAGAGATATGCTTTTTGGCTATGTAAACATTACGGCTGTTGTAGATAGAAAGTCTACGACAAAGGGATCAGTAGCTATTCTCAAAAAGCCCGTACTGCGCATTATGAAAATTGAGAAAATCGAAGAGAACGATGACGATTTCGAGCAAATTAGTCTTATATAATTTGCTCAGGTTCTAGTGCTATGGCGTGTGTATTATCATCAAGGTCGTAGGTCGTTTTGAGAGTTGTAGTTATGTAATTTATTTTATATAACTTATACTAACACTGGACTATTAACTATAGTAATCGCCCCAATATAATTTACCGTATTTGATACTAGGAGAAATAATAATGACAATCCGCCCCTTCCACCCCAAAGACCGCGCCGCAATCGACGAACTGGCTATTAAGCTGCACGCGCATTTCGCGCAAGTTGACGACACGGCGGAATCGCTGCCGTTCGCTAACCTGCGGGACGCGCACGGCTACATGCAGCGGATGATCGACGATAGCAAGGATATGGACGGCGCGATGTATGTTGCCGAGGAGAACGGCCAGGTGATCGGCTTTATTCAGGGCGTGATTATCGATCATCAACCTGGTCAGGACGCCGTGTTCGATGCGGTGCATACGCCGCGAAAAGACGGCTGGATCGGGCTGCTCTATGTCGAGCCAGAACAGCGCGGCAGCGGTGTCGGGCGAGCCTTGCTGGATGAAATGAAGCGCTATTTCCAGAGTAAAAATTGCGATACCTTGCGGTTAAAAGTACTGAGCGGCAACCAGCGCGCCATAGTGTTCTATGAAAAATATGGTCTTACGGCCCGCGAAGTAGAAATGATAACAAAACTGCAGTAGGTTTTTCGGGATCTCGGCTTGAAGCGGCGCCCCACCGCGCGCTATACTGATACTATGGCCCGCGAAATTCTTACCATTGAGCATCTCAGCAAGACGTACGGCTCGGGTGATAGCGCCACGCGTGCGCTCAAGGACGTCAGTTTTTCGATTCGTCACGGCGATTTTCTGATGATCACAGGGCGCAACGGTTCGGGCAAATCAACCTTTATGCATCAGGTGGCGATGTTGGATCGCCCTGATAGCGGCACGATTTGGTTTGATAGTAGGGGCGACGAGACACCAGCGATAGAGATCACTCAGCTGCCAGAAAAACAGCGAATTGAACTGCGCCTGCGCCAAGTTGGCTATATTTTTCAAGAGTACGCCCTGATTCGTGAGCTCACCGCCCTAGAAAACGTCATGTTACCGCGGCTGATGTGGTGCTCGGCGAAGATTGCTAAGCAAAAAGCCCTGCAAGAACTAGATCGTGTTGGTCTAAAGGACAGAGCGCGCCACCTACCATCGCAATTATCTGGCGGCGAACAGCAGCGCGTGGCGATTGCCCGGGCGCTGGTCAATGAGCCGCACATTATCTTTGCCGACGAGCCGACGGCTAACCTAGATACGGTTGCCTCAACAAATGTCATGGAAACATTGAAGGAAATTAATGCCAGCGGCATAACCTTGGTGATGATCTCGCATGAAGCTGATGAGCTAGCCTACGCCAAGCGGCAAATCGTGTTTGAAAACGGCAAACTAAAAGGCGAACGTCAGCCCGCAGCCGGGAGACTACTATGAGCCAGTCTCACAAAACGCAGGAAACGCAAACGCCACGCCAGCCCAAGAACAATCTGTGGCGCGAGTTCTTGCTGGGCTGGCGATTGATGCGGCAGTACATCGTGCGCGGCCGCAAGTGGACGCTGGGCCTGACGACGCTGCTGGTGGCGGTGGCATTCATTAATCTAGCCTTCATATCGTCGCTGCTAGCTGGCGTCACGTCGGCGATTGAATCGCAGATCAAGAACCTGATGGTCGGCGAGGCCTATATTGATGTCAAAAAGCCCGGCGAGTACATCACCAATGTCGATAACAAGCTGGCCGAGATCAAACGCATCGACGGCGTCACGTCGGCTGACAAAATCCTGGCTGTACCGGCAATATTAGGATATAACGATGACAAGCAGGTACAAGCTCGAATCAATGTCGTTAATCCGCAAGCCTTTCGCCAAACCCTGGAGGTCGCTAACCGCGTGTCGGACGGAACGTTTTTGGCGGCGAGCGACGACGAGATCGTGCTGGGTAGCCGGCTGCTCGAGAGAGGTTCTCTTGAAGGGGTCAAAGTTGGCGATCGGGTAACGATAAATGTTAACGGTAAAAAGGTCAACGTTAAGGTCGGCGGTATTACCTCGACGAAGTTCTATAATGCAGATATTCAGGCGTACATCTCGCGCGGTTTATGGCGCAAGCTCACCAGCGGTATACCGAGCCATTTGACGGCTGGCGAGAACGATGCCAGCATGATCGTCGTGCGCACCAGCCGCGGCAAGGAGGCGTCGGTGCAACGAGCACTTACTGACCTGAACTATCCGGGCCTGCGGGTTCACGATTGGCGTGACGGAGCGACGGTTATGGATACGATTA
>CAUUSE010000006.1:0-30418 GCA_963547725.1 uncultured Candidatus Saccharibacteria bacterium | reverse complement strand
CACCATCAACGGCAAAGCAGCCGCTGAGTACTTGGATGGCAACAAAACCTTGCTGGCAGAAGTAACCGATCCACTGGCTATCGTCAGCAAGCAAAAGGAATACGATGTTACCATCTTGGTCAAAGGTGGCGGTCTCGCTGGTCAAGTTGACGCCATCAAGCTTGGTATCGCCAAAGCATTGACGGCTGCTCACGCTGACTTGCGTCCAGTCCTGAAGAAAGCTGAGCTGCTCAAGCGCGACCCACGCGAGAAAGAGCGCAAGAAATACGGTCTGCGTTCTGCCCGCAAGCGCGAACAATTCTCCAAGCGTTAAACAGAGGAGAAACCGATTCTCGAGAATACTCCGTCTCATGTGCAGGCGGAGTATTTTCATAGTATACTAAGATCATGTTCGACCGACTCATTCATCGCTGGCTGCGCGTACCGTACACCCTGAATGTGCATTATTTTTGTCGCCCAGATAACCCAAAATCTACTATTCTACTTATCCATGGGCTGGGCACATCGTGGCGTACCTGGAAGCCGCTGGAACCATACCTGCCCAAAGACGCGCAAGTTATCGCCATCGACATGCTAGGATTTGGTAATTCACCAAAGCCCGACTGGAAATCATACAACGCCCACGACCAGGCCACCAGCATCGCCGCTACGCTACGTCACGAATCAATACCTCGCCTGGATATCGTCATTGGCCACTCTATGGGGTCGCTAGCTGCCGTAGAACTCGCTAAAAAATATCCAAACCTAAGTCAATCGCTAATCTTATGTAGCCCACCAATATATCACCCTAAGATTGATGAGAAAATCCATCATCCAGAAAAAATATTACGGGCCCTATATAGCCTTATCAACAAGCATCCAAGGAGCTCAAAGCGTCTATTGCAGTTCGCTGACCGACATAATATATGGCCCGACGCGGGATTTAAGGCTGATAAAATTACTGCTAAATCCTTCCTGACCGCTCTAAATACTGCAATAATCAATCAAACCACGATGACCGATATATCACAGCTAAAACTCCCAATCACTATTTTGTCTGGCAAGCTCGACCCACTGATCGTCGAGCGAAATTTGAAGAAACTAGCCAAAGAGCATAAGAATATCGCCCATCGGTCAATGACCATGCAGAGGCACGAAATAACGGATAAATACGCTGAGCGTTTGTCCGGACTAATCAAGCAGCATCTGTCTGGCGATTATCTTACCACCAGGTCACCTCGCCGCACCACTGTTCGTACCCATACGAAAAAAAATCATGAACGTTGATAAAACCCGCCTTGAAGCCAGTGACGGAATAAACCTCGTTCACAAAATTCTGATCGTCTGCTATAATACACCGCGAGGCGGTTCTTTGGTCTGTAAAGTAACCCCGAAAACATTGAACGATAACCGTTTGAACCGCAACCAACAATACTTACTACACCAGACCAGTGCAGGAGATCACTGAAAAATGCAATAAAATAAATTATCAAATCTCAACATGAAAGACAATAGCAAATACTATCTAGCCGACCACTACTCATGGGTAAAGACAGAAACTGGAACGTTTGCGTGTGCACATGAAACCGCTGATGGATTAGTGTACTCCGTTCTATCTCAAGATCAGCATACCTTGCTAGAGGGTAACGCACCCTACACGGAATTTAAAAAGAATGACAAGCTTGTAGATAGCCCTTCTGCGGCGCATATCTATCGTATGCAGTGCCCAAATTTATGGGACTGCATTGGCACCAATATTATTCGCCAAGTGATACGAGCTAATCAAGCAAAAAATATGTATCGCACTTTTTCAAAATCTATAGGGGAAAAGGTTAGTCTGACCGGCAACGTACACTATTATCTATTTCCTAGTCTGCAGCGGGTTTTGGAAGTCTCTGACAGTGCGTATCAGCGGATGGGAATGAGTTTCAAGAAAGACGCACTTAGAAATGCAGCACGATTTATCTTAGAACACGCCGATAGACTGGAGAAGATTCAAGCGCCGGATCTATTGGACGAGCTTATGAAAATACGTAGAATCGGAAGCTGGACTGCACGGGCAACTGTTGCAGATTATACAAACGAACTTGCAACATATCCCTATGGTGATGCAGCAATACGCCTCTACGCAAGGGAGGCCTTGCCTCGCCACGAGTGGCCCAAGGAAGAGGCAGCGTTTATCCAGGAGCTGCACAAAGTGGCAGGAGCAGAGAATATGAGCAGTTCAATTGCTACGCTGATAATGATTCATGAAACGAGAAGAGACCAATGACACGTGAGTTTGTGGCGGGAGCTCGACCAGAGGAGGATCTTGACCTGCTGCTCGTCAACACCCCTTTGAGAGATTATCAGGAGCGACCAAGGACTAACAACTACACGCTGCCCGTGTTGGGCATGGGCTATATCGCAACTTTGGCGGCGGTAGAGGGTTTCAATGTTGGTGTTTTAGACGCCGAGTCGGAAGGGCTGGCTTATGAGCAGACGAAAGAGATTATTAACAGACTAAAGCCTCGCTGGGCTGGCTTTGGTCTGCTTGCCCCCACCTATGAAGCAAGCGCTAATATTTGTAATAGCCTAAATTCTGATATCAATATTCTGCTAGGAGGTCATCAGGCAAAGGCAGTGGCTAGAGAAATCCTGATAGATCCTAGGATGCGTAATTGTAAAGCACTTGTCATAGGAGAGGGTGAGACGCGAACGGTTGAGCTTTTACGAAATATAGACAATAGAACACGACTCCCCGGGGTAATGTGGCTTGCAGATAATCGAAACATTATGATGGGTGAGGCAAAAGGGGACAGTGAATATTATACTGCGCCAGATATAGATAAGTTACCGCTGCTAGATAGGAAATTCCTGCCACAAGACCCATACACAGACGAGAGCGGTGTAGTGCATGCAAATATTGTTTCCGCAAGAGGGTGTCCGTACAATTGCTCATTTTGCGGAGGCGCAGCCTCTGTTAACCCAGATATCAAGATTAGATCAAGAAGTCCAGAGAGCGTGGTGTATGAGATGAACATGCTTAATAAAAAATATGGCGTGACAAGCTTTCGTTTTGTGGATGATTTATTTTTGGGCAATCGCCGCATGATAGCTGATATGACCAGCGCATTCGCTGCTGCAAATATCGGCGAGTGGGCTCAATGGAGCGGTACGGGAAGAATAAATGTATTTGATCGACTTAGCAATAATCAGATAAATCTTATGCACGAGAGTGGCTTGAAAGAAATTGCTTTTGGAATAGAGTCGGGGAATGAGCATGTACTAAAGAGGATTGACAAGCGAATAGATACCGAGATGACGAGGCGCGTTGTCTCTAAACTCTTGGAGCGCGGCATTGATGTCAAGGGTTATTTTATTCTTGGGCATGTAGATGAAACTGAGGACGAGATAAGGGACACTCTCAGTCTTATCCATGAGTTATGGAGCTTCGCCGATAGCCTCAAGGGCAACTTCAGGGCCTCGACATTTGAATTCCGTCCATATCCGGGTACTATTGATTGGAAGCGGCTTCTTTGTAAGGGGTTTACACCTGAGGAGTTGAGCAACTACACAGCTATCGACTTGACAGATAGGGGTACAAGATCATCCATGCTAGATCGTGATGAGTTCAATTTCTCAACAAATTTACAAATTGCCTCGGCACCGATTGAGTTCATTAGAGAGAGCCTAATAAGTATCACTGACATGCAACATAAACGGAACCTGAGTCAAGAGAATAATACATCAGAAGCTACTTAATCTCTCGCCTTTCTCCGTCGGCCATACCGCAATAATAAATATTTGCACATTTCGCCCGCCAGCGCTATAATCACCCCATGACTATAAACCAGCAATTCATCAGCACCGCCTGGCAAAGCACGCGTGTTCGCCGCGGCTTGTTGAATTGTTCGTAAAATTCTTCTGAAAATACCAACCATGAATAGAGGCCGCGCGCGGTCTTTTTTATATCATCTAACAACCAAAGGAGTGTTATAATGAATACAATGAAACCAACCAAACCTGTCATCCTCACCGGCGTGCGCGCCAACAATGATATTCACATTGGCAATTATTTTGGGGCCATTTTGCCAATTATCGATATGGCGAAGCGCCGCTCGGCCGATTATGATATCAATTTGTTCATCCCCGATCTTCACAGCTTCACCACGCCGATTGATCATAGTAAGTTGTACGACGGCATTCTCAATAACGCCCGGATTTATACGGCTGCCGGACTGCCGCTGAACAACCAGGCGATTCATCTGTACCGTCAAAGCCACGTCCCAGCCCACAGCGAACTGGCGTGGATTTTGGATTGCTTCACTGGTTTTGGTGAAATGAGCCGGATGACGCAGTTTAAGGATAAGAGCGACATAATAGACATCAACGAGGTCATTGACACTATACTACAGCGATGCGATAAAAAATACGATATAAATAGCACAGTTAGCTACAAAGATATAAGAGGCTCAATAAAGCTGTTCGCCGCAGCATTCGATGGGTTTAACAAAACATCGCCGACTTCCGTCGGCCTCTTCAACTATCCAGTCCTGATGGCCGCCGACATCTTGCTATACGGCGCCACCTACGTGCCAGTCGGCGACGACCAAACCCAGCACCTGGAATTTACCCGCGACATCGCCGAGCGGATGAACCGCAAATTTGGCGACTTATTCATCGTACCTAAGCCAGTCGCCGAGCAGCATCAATTCTTCGGCAACGACCAAGGCCTGAGGATTAAAGATCTGATGAACCCGACCAAAAAGATGAGCAAATCCGACGATAGCGGCAAGGGTGTCATCTTCCTCGGCGATGAGCCGCAAGTGGCCCACAAAAAAATCATGAGCGCCACTACCGACTCACTAGGCAGGGTACAGTACGACCACGACAACCAGCCGGGCATTTCCAATCTGCTGGAGATTTTGACGCTGGTGCGCCAAGACGCTGGACGAGACGTCAGCTTGAAGCAGACCATCAGCCAGTACGCCGGCATGGAACGCTACGGCGACTTCAAACGAATCGTGGCTGACGAAGTGTCCGAATTCTTAGCGAATTTCCAGGCGCGTCTGGCGGCAGTTGATGAGCAGGCAATCGAAAGTAAGCTGGAATCCAGCGAGCGCGACATGAACGTCGTCGCTAACGAAACCTTGCACCGCGTCCAAACGGCCGTGGGGCTACGGAGATAGTATGGTGATAGCAAGTTGCCTCACTGAGCCAGGAACACTGCCAAATCAAGCGCCGCAAATGTCTAGCCGCCCAAACCGCAGAGGACGCGCCGCGTGAAAATTTCGCCGCGCACCGTCCTCAAGATCGCCAGGCTATATCACCTGGCGGACGACAACACGCCCGTCAAAGCATTACGCCATCTAAAAATCCAGACGGACGAATCACACATCGTGGCGGAGTTTATCTTGAATAAGCAACATTTCGCCGCACTCTATGGCTCGATTGTTGACGAGGAATCAATTGACGAATTGTGGCCTGATAAGCCAGCCAATGCTGAGATGTTGCCAAACCCGCTTGATCCGATCTGCATTGAGACGCCATTTCAAGGCAAGTTCGTCACCATGCTCCACATCATGCCGACCAAGCAACGCCTGGACGTCCACCTATCCACGTCATTTGACCCGTTAATTTCGCGCAGTCTCTGGCAAAAATACATCAAAGCCGGCTACATCTCAGTCAATCACCGCGTAGTGACGACGCCGAAATTTGAGGTTGACGAGACCGACGAAATCGCTGTCAAATTACCGGAGCAGGAGCAGGCCAGTGCAGAGCTGCCGGTTCTATACGAAGACGATGACGTGATGGTGGTCAATAAGCCAAGCGGGCTCCTGACTCACGCCAAAGGTGGACTATCGACCGAGTCGACGGTGGCAGAGATTATTCGCCCCAAGACTTCGTTTGCCTCGGACACCGACCGGCCGGGCATCGTACATCGGCTTGACCGCGACACCTCAGGCGTGCTGATTATCGCTAAAACTGCTGACGCTGCGACCCACTTACAGCGACAATTCGCCCAGCGCACCGCCAAAAAAACCTACCTCGCAGTGACCGACGGCGTACCGAAATTAGCCGCCGCAAAGATTGACCTACCGATTGGTCGCAACCCAGCCGCGCCCAGCACCTTCCGCGTCGACCCGAACGGTAAGCCCGCTCAGACAACCTACCGCGTACTGGCGGCGACTGACGCCCAAGCGCTGATTGAACTGAAGCCCACCACTGGCCGCACCCATCAACTCCGCGTCCATATGGCGCACCTAAACACACCAATTCTCGGCGACCGCGTCTACGGCAAGCCAAACGCCAGCCGTCTGATGCTCCACGCCCATCAGTTAGAAATCACGCTACCGTCAGGTGAACGAAAGACGTTTGAGGCGGCTATCCCAGAGGAGTTTCGACAATTATTCCCAAAAATTGCCGCAGCCCCGAATGAGCCCGGCGAGGCCACTCATGACTAGCACCCGCTCGCCGCGCACACCAGTGGTGGCGCATCGCGACCGCGCTACACTACGCCAACTTGCTGAGCGACTGCCACAGGCGGTGATCATCAACGCCGAGCGTGGGCTGGACGGCACGGGCGCCGCTGAATACCTAGCAACACTTACGCCATCGGAGGTGCTCCGGCTGCAGCCACTGGAGGCAAAAACCACAATTACGACTGAGCAGATTCGCACCATGATTACCATGCTGCGCACGCACGCCACGGTTCGCCGCGTTATCGTTATCGATCCAGCCGACCAGATGAGCGAGGCAGCACAGAATGCACTTCTCAAATCCCTAGAGGAGCCAAACGCCAACACACATTTTTTGCTCGTGACCGAGAACGAACAGCAGCTGCTGGCCACCATTCGTTCGCGCTGTCAAGTGCTAACCTTGCACCGCACTTCGCAGGCGCAGGACGAAACGCTACTTGACGCCACCTCGCTCACCGCCAGCGAGCGTCGCCAAATCCTGTTCCTGGCCGCCGGCCGGCCACTGCTCATCCGCCAACTAGCGCGCACACCGAAACTGCTGTCCGAATATCAAGCCATCGCCGCTGACGCCAAATGCATCCTCTCTACACCAGGCTCATACGAAGCACTACGCACGCTGCCATCCTATTTCACCGACCGTGCCAAAGCCCTCCAATTGATCGACATCCTCCTGACCATGGTGGCGTTTCAGATGAAAACTCAACCGAGCCCTTCGCACCAGCCCCTCCTTGATCGGATCATCACCGCCGAAACGCGGCTGAGGCATAATGGCAATGTGCGGCTGGCGCTGATCAATATTGTGGTATAATGGATGCATATGTCTGGATTATTAGTTATCCTGCTGGTTATGGTGTGGGCAGTTTGGTATCAGCCGTCAGTCGGCGAAGCACAAAACTTACCAGTTAAATTGTCAGAGAAACTTGACAAGCTCTGGGCTATCGCTCAAGAGTCACTGCGTGAAAACAAGTATCTACGTGCCGAGAAAGCACTCCTAACCATCTTGCGCGTCGATGAAAAGAACGCCACGGCCTACAATCGCCTGGGGATTTTGTATGCCAAGCAGCGTGCCTACAAGGACGCCATCGAGTGCTTTGAGATCGCCCAGAGCCTCGAGCCGAGCGCCTCGAGCCTGCACAATGTCGGCCTCATTTACTACGAGACTCAAGATTATGTCAAGGCGGCGCTGGCGTTTGAGCAGGCGCTTGATATGGAGGCCAGTCATGCCGCCCGGCACATCGCCTACGCCAAGGTTCAGGAGAAATTAGGTAATACGAAGAAGATGCTGGCGGCGCTAGAGAAGGCCGCCGAGCTTGAACCGACGCCGCACACATTGAACACACTTGCCCAAGCCTACGACAGTGCCAAGCAGCCCGAACAAGCCGCCAAACTTCGCGAGCGCGCCACGGCCATGCTCACACCCGACAAGCCAGCCGCCGCCCCGCGCCGTTCGCAGCACCCAGCCCACCCTCAGCAGCCACGCCAGCCGCGGCAACCACGAAAAGTAATTATGTAGACCTTGTCTTGGGCTGCAAAACTTGCTACAATCATTCAAGATGCCGATTTAGCTCAGCTGGTTAGAGCAGCTGTTTTGTAAACAGCAGGTCCTGGGTTCGAATCCCTGAATCGGCTCCATTTGCATCGCCCTCGCACCAAGCATGTAAAAACGTGCGGGCGCCGCGATGTAGCAAGTTCCATGCCGGAATCGTGTAGTGGCAATCACAGGAGACTGTAAATCTCCCGCCGTCAGGCTTCGTAGGTTCGAGTCCTACTTCCGGCACCAAAACAGGACAAAACTGTGAGCCGCGCCGCTGGTCGCAATAGCATCACCAGTAAGTTATAATAGCTCTATGAGCCAGCTATCTATAAAAACAAGTTTATTAGCACTATTCGTACCTATCCCCTAGTGTCATTCTTTATTCTCGCATATCTTGGGTCGTGGATTGGGTGGAGTCCGTGGTGGTTGTCGCAGACAGGTGTCGGGTTGCTACCGTATGAGCTGCCACGTTCCGCGGTTGCTGGTATCAATCAGCTCGGACTTATTGCGGGGCCGCTGGTTGCAGTGTTTGTTGTTACTCGCATCGCGAGTGGACACAAAGGAGTAAAGCAACTACAAAAGAGCTTTACGCAGTGGCGAGCGCACCCACTGGCATATATTCTCGCATTCGCGGCAATTCCTCTCGCGATTTGTGCGGCGTATTTCCTCTTTGGTGGTGTCAGGATTTCGTCCGACATATCGCCTGCGATTATCACGACATTGCTCGTCACATTTGTCATATATCTTGCTGGTGGTCCGATACAAGAAGAGGGCGGCTGGCGAGGCTTTGCTCTTCATCGTTTGCAGCAGCGGTACCACCCGCTAGTTGCGGCGGTTATTCTGGGAGTTGTGCACTGTCTATGGCATATACCATTATTCTTTACTTCCGAATGGGACACAGCACGCGGTGGTGTTTCGCAGTTATGGGCGTACCTTGTACTAGTGGTGAGCATGTCGGTCGTGATGTCATGGCTTGTTAACAAGGCGCGCGGCAGTGTGTTTCTTGCCATACTCGCGCACAATAGCGTCAACTGGTCGCTCTTTGTCGTCGCAACGCTCAGCGGCGTTGCTGTCGCCAACAACTGGCCTGCTGCACTCGGTCTGACAGTGCTAGCAATAGTGGCGATTGTCGCGACACGTGGGCGACTTGCTTTTGAGCAGAGCAATAAGTAATAGCTACGCTCGCCCCTCGCTGTCGAGGTCGATATAACCCTTGATCGGACGATCTTTCATGATTGTCGGGCGCGGGCCCTTTCGTTTCAGTGCATCCTCGTATGTGTCCGCGCCAATACGCACCATGATGTTGGCTGCTTTGCTACCACCAACGCAAGCGCACATTTTGTTGTTGACCATAAAGGCAATACCGTCATACATCTTGATTTCGTGCGTGTCGGGCAAATGTGTGAGTTCTAGCCGCATCTACCGTTTGCGGTAGGCGAACCCGCCCAGGACACCCTTTACTTTTTTCTAAGGAATCACGGCGGGGAAATTACAAAAAATATACAAAGGGTTTTCTGGGCGGAGCGCAGCACGGCTTGCCGTGCTAGGCGGTGCGGCTCACAGTTTTTAGCATTTTGCACTAAAATAGGTTCTAGCGGAGTTGTAAAATTCCACCAAATAGTTATTTCAGAGAGCGTCCGTCGACGCTCTTTTGTTGACTTTACTCACAAACAATGCTATAATTTCCACCATGTTAGAGCTTATCAAGCGAGGACTGATCACCTGGGATGAGCAGAAAAATCAGCGCCTCAAATTACAGCAGGCCTACGTCGCCCTAGCCATCATCAGCTTAACGATCGGCGGCGGGCTAATCCTGATCAGTAATTCAGCTGCACACCTGGCCGCCTCAATCGCCGGTATCGTCGGCGTGGTCTTCTTGGTCAATAGCGTCGCCTGGACGGTACTGGACGCCATCATTGCGCCGCGCTTGCCACGGCCAGCCAAACCGACCCGAGCGCGCACCGCAAAATCCACCCGTACTTCACGCTAAGTTGCTCACCGCCTCCCGACATGCTATTATCAAATCATGAAACGATTTCCATTTGCTAAAACTCTCAAAGCACTCTACAAACCATTGCCACGCATGTCAAAGCAGTCACGCCAGGCGGTCGCTGACAACCTCTGGATCGTCGCTGCAATGTTGGCGGTGGTGGCAGCATTGTCGCTCAGTTCGGCCTTGTCACTCCTCTCACAAGCTGATCACATCTCGCTATTTGGTGTTACTATCTTTGTGCCAAATATCGCTATTATCCGCCTGCAGCAAATTATCACCCTAATCTTTGCTATCACCGAAATTATTCTCTTCGGACTGGCTATCTCGCCGCTACGACAGAAACAAACCCGAGGCTGGCTCTTCGCCACCGCCGGCATTGTCGTTACGTTCCTTGCCACCGTTGTCACCTTTATCCTCAGCTTCTTCACCCATTACTACGACGTTACGAGCGGAGTCGTCGCTATCGCCCTGGTCGCCGCTATGGGCTACGTACTTAGCGAAATCGAATCTGAGTTTGACTCAGCCAAAGCCAACAAGCCGACGGCGCACAAAGAAGAGCCCAAAGAAACGACTGCGCCGACCACCCCTGAAGCCGCCGACAAGCCAGATCAGGTCGAGGCAGAGAAGTAGTCTGAGAACGCCATCGTCTTTGCACGGCCACGTGAATATGGTACAATACGAATGTTGCCGCGCCGTTTTCAGGCGTAGCCGGTGTGCCGCGATAGCTCTTACGCGTGAAACGCAAACATACGTAGAGCGCATGCCGCAGGCGATGGTGTAATGCCGCGATAGCTCAGTTGGTAGAGCGCATCCATGGTAAGGATGAGGTCTCGGGTTCAAGCCCCGATCGTGGCTCCATTTTGATTTTTAGATTATTAGTAAATTTTTAACCAGTTTTTTGTTTTGGCGCCTTGATGTCAGTAAGGCCATAACTCCAAGATTCACAATAGTAGGTAAATTGTCGGGTATATTATTATCGCTAGGTAAAGCATTCTCAGAAATGCAGGCAATAAACAAAGACACCTCCGATAACATCGACGACAGTCTACAGAATTATTTCCATGTATACAAGTGAGCACTGAGTGTTATTTTGTGGTATACTACTATTAGTCTATTAGCATGAAAGTACGAGAATTTAAGAACAAATTAGAAAATACCTTAAGGGGTGACCTTAAAGTCTTGCAAGACAAGAATAATGATTGGGTAGTTAAGGGCTTTATAGACATTTACAAAAATATCTATACTATCTCAATAGATACAAAGGTCATATCTAAGATAATAGAGCTTATGTTGTTCCCTACGATTTCGAAGTTTGCGAGAAGCAATAAGCTAAAAATGGTGCTAGCTGAGCATCAAAATTTCTATCCTGACATTACGTTTATTGATGAGAGAGACGGGACTGTGTTTGCAGTAGATGTGAAATCTACCTATCGAGTCAGCAATACTCGAGTAAACGGTTTTACCTTGGGCGCTTTTACTGGATATTTCCGCAATCGTTCCAGTGGTAAAAATATAACTATGCCATATTCAAATTATACTTGCCACCTTGTTCTTGGGGTCATTTATACGCAGCAGCCCAATAAAATTGATGAAGAAAAAATATATACGATTGATGATTTACCGGAAATAGTCTCTGTTGTCTCTGATTTTGATTATATTGTTCAGGAAAAATATAAGATTGCCAACTCAAGACCAGGTTCAGGAAATACAAAAAATATTGGCTCGATCACAGAGATAGAAAAGCTACATAATGGTAACGGGCCGTTCGCTAAACTTGGTGCAGATATTTTTGACGACTATTGGATGTATTACCAAACTCGTGATATGGCTGATGGTGGAAATACGCCATATTCAAATCTAAAGCAATACGTAGCATACAAGAAAAAGCTGCCGGACGCCAAATTATTAAACACCATCGACGAAGAGTTGTAGCTATGAGAGATCTGAACGTCGCGATTCAGCCATCCTTCTTACCGTATTTAGCAGAAGAAAAAATCATTACTGTATTTGACGAAATGCACCCTTTTCCAGCTACACGCTATCAGGGTTCAAAGAACAAATTAACAGATTGGATTTGGGAAAATATATATGATATAAATTTTACAACCGTACTTGATGCTTTTGGTGGAACCGGTTCTGTATCGCATATGCTGAAGCGCAAGGGAAAGGAAGTTATCTATAACGACATTCTTAGGTTCAACTCGATAATAGGAACTGCACTTATAGAAAATGATTCCATATTATTAACCGAGGAAGATATTGAATTCATATTAAACAATGACAGCGGTTCATTTAATTTTATTCAAAAAACGTTTAAGGGAATTTTCTATACTGACGAGGAAAATGCTTGGCTTGATAAAACGATTTTTAATATTGAGCTCTTGGGGGATAGGTATAAGAGGGCAATTGCTTATTTTTCTTTATTTCAATCGTGTATTATTAAAAGGCCGTATAATTTATTTCATAGAGCAAACTTGTACTTACGACTATCGACAGTAAAGCGCAGTTTTGGCAACAAAGCGACATGGGACAAGTCTTTCGAAAGTTGTTTTCGACATTTCGCAGCAGAAGCCAATAGCTCAATATTCTCAAACGGTAAAAATTGTGTTGCCCTAAATAAAGACGTAGCAACTTTTGATTCAAAAAACATTGACCTAGTATATCTTGACCCACCGTACATCTCTAGCAACGGTGTAGGCACGGACTACTTAGATTTCTATCACTTTCTAGAGGGAATAGCCAGCTACAAAACTTGGAACAATAAGATTAATCATAGATATAAGCATTTACCTATAAAAAATAAGAAAAAGAACCCGTGGACTAATAAAAATCAGATAGAAAGAGAGTTCCATAAAATAATAAGTAAGTTTTCTGATTCCACAATAGTCATTTCTTATAGAAGCGACGGTATCCCGAGCATTGAACAGATATGTGATATACTTTCACAATATGGTAAAAAAATGTGCGTGGTATCTAATAGGGACTACAAGTACGCTTTGTCACACTCGAAAACAAAAGAGGTGCTAATCATTAGCAAATAACTTAAGCTAAGTCGTTTTGGTTTTGTTTTAGGCTACCTGGTTTGATATAAAAGAAGTGACTACGATGAAGCTCGTGCCGGGTTTCGCCGAAACAGTGGGAGCAGCGTTAGCAATGCGCCGCTTATAGGTTATAATAAACATATGCTTCACAACCTCACGCGCCAACTCGAAACGCTCGCTCAAGGCAACGAAACCTACGCCGCCTTTAATAAACGCATCGTCAATACCAAAATGCCGGTCATCGGCGTGCGCGTGCCGGATTTGCGGCGGTTGGCGAGGAGGTTGGCGCCTGACATGAGCGCAGCAGGCATTAGCAAATTACTAACGGCCAAGAACAAATCATTTGACTACATGCTGCTGTGCGGGCTGTTGATTACGCACGCTCGGCTTGATGATCAGGCGGCGATTGATTTGACTAAACAATATTTGCCGCATGTTGATTCATGGGCGCATATCGATATATTTGTCGAGAAAAAGCGGCGCTTTGCTGGCGAAGTGTGGCTGGGCTTTGCGCTGGAATGTTTGCGGAGCGAAGCCGAGTTCACGGTGCGCTACGGCGTGATTTCTTTGATGACTAATTTCCTAGACAAAGCACATATTGACCAGGTTTTCGCGGCGCTGCAAAACGTCAGGCACGATGGCTATTACGTCAAGATGGGGCTAGCTTGGCTATACGCGACGGCGGCAGTACACTTCTTTGAGTTAACACTGGCTGAACTAGAAAGCAGACACATCGACGCTTGGACGCGCAACAAAGCTTACCAAAAAATGCGCGAATCGCGGCGATTCACACCCGAAGAGCAACGTATCATTAGGCAACAAAAAGGAGGACGCCAATGACCAGCAAACCAACCATTTCAGCAGCGGAAATTACCAAAGCGCTGGATTTTCGCCATGCCTGCAAGAAATTTGATGCTGATAAAAAGATCTCTGACCAAGATATGAAGCTGATCCTTGAGGCAATTCGCCTCACGCCAACCTCGTACGGTTTTGAACAATTCGACGTCATTGTCACCCAAGATCAGCAGCTGCGCCAGGGTCTGAAAAAATGCGCGCCGATTAACAAGCCGCGCTTTGATGCCAGTCATTTCCTGATTTTTACCGCCAAGACGGCCGAGGCGCTTAGTGATCACATTGATCACATACTCCAGGACGTAAAACAAATGAACCTGGTCGAGTGCACCGCCTATAAGACCTTCTGGAAGCAGTGGGCCAAGAAAGATTTCAAGCTGATGGACACACCTGATGGGCTACATCAGTGGTCGGCGCACCAGGCGTACATCGCCCTTGGCTTTGCCATGCTGGTGGCAGCCCAGCGGGGGATTGACTCGTGTCCGATTGAGGGATTTTCGATTGATCAGGCGACAGAGGTACTGACAACCCACCAGCTCATTGACCCGGATAAAGACCTGCCAGTTCTCATGCTGGCGCTCGGATACGCCAGCCGGAGTGACCAGCCACACCCGCGCAGCCGCCGGCCACTTGATGAGGTGGTTCGCTGGTATTAGTCCGAGAGCAAGAGCAATTTTCCTTAACAAGCGCCCTAGCGTTTCCCAATTATCTGTGCTATAATCGGTCAAGATTGTAAATAAACGTAACGAGTAAAGAGATGGCAAAGAAGAATACGAAGCGAAAGTTGATTGGTTTAGTCAGTGATTTGAGCGGTCACCGCACGTACTACACCACGGTCAACACCCAAAACCGCACCACCAAAGGGCAGGGCAAATTGACACTCCGAAAATACGACCCGGTAGCTCGCCAGCACGCAACCTACACCGAGACCAAGAAAAACCTCGGCCGCAACGAAGTCAAACCACGTAAGGGCTAATGACATCGAGCGAGAATCACCCCCTAGGATAGGGGTGATTTTTTATTTGCGACAAACGACCAAATCAGTAGGCCGGCTTAATTCCCCTACGCTAACCTCAGCGCTGAGCCACGATCATATCGAGCAGGGTATTGACGTATTCAGCCGAAGCCACCACCGACGATACGCTTTGTTCATTCACTGCGCCAGTTTTCATAATGCGCCGCTCGCGGATCAAGTCAACGATTCGCTCTGCTTGCGCCAGCTCTCCCGTCTCGATATAATATTGCGCCAGCCACAAACTAGCGACCACACTGCTATCTGGATCCTCTGCCCGTCGCTTAAACAGACCATCAACTGCCGCTAAGGTTTGCACCGCCTCAGTGACCAGCTGCTTTGTCCGCTCAGCCTCACCCTCAACACCAAACATGTAAGCGGCATACACCGCATCCATCGTCACCTCGTCAGCACCACGTCCCGCTAGCTGCGCGCTGATATCATCAGCGCAGGTTCGCCACTGCACCGCATTGGCTGGGTCGTCGTGCTGCTGCGCGAGTTCGCTCGCTTGCTCCAGCGCCGCGCGCGACAACTGCCAAACAAACGCCGCGTTGTCGTCCGCCGCTGGATTATCCCAATTATCCGTCACAAATATCGCTACCTTAGCAGCCACCGATTGATATAATTGCCGTGAACGTTCCGCACCAACTCGCGACGTGGCAAATTGACAGAAGATAAATAGTACCGCCGCCGCGTCCGCCAGTCGCATTGGCGGCCGGTCTTGACGCCACGCAGTATCAGTCGCAGCCGGCTCGCCATCCGTATAATATGCTGGCGCGAAGTAACCATCAGCCTCAAATATCCGCCGGCAAGCTTCGAAAAACATCGCCGCCTCATTGCCATACCCCAGTCGGATCAGCGGCCACAGCGCGAACGCCGCGTCGCGCAGATGACAATTGGCGGCTGAACCATCAGTCAGTATCAGCCCGCGCTCATCCGCGTGAGCCCGCAGTGTCAACAGGGAATTAATAAAGGCCTTACGGTGTGGTAGCGGTAATTTCTGGGCCGCGCGAAAACCTGGACTCAGCCACTTATGCCAAAAATCCGTTGTCCGCGCCAAGCTCCGCACCAAGCCGACACTGCGCGTCTTTTCGTGCAGCCCCAACGCTTCCTTGATTGACGTCCCGGCCGCCAACCAGTAGGTGCAGCGATCCGACGCTAGCGCCGCCAGCCGTAGCGAACAGCCCAGCACCGAGTCGGTCATGCCATACTCATGCGGACAGCCCGCCAGTTCGCCATCCTCCGCATCGCGCCACGCTCCATCCAGTCCAGCGCCAAATCGCCCGACCGTCCACCGATCGAAATCACGCCCGTCAAAGGTCCGTAGGCCAACGGCAAACGCCCGCCGTCCACGATAATGAAGCAGCGCCTGCGACGCCTCGACATACTGCGCCGTATCAATCGCTTGACCATCATCGTATAGCCGAAACGCCTGATGCAAAAACAACCGCACCTGGCGTGTCTCAGTCCGCAGATTGACCACGTGAATATTACGACCAAATACATTGACCTTGCTATCAACGAAATCATCGCACTCCAACACCAGTCCCAATCGCTCATGCTTGAGCACCGTGTGCGCTACCAGTGCCCCCTGCGGCAGCCGCATCGTCATCCGCCACGCGCCATCATCAATCCACGAAAACTCGCCATCCACCCACACGCCGAGACGATGCACGGATTGATGGTTCTGTACTTCGCGGCCAACGTGCGGGAACGACAGTGAACTCACTCGACCAAACTGGTCAAGCTCAACCGCCAACGTGCCATTTGCCAGCAGTACCGACATCAAAACCTTTCGTACCGATGCGCACTCAGCCGCCAGCGCACATCGCGAATTGCGTTAACGTAATAGAGGAAGGCCTCGTACGGCGAATCATACGGACTGAAATAGGCGTGGACGTCGCCATCGGTAAACCACTTAGTACACATATAGTAGAAATGATCAGACGACTGCAGTCGCCGCCAATCGGCGATCAGCTGCTCATCACCACTCCTCAGTACGTCGGCCTCCAACTCGTACAGATACCGCAGCGCCTCCTTCTGTAAATCATTGCCATTCCACGCTGTCAAATCACGCTCACTATCCGCCCAAGTCACCGTCTCTGGCATGCTGATCTCACCAACCGGCTGATACGCCGCCAGCGCCTCAGACACCGTATAAAACGTATTACCACTAACCTCAAGCCACGAAGCAACAAACTGATCAAAAAAGCTAAAAATGCCACTATCCGACCACTGATGCTCGCCAAAGGTTTCATAATCCATGAACAAATTAACCAGCGGCGCCTCGGCCGTCGCCTCCATCAGCCACGTCCGATATTTTTCTGCCGTCAGTGGCCAACCCGCCCACGACCGATTACTAAACCGAAAAGCGATATCGTCACTCAGGCGATAATTCTTGAGCAGCAGTCCAATCTTGTCCGTGCCAACCGGCCGATACACATAATTCGGACTGCGCCACTCCAGCACCTCATCCCAACCCTCGGCTAACACACCACTAAAGCCAGCCGCCTCCGCCCACTTGGCGAGATCGTTGTTATACGCCAGTTCAGTATTTGCGAGCACCCTGGTCTCGACGCCAAACAGCTGACGTAGCTTCTGCTGGTGACGACGAATCTGCTCCTCAAACTCCTGCCGCGAATAAAAGAACGCCAGGCTGTGATGATACGGGCTTGATACCAATTCAACCTTGCCGGTGCCAACCAGCCGCTTAAAGCTCTCAATCACCGCTGGGTTAAAGCGCTCCGCTTGTTCAAGGAACACACCGCTGATGCTCAGCGACAACTTGAAATCATGATGTCGCCTGAGTAGCTCCTCCAATAGAGCATTCATCCGTAGATACGACTTCTCAGCAACTTTGTGAAAAATCAGCTCGTTGTTTTGAGCCGGATCATTCGTCTCGAAATAATCGTGCCGCGCTGCTACGTCAAAAATACTATACCGCCGCACCCGCCACGGCTGATGCACGTGGAGATAGAGGGTGATACCTCGGCTCATGCCCACCTCCTTTCGGCCGACGCTTGATACAGCGCGACGCACCGCTCCGCAGCATCCCGCCACGACAGCCGAGCGTATTCATCCTTGACATTACGCTTTAATGCCGATTGCAGGCCCGGCGAGCGCGCAATATTGACGATCTCGTCCGCCAGCTTATCAACATCCCAATAGTCAAACCGCATGATGTTATGAAGTACCTCGCCAACACCTGATTGCTTGCTGATGAGCAGGGCCGTATCGTGATGCGCTGCCTCCAGTGCCGTCAGTCCAAACGGTTCTGATACCGAACTCATGATAAATATATCGATCAGGTAGTAGGCATCGCGCCACTGCTTGCCGCGAACAAAACCAGTGAAAATCACCCGGTCGCTCACGCCCAGCCGCGCCGCTAACGCCACCAATTCATCCCGCTGCTCGCCGTCACCCGATAGCAAAAAGGCGATCTTGTCGTACCGCTCCAGCGCTCTAGCTGCCGCCCGCACAAAGTAGGTCAGTCCTTTCTGTACCGTCAGCCGCGTCAACGCACCAACGATGGTATAGCCATCAGTCTTGAGATCCTCGAGGTATTTATATGTCGCCGTGTCGTACTCATGCGGCGGCAGGTCAGCCAGGTCAATCGCATTATACACCACATCAACCTTATCTGGCGGGATGTGATAATTCTTGACAATCATATCCTTGGTAATACGACTAACCGCGATAATCCGATCGGCCATCATCAGCCCCTGCTGTTCAATCTCATGCACTAACGGATTACCCGAATGTTCGCCCGAGCGATCAAACTCAGTGGCGTGCACATGAACGATCAGCGGTGCGCCCGACACCTCCTTGGCGATCACACCGGCCTCCATCGTCAGCCAGTCATGAGCATGAATGGCATCTGGTGGACGTGACTGAGCGAGCCGCCTGACGAACTTGCCATAGCGACGCTGCAGCCGACGCATCGGTTCAAGCCCGTGCTCATCACTATCCTCAGCATCTGGCGTGACACCATGATCATACGCCCCGCAGTCTCGACAGCCCGGCGGCAGCGGCGAGGCCGCATGAATGTTCATATGAGTAATATTCGGATGCTCGGCCGTGTAGGGCACAACAAAATCAATAGCAATACCATGCGCTGCCAGCGCCTTTGACATCTGGTAACACGCCACACCGAGACCGCCACAATTGTGTGGAGGAAGCTCCCACCCTAGCATCAAAATTCTCATCTTATTTACAGTATAGACCGCCGCTTATGCTTTTTCAAGCACATCTGGCAATTTTTCACGAGATCAAGACATTATTTTCACAAGCGGTGAATTGATATGCGCCGTCAATTCTACAGCAAGCCATCAAAAAACGACTTTCATCAAGTCGTCACGCCATAAATTGTGGCAGGGGCAGTAGGAGTCGAACCTACCTCTGCGGTTTTGGAGACCGCCATTCTAGCCGATGAACTATGCCCCTATCGTCCCGCTAACGGGTTAGCGTATCTATTATAACAGAAAAAAATATTCTGCAAACTGACCCAAACCGTACAAAACTAACCATTTTGAAAAAATATGATATAAGTTATTGACAAAATAATGCTTGTGTGATAATATTGGGGAAACAACCAGTGAGGAGGATGTTATGAAATTAAGTACAAAGCTTAAGATCGTGGCGCTGTCGCTGGTCGCTGCTTTCGGAGCAGGACTGGTCTACTACGCCAACGCAGAAACAATTGACAATACCCGCGACTGTGACAAGTACGCCGTGGTGTATTGTGGTACCATGTCGGTACAAGAGATGCGCGAACGATATTTCAACAAAGGCGTATCAACAATTTATGGCGCGTTCGGTATTTCCTACGAGATGCTGAGCGGCAACTACGCCAATGGTGCAGTCTACCGTAACGGCGAGGTTCGCCTCGATAACGGCACCGTTGTCGCCACCAACGCTCGGACCGCCATCCGCAATATCAGCGGCGGCACACCGATCTCAGGCACCAACGCCAAGGTCGTCCCAGCCAGCCGTATGGGTAGCGCACAGCGGGCGTTTATCCGACTTGATGAGCAGGGCCGCTTTAAGTTCGCCATCATGACACCATGTGGTAACCCGGTTGTCGCCACCAACGTTGTCGTGCCACCAAAACCGAAACCACAGCCAGTGGCTACTTGTAAAGCACTTGACCAGCCAGTCATTAACCGCCAGACTAACACGGTCGCCTTGAAGGCTCATGCAACAGTCGAGAATGGCGCAACTGTCAAGTCATACACCTTTAGCATCACCAACGCTTCAGGCAAGGAAGTCTTCTCACGCAGCAACACTACTTCAGCGCTGACTAGCGAGACCAGCGCCACCATCAAGGAAGCGGGCACCTACACCGCTCGCGTCACAGTCACAACCAGCCTTGGTGATCGCACCAGCAACGACTGTGTCAAGCAGTTCACCATCCAGCCAGAAACGCCAAAGGCTAACCCCGGCATCAAAATTGAGAAAAAGGTTGATGGCGTCAAGCACAAGACCGTCCAAGTTGGCAACGAATTCCCATACCAGGTGACCGTCACCAACACTGGCAACGTTGACCTGAAGAACGCTGTTGTCACTGACAATGCGCCACAAGGCGTCACCTTCCTGAGGGCATCTGAGGGCACCATCCAGAACAATACTTGGAAGACAACAATCCCTGAGCTCAAGAAGGGTGCCTCAAAGACCTTTACTATCACGGCAACCATCAAAGAACAAGTTACCGGTAAAGTCGTCAACACCGCCTGCGTTGACACCCCAGAAATCCCCGGCGACAAAGATAGCTGCGACAACGCAACCGTCGATGTACCAGAGAAAGTCGAGGCCTGCAACGTTCAAACTGGCATCATCGAAAAAGTCGAAAAGGGCAAAGAGAACACGCCACCATACACCACTGATCTGAGCAAGTGTGAAAAGATCAAGGTCTGTGACGTCACTACCAAGACCATCCGCGAAGTTACCAAGAAAGAAGCTGAAGACACTAAGCGGTTCGTCGGTATCGACAGCGAAGAGTGTAATCCAAAGCCAACCACCCCAACCCCACCAACACCAACCGCACTACCACGAACTGGTATGACCGACATGGTACTTGGCGGCCTGGGTCTCGGTGCACTGGTTACCTCAGCCCTAGCATACGTCGCCAGCCGACGCCACCTATAAGAGACTGACCGCTCCGAGAATCTATATTCTGAAGCGCGAGGTTTCAGGCGAGAATCCCCCTTGGATAAGGGGGATTTTTTGTGTATACTAACATATATGAAACCTTTGCAACTTTCTTCTCCTCACATCATTGCCATGGTGGGCGTGCCGGGGGCGGGCAAGTCGCAATTCGCGGCTGAGTTTTCTGAGATGTTTCATGCGCCGCATTTGGATTCTGGTATCCTAACGGCATTATCTGATGATGAGGCGGCTGTTAATTACGCCAGTGGCGCGCTACTCAAGGAATTGATGAAGACCCATCAAACCATCGTGTTTGAAGGGGCGACGGAGAAGCGAGCCTGGCGGGTTGAGCTTGCCAAGACGGCCCGCGCTGCTGGGTATAAGATTCTCTTTGTCTGGGTACAGACTGACCTGGCGACCGCCAAGATGCGCTGGCTCAAGGCCAACGATAACGACGAGGCAACATTCGACGCTAAGATCAAACAATTCTCATCGCCACACCCCAGCGAACCATGCGTCGTCATCAGCGGCCGTCACACCTATAACACCCAAGCGCGCACCTTGCTCAAGCGCCTGGCTGACGTTCGCCCGAATACTACAGCTGCTCCGACCCAACCACAGGCTGCCCAGACTGATACTCCCAAACGCCGTCCGCAACGTCCGGTACTCAGCCGCGTTCGTGTTAGCTAGGAGCTATACATGCCAACGATTACTGATGCTGAGTTTGGCGATATCACGGTGAGGCGCTCGCACTTGGCACGTCAGGTGTCACTGAAAGTCGCGCCAAACGGGCAGCTGCGGATTAGCCTGCCGACGTACACACCGCTGCTCGCAGCAAAAATGCTCATCAAGTCATCCCGGCCGCGTATTCGCGAACTCCTGAGCGAGCATCAGCAAGGTCACTACTACACGCACGACCAATCAATTGGTAAAAGTCATCACCTGATCATCGAGACCCAGCCCACGCTCACCGAACTCATTATCAAGCGCTCCGGCACCCACATCCTCGTCAAGCTACCGCCCGGCACCAACATCACCACTCCAGCCATCCAGCAACGTATTCGTGAAGTCATCATCACAGCACTACGCAAGGAAGCTAAGAGCTACCTGCCGCGGCGACTGAAATTCCTGGCCGAGGAACATGGCTTTTCCTATCAAACCGTCAAGCTGACGCACGCCTCGAGCCGTTGGGGCAGCTGCTCGTCGCGCGGCACGATTAGCCTGAACATCGCACTGATGAACCTGCCGTTTGAGCTGCTTGATTATGTGCTGATTCACGAGCTGGCTCACACCCGCCAGATGAATCACTCCGACGCCTTTTGGCGAGAGGTCGCAGCCATCGACCCAGCTTACAAAACGCACCGAGCGGCACTGAAAAACCATACACCGCACGTGTAGCGTGTGCTATACTAAATCATATGAGACAAGGGATGGGCAGGTGGCGCATGGGGCGCAGTCAGCAATGCGGACGCGATGAGACGAAAGCCGCACCAGAGCATAGCCAGATGATGACATTGGTAAACAGCTTGACCGATGCGGTGCTGAGCACCGATGCTCACGGCGTGATCACGATTTATAATGCGGCGATGATCGGCCTGCTGGACACCAACGCCACACTCCATGGCCACCACATTAACGAGATATTTCAATTACAGACGCTCGGTAGAACGCCAATCAATGTATTTGAAGAACTGAGTAAATCGCCGTCAATTCGTACTCGTGACGATCTGATCATGCCGCTCAGCGATGGCGATCATTTGCGACTGGAGGCGACCTTTGCGCCGATTTTGGGCGGCAGCTCCAGCACTGACGGTTATGTGCTGATTCTGCGTGACGTCACTAAGATAAAAAGTCTCGAAGAGGAGCGTGATGAGTTTATCAGTGTCGTTAGCCACGAACTGCGCACACCGGTAGCCATTGCCGAGGGAGCGCTCGACAATGCTCGACTGCTCGCCGAGAAAGGCTACACCCAAAAGGTGCATGAGGCGCTGGTGGCAGCGCACGATCAAGTGATGTTCCTCGCTAAAATGATCAATGACCTTGGCACCTTATCACGCGCTGAACGTGGGGCGGCGGACGAGACGGAGACGATTAATTTGATGGAGCTGGCGGGCACACTACATAGCGAGTTTGCGCCGCGAGCGGCCGAGAAGGGGTTGCGGTTTGACCTCGACGTGAGTGCGCAGATTGGCGTGATCAAGGTTTCGCGGCTGTACTTGACTGAGCTACTGCAAAACTTCATCATCAATGCCATCAAATACACGCCTCATGGCGGGGTAACGCTGCGAATGCATCGGCATAATGGTGTGGTACAGTTTGCGGTAATTGATACCGGGATAGGCATCGGCAAGACTGACCAAAAAAAGATTTTCCAGCGGTTTTACCGAGCCGAGGATTATCGAACCCGCGAGACCAGCGGCACCGGACTGGGACTGTACGTTGCAGGCAAATTGGCGCACAAGCTCGGCTGCACTATCTCTGTTAAAAGCCGACTCAATCATGGCTCGACGTTTAGCTTTGAGCTGGCTGATCCGCCCACGTCCACATGAGACCGCCCTTGCAATCACGGCCCGAACACGCTACAATAGACTTGACAGTCTGCTAAGAAGCAGACTTTTAAATTGGGAGAAACTATGGCACAAAAAAACGCAGCAGGATCAAAGACGAGGGTTCGCCGCATCACCGCAAAAGATGACGAGACGAAGCAGCCGTCACCAAGTAAACCAAAAGCAACCACAACCACCAAAAAAACGGTGACAGCGACCACCACATCACCAAAACAACCAAAAACCACGGCCAAAAAATCATTGAAAAAGTCGGGCGACGCTGGTTATTTCAAGGGTGCGTGGCAGGAGCTCAAGTTGGTGCGCTGGCCGACTCGTTCAGCAACCTGGAGCATGACGGCGGCAGTGCTGGTGTTTACGTTGATCTTTGTGGTGCTGATCTTGCTGCTTGACGCCGCATTTAACTGGGGCTTTAATCAAATTTTGAAATAGGAAAGGGAATTTATGTCATCAAATCGCTACGATTCAACCCGCTCGTGGTACGCTATTCACACCTACTCGGGCTATGAGGAAAAGGTTGCTGAATCCATCCGCCAGCGTATCAACGGCGTCGACATGGCCGACAAAATCTTCGACGTCATGGTGCCGAAAGAAAAGCAAATTCAGATCAAAAACGGCAAGCGCAAGGTTGTCGATGCCAAGATCTTTCAGGGCTACGTGCTGGTCGAGATGAAACTGACCGACGAGACGTGGTATATCGTCCGCAACACGCCGGGCGTGACTGGCTTCGTTGGTGCTGACACTACGCCAACACCGGTGTCCGACAAAGAAATTACCAAGATCAAAAAGCGTATGGGCGTCGAAGAACCAAAGCATCAGATTGATTTCTCAGTCGGCGAGGTGGTCTCCATCATTGACGGGCCATTCAAGGGCTTTGATGGCTCAATCGCAGAAATTGACGCCGTCAAGGGCAAGATCAAGGTCATGGTCAGCATGTTTGGCCGCGATACACCGGTCGAGCTGGACGCACTACAGGTCAAGAAAGTCTAGCCGCCTGATCATCTGGCCGCGCGGCGATACACCGGTCGAGCTACCAGACATCTTTGGCTTCAACTACCTCGCTACTTTTGGCGAGGTAGTGTTGCGTGGCAAAGAGGACCAGCGCCACCGTAATTACTCCCAGCAGCACCGCCGCGATCGGCCACTGCCTAGCATCATACATCGCCATGATCAGCACTGGCACCGTCCCGATGCCGCACGCCAATATCTTGCCGAACAACAGGGTCGCCAGCGTCACTTGGCTGTGACATAATCGAATGCTGCGCTTCAACAGATACGAGCCGCAGCGCCCCAGCCAATACGGTAGCATCACCACCACACCCAAAACCGCCACCGTCATTACCGACATCAGCACCAGCTGCACCACCTGAAGGAGAAACGGTACCGCACGAGGCGTCGTATCGCTCGGCGTAGTGGGCGGGGTAGGCGTCGGCTGAACTACCTCTGGCGATACACCGAGCTGCATGAGCAAGCCACTGCGTGCCAGCCACAACAGCCCAGCACCGACAATGACCGCATACGTGAAGATCAACAGGCTGTAAGCGAGCGCCCCAAACATATTGATGAGGCGACGAACCGGCTTGATGCTGCGAGCGTTCATGCTTGTATTCTAGCACAATTTTCGTTATAATACAGTGGTTACGCACGGAAAATAAGAGGAAACTATGGCAAAGAAAATTATCGGTAATCTAAAATTACGCATCCCTGCCGGACGGGCAACCGCTGGGCCACCAGTTGGTTCGACCCTGGGTCAGTGGGGGCTGAACATGATGGATTTCATCAATCCGTTCAACGACGCCACCAAAGATATGATGGGCAAGGACGTTATCGTCCACATTCAGGTGTTTGAAGATCGCACCTTTACGTGGAAATCGCTTGGGCAGCCAGTCGATGACATGATCCGCGAAAAAGCCGGCATTCAAAAGGGTTCAGGCAAGCCGCACGCCGAGAAGGTCGGCACCATCACTCGCGCTCAGCTTCAGGAAATTGCCGAAGCAAAGATGGATCAGCTAAACGCCATCGACATCGAAGGCGCGATGAAAGTCGTTGCTGGTTCCGCTCGCTCAATGGGCGTAGAAGTCGCCGACTAATTTACGTCTTGTTCATCCAAAATTGCTCCCTGCCGTGGGAGCAATTTTATTGTGGTATAATCATTTGGTGATCACCAAAAACTTACTTGATACTGCCGTTATCGAGGCGCTACGAGCTGACAAACTCGTCGTGGCACCAACTGACACTATTTATGGCCTGCTCGCTCGAGCTGATAGCCCGAGGGCAGTTGATGAGCTGTACCGCGTACGCCAGCGCGACCGCACCAAATCCTGCATCATCCTGCTTAGTAGCGCCGACAACATTCCCGAACTCACCACCAAGCAGCGGTATATCTATGACCAGCTACGCCACGAACGGCCGACCACTATTGCTGCCAGGGTCAGCCCCGACTTTATGCCACACCTAGTACGTACTGACGCAACCTTGGCATTTCGTGCCGTACCACCAGACACAGCATTATCTGAGCTGATTCAGCTGGTCGGTCCACTGCTCGCACCAAGCGCTAACCCCGGCGAGCAACTACCAGCCGCCACAATCAACGAGGCGATCGCGTATTTTGGCGATCAGGTGGCCGTCTACGTTGACAGCGGGGAAGTGACAGGGGTAATGCCTTCACGGATCATCAAATTTACTGATGAGGGGCAGCTGGTTGCCTTGCGGCAATAATTTCCACTACAGCCAACCAGGCGCCCGACGTCTTGTCTCGTAGCCTATGAACTACGACTGCTTGAACGGCCGCACCAGCTCTAGCTCTGGTCGCATCTCGGCGATGCGCATCAGCTCGTTGTACTTGGCGATGCGCTCTGAGCGCGACATCGAGCCGGTCTTGATCTGGCCTGTACCGAGTCCGACCGCCAGATGGGCAATGGTCACATCCTCAGTCTCGCCCGAGCGGTGGCTCATCACCGTATTCCAGCCGGCCTTTTTCGCCATCATCACCGCCTGAATGGTCTCGCTCAGCGTACCAATTTGATTTGGCTTGATCAAAATTGCATTACCGGCTTTTTCAGCGATCGCCCGGTCCAGCCGCATTACATTCGTCACCAACAAATCATCACCGACCAGCTGCGTCGTCGAGCCAAGCTCTGTCGTCAGCGTCTGCCAATCGTGCCAGGCTTCCTCATCCAGTCCATCCTCGATCGACACCACCGGATACTCAGCCCGCAATTGCTTATACATCTTGATCATACCATTCACGTCGAGCGTGCGATGCTCCGTCTCCAGCCGATACTGGCCATTGCCCTCATGGAGTTCGCTCGAAGCCACGTCAAGAGCAAAGGCAAAGTCCTGCTCCAACTTGTAGCCAGCCTGCTGAATCGCCCGTGCTAGCAGCTTGACCGGCTCCATATTGCCGCCGCGCACATGTGGCGCGTAGCCGCCTTCATCGCCAACAGTCGTCGGGTAGCCCTCAGCCTTGAGCACTTTCGCCAGCGCGTGAAACACCTCGGCGCTCATCCGCATCGCATCCTCAAACGTCGATGCGCCGACTGGTATGATCATGTATTCCTGAATATCAGTCGCACCCAGCGCATGCTGCCCACCGTTCATCACATTGATCATCGGCATCGGCAGGCTCATCGTGCCAGCGTTTGCCAGCTGATTGACATAGACGAAAAGCTCAATACCCTTAGACTCAGCCGCCGCTTTGGCAACTGCTAGGCTGACCGCTAGGATCGCATTCGCCCCAAGCCGCCCCTTGTTCAGTGTACCGTCCAGCTGCCGCATCCGCTCGTCAACCCGATGTTGCGCGAACGGATCCATGCCACGCAGCGCCCGCGCAATCTCGGTATTGACATGCTCGACCGCCTTGAGCACACCCTTACCACCATACGCCAAGTCGCCGTCACGCAGCTCGACCGCCTCGTGCGAACCAGTACTGGCACCTGACGGCACCGCCGCCCGCCCGAACGAGCCGTCGCTCAACCGAACATCGGCCTCCACCGTCGGATTGCCCCGAGAATCTAAAATTTGTCGTGCGTGAATGTCTGTGATTGTGATATTGTTCATACTCGCTATTGTAGCAGAGACAAAAGAGTAGGGGCAAGCGATTTCCAGACTCATCGATCTCATCAAAACAGCCCGCTACCTGAGTACGTAGATCTTTATTAAGTTCCTTTAGTACCTCAGGATCCAGATCTGCAACATCAACCTGCACGCCGTCACCTCGAAAAAGTTGAATATTTGGATTATTACTCAGCCCCTTCAGGGCTAACTCTGCAGCCTCCTTGGCAGCCTGCCGTCTATTATCTACATTCTCGCAAGCTGGCCCAGCAATCGGACAGTCCTTGCATTTACCTAAAATTCCGCCTTATTCATAGTTACATAATTGTACCGCTACATTGCAAATATGTCAAACTACTTGCAGAATAACGTTTTACCATCTATACTTGTGGTTAATTATGGGAGAAAGGCATCATCATTCATCAATAGCCGACGGACTATCTATACTGAGTAGCCCAAACTTTCGGCGAGGGGTTAATGCGGCTAATCACGCACTCGCCGCCAAAACAGAAGTAACGAAGAGAGGAGAGCACCTCCCACCGGATAAGGATCCCGAAAACATAATCAAGCGGCACATAATCCCACACATCCCAGACGACTACATCAGCTCGCCGGTCACGATCACAAATGTTACTGAGAGCGATGAGCTAGCTGTCCGCCAACTGAAAGGAGAGCTCCTGTCACCAGAGGCTAAAACATTTACAGTCAATGATCACTCGCGAACACTGGCAGCACTGGCTATTCGCTCCCAGGGAGATACGCATCATTTTCCACTCTCCCAAGCGACAATCGGCAATTTTCTCCAATTTGATGTTCATCTGCCAACTAACTTACTAACGAATTATTTTTCGGCTCAAGCGACAAATCCTGAGATACACGAGACAATACTCGACATAGAAAATGCCGCCAAATATACTACCTCACCCGCTGACCGTGCTGCGATAATCGCTTGGGGCGTACAAACATTGACTCAGCAATTAGGCGAAGATTTCTGTAAGGGTGGGTCGTTTTCCGGTGAAGGGTCTACATTTACAAGTGAGGGGATTAGACTTCCGTATAGTAAATTTAACGACATGAGATCCACCGGCTTTAGTGTAATTACCGACCACACCAATGATGAGCCAGCTCCGCGGGTTGCCCTTTCGCTGGACGATGGCAATAGCACTATTTATGTTATCCCAGACCGTCGTTTCCTCTCGAAGTTAATGCGCCATAACAGCGGCGACACAGATACTCTCGCAGCATAAACCATAGTTGCTTTACTGCATTATTTCAGGTATAATTTCACTATCATCAAATCAATGCTGGGAGGCAGATTCACTCGAGAAGTCGCGAGTCGCCGCTTGTACCACAGAAAGGATTAGTATGGCCAAGAAAGCCGAGCTGCTGGAAAAAGCAGCAGAACTACAACTAGCAGTCAGCGACAAGAACACCATCGCTGAGATTGAGACAGCAATTGCCGAAGCTGAAGCAGGCGCGCCTGAGGACAATAAGCCGCACGACACCAAAGACAAAGACGTCATCGCCGAGCGCGAAGCTGTCGTTGCCAAGGCTGGCAAGCGCAGCCAAAAAGCCCTCGACGAGGCTGCTGAGAAGGCCGAAAAGGAAGCTCGTAAAGAAGCTGGCGACACCACGCCGCAGTCCGACGATGCCGAGGCACACGTCAAAAAAGGCCCAAAGCCGATCACGCGTCCACGCCTGGAGCGCCGCGGCAAAAAATATCAGGAAGCTGCGAAGAAGATTGAGAAAAATAAACTGTACAGTCTTGACGAAGCGCTAAAACTAGCGACCGAGACCAGCCCAGTCAAATTCGACGCCAGCGTTGAAATTCACGTTCGCCTGGGCGTTGATCCGCGCCAAGCCGACCAGAACGTCCGCTCGACCGTAGCGCTGCCGCACGGCACCGGTAAAGACGTTCGCGTGGCGGTGTTCGCGCCGGAAACCGAACATGCCGCTGCCAAGAAGGCTGGTGCTGACATCGTTGGCGACGAGGAATTCCTGAAGCGGCTGGATAAGGAAGAATTGAACTTTGATATCTTGGTCGCCACGCCGCAATATATGCCAAAGCTTGGCAAGTACGCCCGGCTGCTCGGCCCGCGCGGTTTGATGCCAAATCCAAAGTCCGGCACCGTCGCTACCGACGTCGCTAAAGCGGTGTCCGAAGCCAAAGCCGGCAAGGTTGAGTACCGCGTCGACAAGCAGGCCATCGTCCACTTATCAATTGGCAAGGTTTCGTTTGGCGCTGATAAACTGGCGGAAAACACCCGCGCCTTCCTCGCCAGCCTGAATGCCCAAAAGCCATCCAGCCTCAAGGGCATTTACGTCAAATCTATCGCTATCGTCACCACCATGGGACCGAGCGTCAAGGTTGAAACTTCGCTGTAAAGTTGGCCTGTTAATGCAAACGCGCTTCACACCTGAGGCGCGTTTTATATTGCAATAACCGTGTAGTATGATATAATAATCCAATGAGTGAATTACTACCGAATGCCGAAGCTCAACCTGAAGCTGCCGTCAATAACTGGCGTAATAAGGCAAACTGTCGCGATAGTGATCCAGACATATTCTTTCCAGAATCTAAAGACAGGCGATATGCTGAAGAAGCTCTCGCGGTTTGCTATGGCTGCAAGGTTAAGGAGGACTGTCTTGATCACGCGATTGAGAACCCGCCAAAATAGACAAACCCGTAGCCGTCTACATAGAAATCAATAAAAATTAACCCATAATCGTCTTGCATCCCGTTGTCATTTCTGCTACAATTCTAAGGAACATTACCAAAGACAGC
>CAUUSE010000005.1:0-31082 GCA_963547725.1 uncultured Candidatus Saccharibacteria bacterium | reverse complement strand
TTTGTACTGGTTCGCAGGGTGAGTTTAATGCCGTGCTGAGCCGTATGGCGACTGGCGCGCATAAATACATGAAGATCAAAGGCTCTGATGTGGTGGTGTTTAGCTCTAATCCGATTCCGGGCAATGAGAAAAACGTGGTGCGAACAGTGGATGGCTTAATGCGTGAGGGCTCTGATGTGATTCAGAACGGCAAGACGCACCTGACGGGGATTGGGCCGCTACACTTGTCGGGTCATGGTTACTACGACGATCACATTAAGCTGATTAACGCGTTAAACCCGACATACTACATGCCAATTCACGGTGAGTTTCACATGCTAGTTCATAACGCGCGGTTAGCAGAGAAAGAGTGTGGCATTCCGAGGAAGAATATCTTTGTGTGTGACGCCGGCGATATTATTGAAATTGATATTGAGCGCCAAGCCAAGAAAGCCGGTCGAATTCAAGTTGGTGGTGTGATGTATGATGATACGGGCGCTATCGTTTCTGAGGTGGTGTTAAAAGACCGCATCCATATGTCTCAAGAGGGAATGTTCGTGGTGGTATTGACGGTGCAACGCGGCACGGGTCGGTTACTGACCAGCCCAGACATTATTTCTCGCGGTTTTATTTACCTACGCGATTCCGAGGAATTGATGAATATGATTCGCCAGTACTTGAAGCAGAAGGCAGCGCGCAGTTTTGCTGGTAAGTATGATCTTGATGTAGTGAAAAAAGAGATTAAGGACGAAGTTACACATATTTTGTACGATCAGACACGCCGCACGCCAATTGTTATCCCGGTAATTAATGAAGTGGGTGGTTTGAAAACGGTAAAATCGACTACTGCTTCGAATGCTTCTACTGTAAAGACACCGGTGCGCAGCAAAAAACCTACCATCGCTTCAGCGGCGGAACCGAAAATGACTCTGCCAACTATGCCGCGCCGACGTTTCCCGCGCCGTCAAGTACCGGACACCGAGGCGAATGACACCAAGGCCCGGGAGGTTGGCCGAGTACGCGCGTACTAGCTCACGTTTGCTATTTGTTGTAAAATATGCTACAATGTGAACGTTGGTAAAGTGATATAATAAAAACAGGTATGCCAAAAAAACGAAAACCTACTCGCAAGAAATCAGTTTCCACGGCTCCAAAGCATGATGTACCGAGCGGCTTTTGGGCGCAAGTCGGCGCGGTGCTGCTCGTCGTGTTGTCGCTCCTGTTAGTGGTGGCGTGGTTCGGTGTTGGTGGTCCGGTGCTGGAGTGGCTACATAAGGCGACTCTGAGTATGCTTGGTTACGCGATGTATGGGCTGCCGATTTTGCTAATATATATTGCTGTGGAGATTTTCCGCGCGGAGAATAATCGGTTGCCGCTGGCGATGAAATTAGCAGCCATCCTCGAGGTGGTGTGGCTGTCTGGTTTGTTTGGGCTAGTAAAGACATCAGCCCGTCCGAATGCTGGTGGGTTTATTGGTGATACGGCCAATCGGGCCATGAGCGCCATGGTCGACCCGGGGATCGCTGCTTTGATATATGTGGTCCTCATCGTCATTACGGCGCTATTTATTACTCAGACGTCGCCGTTTACGGTGATTAAAAAAGTAGCCGAAGCGTTCAAGCGTGACCATTCCGAGGATGATAACAATGCGGCGGTGATGAAGAAGGCGGCTCGCGAAGATGCAGTGAGCGCCAAGTCATCAAGTGATATCAAGCTCAATGCCGGCGTCCCAACCGTTGATCCAGTTACGCCAAAGGATAAAAAACCATCGCCGCTGAGCAGCCTGCGTGGTAGTGTGGCGCGGGATAAGGTCGCCGAAGAGCAAGCAGCGCTGGTGGCGGCCCATGATCCAAACTGGCAGGCGCCGAGCCTGGATCTGCTGGAGAAAAAGCAAAGCCCAGCCGACGCTGGCGATATTCGGCAAAACGCCCAGATTATTCACGATACCTTGGCAGAGTTTAATATCGATGTGGAGATGGAAGACGCCAATATTGGGCCGAAAGTGACGCAGTATACCTTGCGGCCGCCGAGCGGTGTGAAATTGACGCGCATCACGGCGCTGGAGACGAATATTGCTTTGAATTTGGCGGCGCAGAGCCTGCGTATTGAGGCACCGATTCCTGGACAAAAAGCCGTTGGTATTGAGGTGCCGAACCGCCGGGCCGCTGATGTGCGGCTATACGGCGTTCTGGATTCGAAGCAGTGGAAAAATGCTCGCGAGCCGCTGAGCTTTGCGATTGGTAAGGACATTTCCGGTGAAGCGGTGGTCGGTGAACTCAACAAAATGCCGCACATGCTGATCGCTGGTCAGACCGGTTCTGGTAAGTCGGTGATGATTAATACCTTGCTGACGAGTTTACTATACCGCAACAGCCCAAGTGATATGAAATTGATTTTGGTTGACCCAAAGCAGGTGGAAATGGCGCCGTACGAAGACATCCCACATCTATTGACCCCGGTGATTACCGAGCCAGAAAAGACTATTTCGGCCTTGAAATGGGCAGTCAATGAGATGGAGCGGCGGTATAAGTTGTTGGCAGCTGAGAAAATTCGCGATATTAAGAGCTATAATCAACGCTTGGCCACACGAGCTAAAAAAATCCCGGTAGCGGACGCTGATGGCAACATTCAACAGCACGAAGATGGAGCGATGCCGTACATCGTTATTGTAATTGATGAGCTAGCCGATTTGATGATGGTGGCAGCACGCGACGTCGAGGCGCTGATCGTCCGCTTGGCGCAGAAAGCGCGGGCGGTGGGTATTCACTTGGTCCTGGCAACGCAGCGGCCAAGTGTTGACGTAATTACTGGCCTGATCAAGGCGAACGTACCGGCGCGTATCGGCTTTACCGTGGCCTCACAGGTCGACTCGCGGACCATTCTTGACCAAATTGGTGCCGAGAAACTACTTGGCCAGGGTGACATGCTGCTGTATACGCCGAGTATGAGCAAGCCAAAACGTATCCAGGGTGCGTGGGTGACCGATGACGAGGTCAATAAAATTACTGACCATTTGCGGATGCAGTCAGCACCGCAGTACAATGATGAGGTGGTGGCGCAGCCAGTTCAGCTAAATGGCAAGGGCGGCATGGCAGTTGACTTTAGCGGCGGCGGTGAAGACGAAGCATTTATGGACGCGGTGCGAGTGGTGATTGAGGGTGGCAAGGCCTCTACCAGCTATTTGCAGCGGCGGCTACGGATTGGCTACGGCAAGGCAGCGCGACTGATTGAAGAGATGGAAGAGCGTGGCATCGTCGGCCCAGCGAACGGCTCAAAAGCTCGTGATGTTTTGGTCTCAAGCATAGACGAGCTGGGTAATAGCTAGCTTGACATAATTATTTTTATAGGTTATAATACGCTAAGTGAGAAATTGATTCGTATGTGGAAGGATGGCTACGTGGCGCGCATAAGTTGTAGAAATAATGGAGAATTATCCCCTAATAGTAGAGGCGACAGATTAAGGAAGCCTCTTGTGCTGGGGGTTGCTGCGGTCACGTTAGCCGTATCGGGTATACTTGGGTATAGTCTTGGCCGGTCACACAATGTTCCGCCCGCACCATCAGTAGAAAATACCGATGGTGGAACATTCAAAGAGTCCAATGATAGTTCGAGAGCGGAAGAAATTACATTTACGCTACCAGACACCGAAGGCCGTCAAGAGGCAGAGGTCTTTTTAAAGAATCCTGATATGCTTCGACAGGCACGCGGTATTGCCGGACGAGTGCTTACTGCTGCGGGGAAGTTGGTTGATAGTAAGGCCGCTCGACTTACTCGCCAAGATTATCATGATGATCACAATAGGCTTAAACAGCAGTCAATAGCGATTACAGATGATAGGGGAAATGTGGTATCGGTTGATGTTACTCAAGGCGACAAAAGGCTTGGTGGAAGTGAGATCGCAGTAGAAGTTGCCACTGATATGATTGAGGTCGGCGCAAAGAGTAGATAGACGGACCGGATAACGTGGCGGTTGGATTTTTTGTCTCCAGAACCTGTGGCACATCAGCATATTGAATCTCCAGAAGCACTACTACCGGCCCTCGAAGGCGTGTTACTGACGAAAGTGGAATGGTCGCACAGACAGATCACTGATGGTTGGTCGGAGACTAAGGCAATTACGATCGTTTCACCAAAGTCTGTCTCGCCATCGAGACCAGATTATGAAAGCATAGCGGCGGTACCGGCTAAGGGAGAGATTAACGGTCGGGCCGTGAAGAGTGCTAAGGTATATGATGCGGCAAAAAGCCTATTTGATCGGCTCGCGACCGATGGTGATATATCCGATATCTTGCCTTCTCAGTAAACTAACGTGCCGCCAGATATTCACCGAGTAATGTTACTTTGTGACCAGTTGAGGTAATTTTATTGATGGCGTGATGCAATGACGGGCCGGCAGCGTCAACGGTCATGAAGAATTTGTAGTTCCATGGTTGGCCGATGATGGGTTGGGACTGGAGGCTGGTGAGGTTAATGGACTGATCGGCGAATGTGCGGAGTATTTCAAGGAGGCTGCCTGGTTGATGGGCAGTGGTCACCACAAGTGTTGCTCGATTGGCGTTAGTCACTGTGGCGGTTGGATCAAGGACGAGGAAACGAGTGATGTTGTCCTGGGCATCTTGGATGTGGTGTTTGAGAATTGGCATATTGTATAGTTGGGCAGCGGTTTCACCGGCGATGGCTGCCAGGTGTGGTGAACCCTGTTGCTTGATGAATTCGACAGCGCCAGCGGTATCAAAATATTCAATTTGTGCAGCTTGCGGTAGGCGTTCTTGGAGAAAACGCTGACATTGTGACAAGGCGACAGGATGTGAATAGACAGCGGTAATGTCTTCAAGTTTTGTGCCCAGATTGGTGATGAGAGCTTGTTGAATGGTAAGTGTTACTTCCCCGACGATGGGAGCACTGCAGGATTCAATGTGACGGTAAGTTTCGTTGATGGTGCCGTAAATGGTATTTTCCACTGCCACGACAACGGCGTCGGCCTTACTGCGAGCATAGGTTTGAAAGACATCGCCAAAGGTCATGCACGGAACAATGGTGATGTCAGATCCATACCATTGTTTTGCCGCTTGTTCGTGAAATGACCCAGCTTGTCCTTGAATGGCGATACGCATGGATCCTATTGTAGCATGGTCTGGCGGGGTGCATCACTGGACTTTTGTATTAGATTACCGTATAATACGGAGGAATAATAACCTAAGGTTATGTGCGATAACATAACCATCCGTAATGGATTCCAAAGGAGGAAACATGAATGAATACGAACTGACTGTTCTTATTCACCCAGATTTGGAAGCAAATTTGGATGCGGCCCTAGACAAGGTCCGGTCGCTCGTCACTACCAATGGTGGCGAAATTACTAAAGAAGACAATTGGGGCAAGAAAAAGCTAGCCTATGCAATTCGTCGTGAAGACTTTGCGGTGTATGTTTACTTTGAGGTGAAGTTGCCAAGCAGTGCGCCGCTCAAGATATCAAATGTTCTGAATATCACCGACGAGGTGCTTCGTTATTTGTTGGTTAAGACCGACGAGAAGACACGTCGAGCGCTTGCTGAGCAGAAAGAGCGCGAAGCTAAGGTCGCTACCGAGGCGGCTGATAAAGAAGCCTAATATTCGACGCGATACATAATAAAAAAGGAGGGTCATCATGGCACGAAGTATCAACCAAGTTATTTTACTAGGGCGGTTAACGCGCGATCCAGAGCAGCGGACAACGCCATCAGGTCGGACAGTTGTTAGCTTTAGTATCGCGGTTGATCGTGCCGGACAGGATGATCAAGCTGATTTTTTCGACGTTACCGCGTGGGAAAAATTGGGCGAACTGGTGATGCAGTACCTGTCAAAAGGCCGCCGCGTGTTGGTCCAGGGTCGGTTGCGACAGGACAGCTGGGATGATAAAGAAACCGGCAAGCGCCGCTCGCGTATTGAAGTGACGGCGACCGACGTAACATTCCTTGACGCTCCGAGCGGCGATAGCGCGAATACAACCGCACCACGTAATACTAATACCAAGCAGGCTGAGACCGTAGCGGATATTGACGATAAGCCGATCGATCTTAGCGAGATACCGTTCTAAAGGAGGACAAAATGGCAAAACGATTAAAGAAGGACACCCCAACGGTTTTTGACTATAAGGATGTTAAAACATTAATGCGCTATGTTAATGCGTATGGTCAAATTGAGCCGATAGCGAAGACGGGTCTCAGTGTCAAGCAGCAGCGTAGCTTGGCAGTGGCAATCAAGCGTGCTCGGCACTTAGCATTGCTGCCGTTTGTATCGCAAGGGCAATAAAAGTATACATTGAGGGAACTCTCTAGCCCCCGAACGTATTTATAGATAAGAAAGAGAGTCGAGTGGTCTGTGCAGGGTAAGGCACGGGCCACTGTTGTTTGTGGGCGGCTGTACAGCGTATTTTTATTTTTGATACAAGATAGTATTATGATGTTACTAAGACCACCGTGGGGTATTTGAGTAAAAAATATGTTCAGTCAGCGAGAAATACTCTACCGTCCGAAAGAATGTTAGAATTAGGTACGGTAGCTTAATAGTTATAGGAAAGGAAAAACAATATGTATCAGCCGACAGATCTTAAAAAGGGTACGGTTTGTCAGATTGACGGTAAGCCATATCGCGTCATTGAATATGGACAGAAGGTTATGGGGCGTGGAGGTTCTATTGTGAACGTTAAATTGAAAAACTTACTGGATGGAAGTGTCATCCCGAAGACCTTTAAGGGTCAAGACAAAATTGAGCCAGCTGAAGTGGCTAGCAAGACTGTTCAATATTTATATCATGACGGAGATATGTTCTGCTTCATGGATCCAGAAAATTTTGAACAATTTGAATTGTCTAATGATGTGGTAGATGAGGCGAAAGATTATTTGAAAGAGGGTTGTGAGCTGAATCTCCAGGTGTTTGATGGGCGAGTGATTAATGTTGAATTACCAAAAAATCTTTATCTCGAAGTTACATATACTGAAGATGTCGTAAAGGGCGATACAACCTCAAGCGTACTTAAGGATGCAACGCTTGAGACGGGCCTTATTATTAAGGTACCAGCATTCATTAAACAGGGCGATATTGTCAGTGTTGACACAGCGACGGGTGAATATCGAGAGCGCAAAAAATAACAAAGGGGTCTTCTTGTCGGAAGCGTCGCCCAGGGTGTTCGGGCGATGCTTTTTGTTGTTGTTAATACATCAAATAACGATAAAGAGTGGAGCAAGAGTTTAGGTATTGATGCTAAAAATACAACGTAATATATGTATAGCTGGTGGGGTGTTTTTGGTGATACATACGACAACTGTTTTCATGAAAATTATGGGTCTATTTGCGATAATGGTGAGAGTATCCTTGGCCACTACAGAGGTAAATATAACTATTGATGTATAAATTACACTGGTGTGTAGTATACAACGTTGTATTTTAGTTAACGTAGAATTAACGATAGCGAAGATCGGCCTATAGGTAAAAGTAAGAATAATTATTGATGTATTTATAACAGCAGTTCTACTATCACAATAGGTCACTAGTGATTGAGAAAAATATGTATTCAGGCTACAATGAGAAGTGACATGAAGCAGCGATTAGATAAAATGATACTAGAACGTGGGTTGGTTGAATCGCGTTCAGAAGCAGAGAATTGGATAGGCTTAGGGCAAGTCATGGTCAATGGTAGGGTGGCGACGCGTCCCGGATGTTTCGTTAATGATACGGCAGACATTACATTGCTGACTCGTGAGCGGTACGTTTCGCGTGCAGGCCTTAAACTAGCGAGTGTGGCGGATAGTTTTCGGTTGGACTTTCAGGGGAAAACAGTGCTGGACATAGGGTCGAGTACTGGTGGATTTACTGATTTTGCGCTGCGTCATGGCGCCCGACGCGTGTATGCTGTTGATGTGGGCACGAATCAGTTGCATCATCGACTGCGTGACGATCGGCGTATAATATTACACGAAAAGACAGACATTCGTGACTTTGAGCTTGATTGTCCACCAGACATTATCGTGGGAGACGTGTCATTTATTAGTCTGCGCGACATTCTACCACACGTTGCAAAACGGCTGATGGGCAGTGCGACGGTGCTTGTAGCAATGGTAAAACCGCAGTTTGAGGCAGGGCGTCATTTGGTACAAAAGGGTGTTGTAAAAAATGCTGCTATACGACGAAAGATCCTGACCGATTTTGAGCAATGGGCAAAACAGTATTTTGTAGTTCTTGATAAAAAGGATAGCACCGTCGCTGGCAGTAAGGGTAACGTTGAGCGCTTCTATAAGCTACAACTGAAAAAATAACAGAGGTAATAACTGTAGTAAAAATAGCATCGTTGTATTTATGGCAACGTAGTATACTATACAATAAGGTTAGACATTGAACCGAAATTCGACGACATCGTTAGGTTGCATGATGTAATTTTTACCCTCAGTACGTATTTTACCCGCTTCACGGGCCTTAGCTTCTGAACCTGCGGCAACAAGGTCGTGGTAGCTAATGACTTGTGCAGCGATGAATCCGCGCTCAAAGTCTGAGTGGATGACGCCAGCAGCCTGTGGCGCCGTCCAGCCTTTATGTATTGTCCATGCTCTAACTTCCTTCTGACCTGCCGTGAGATAGCTCTGTAGACCAAGTGTGTCGTACGCGGCATGGATAAGCTGCGACAATCCAGTTTCGGAAGCCCCGTAGCTGTCAAGTAGCTCCAAGGCGTCATTATTTGACAATTCTCTGAGCTCTTCTTCAAGCTTGGCACAAATAAATAATACTCGAGCTGGCGCGACGAGTTTGGCAAGCTTTTCCTGCAGGGCATGGTCGCCGAGCCCCGCCTCGTCAACATTAAATGTATAAATAATTGGCTTGGCGGTGAGTAAATGAAGATCATTAATTATCTCATATTTGATATTTTCTATGGATGCTATCGGTGTGCCTGAATTAAGTGATGTCAGGAGCGTTTCAAGGTATGTAGCCACCTGTCGTGCCTCCGGCTTGGCTTTGGCTTCTTTTTGGAGACGAGGCAGACGATGTTCTATAGTTTGGATGTCGGCAAGGATAAGTTCGGTATTGATGATGTCAATGTCGGACTGAGGGTTGATCGGGGTATTGTCGTGTCGTAATATATCTGAGTTTTCAAAGGCGCGAACGATGTGGATAATGGCGTCGCATTCACGAATATTGTGCAGGAATTTATTGCCAAGCCCTTCTCCTTTTGAGGCGCCGGCTACCAATCCAGCGATGTCGACGAACGTTACGGTCGCGGGGATAATTTTTTGCGTATCATACAGTTCTGCGAGTACATTGAGCCGCTCGTCGGGAACCGGTACAATGCCAGTATTTGGTTCAATGGTGGCAAATGGGTAATTAGCCGCTAGAATATTATTGTTAGTAAGTGCATTAAATATGGTCGACTTACCGACATTTGGCAGGCCGACGATTCCGATTGATAGACTCATATCGTGTATTATAACAAATTATACAAACTTGCCTCAGTATATAATATGTATTAGAATAAGCAGTATGAATAAGGTTATTGTCTCGCGAATATTTATGATAGTGGGTATCGTGTTGAGTGTCGGGGCGATAGTCGCCGTTATCATGATGGTGATGGGGCGATTGCATGTTGGACTAAAAGAGCCGAGTCAAGATATCGCGCCAACCGCTAAGATGATATGTGGCGAGGATATGATAAAAGAATATCGATCAATTATCGCTGCGCCAAATGGGTATGGTCCGACAGCGCTTGAGGGGCTGGTGAAGAAGATCTCAGAGCGTGGCGGCCCGGGTGACGACACGGTGTGTCACTATATTGTGCTTCACGATGCATCGCTACGGAATGATCGCCAGCGGATTGATCAGATTCATCAAGGGTTGATCAACTCGATGAAGATGCGTCAGTCGGTCGAGCCGTTTTATCGACTGGGTATTAATCAGGATACGGTAAAAGCACTGGTCGAGATCGGTAAGGCTGATGCGGGTGCGGGGAATAAGGATGGTACACCGGGTCAGGGCTAGGGTCGGACTGCGGCTCATTATTGGCTATATGCTGGCGCTTGTGGTTGTCGCATCGATGTTGGTGATTATTGGTGCGGATAAAGCAGAGGCGGTGGACTGTAGCGGTTTGAGCGGTCGACGACATTTGATGTGTATTAATGCGCGCAATGATGGTGAACGGTTTGCGGTGCAATATATCTGTAAGGGCGGCGGAACGCGGTGCGGTGCGATGTGGATGTCGTCGCCTGGGACGTCGTATACGAATGATGTTATTAACACTGCTAGCTGGAATGCGACGTCATTATCACTCGACTTGAGGGGGTCGGTGAATGGTAATGGCCAGTCGCAGGCGCGGGTGTGGGCGACAAATGTAACGGTTAGTCAGAATGGTCGGACATTAGTATCTGGCGGTACGCTTGATCGTGGGACGCATCCATCGGGCGCGTACCACTGGGTTGATGGCGGTAGCAGCATTCGAGTAAATGGGATTGATATATCTGGCGTAATTGCACCAGGAAGTTCCGGCCGTATCATTTTGCAGGTGCGGCGCTGTTTCTATAGTAGTCCAGGCGGTAGCGGTGTTTGTGCGACACAAGATGTTGAGGTGTGGATTAAGCGTGAGCAGGCGCCAAACCAATGGACTGTCGAAGGACAATCGCGAGTATCAATCAATGGTGGCAGCTTAGTGCAAAACGCGACCGCTGCGCCAGGACAGCGCGTACGATTTTTTCATTATCTACGGAATAATTCTTCATATACGATTCCTCCCTACACCCTAAAGCGCATAGGAATTAATCAGGATGTTAATGGTACGACAACGCATCACGCGTGGGCGTCGCCGTATACGCATAGTGCTAGCCCGTGGAATACGTTTTATGAGCCGAGCGATGTTAAGCCATATAATAATGTCTTTGGGGCTGAGGGGATCGTGACGCAGGATGATGTCGGTAAAACAGTGTGTCAAAAGATTTTATGGCTGCCGGGCGCGTGGAATACTGATGGCTGGGGGGTCTCATCGAATGCCTGTGCGTCGGTGCCGTATGACTATGAGTTGCGACCTGAAGTGCAGGCGCCAGATTATATTAATGAAGGAACGATTGAGGTGAGTGGCGTGACTGCGCGAATTAATCATACAGGATCGACACGGTCAAATCGGGCAAATTATGCTGTGGTGCGGTTTGTGTTAAGGGGCGGTGGAAGTTATACCGTGCCAGGCGGTGAGGGAGTTGTTGTGCCGTATGATAGACGTTCGCCGGGTAATTTAGTGGGCGATTGGGATTGTTATATCGCCAAGAACACGATTAAAAATAGTCGACCGGGTTTACAGGTGGCAGATTGTACATCAAATAATTTGGCGCGTAATGGCGCGGGAACAATTATCCAGCGAGGTGGGCTGGAAATTCCGCTCGGTAAGGATAATTTGAGCGGAGTGACGATGACGACTGGCGACCAGTTGTGCTATATGACTATTGTGAGTACATATAACCAACATGTGAATACCAGTACGTTTCGCTATGCGGTAGATTGTGCAAAGGTTGCCGGACGGCCAAAAGTTCAGTTTTGGGGGGCGGATGTGCGAGTTGGTATCGGAATAGACGGTAGTGCGGGTAATAATAATGCGGAAGTCAGGACATCACTGACGAGAGTGAGGCGATAGATGGCGCTGCAGTTAAAAACCCAAAGGTGGTGGATCGGAGTCGGTGTTGTTGGGCTAGTGGTATTCGGAAGCCTTGGAGTGTATATCTGGCGTCATTATATCAGCGTGACGGCGCAAGTAGCGCCTGACGTAACTCACGTCGAGAGGGCGGTGCTAGCAGCAAGCACGACAACGCCACCGGGCGGCAGTAGTTATGGCCCAGCCACGTCATATCACATGCCATGGGAGAAATATCCGGTTGGCGAGAGAGAGCAGATCGGCGGGACACCAGAACGGATTAGCAATTGGCCAACGGCTGGGGATGGTGGGTCTGACTGTCGTGTGAACGCAAATGCCACGACAGTGGTCGATGGTATTGGCGGGACGTTTAATTATGGTGGGTTTACGATGATGCCATTACCGATGTCTGGTAATCGGACGGCTGGTCAGGATAAGTGTAGCGGATCGGTGTCAACATGGACGGCACCGGACGGTGAAAATAGCACGTCTTCGGCAACGCCAGCACCGAGTTGGTTTGACGACGTGGTAGCGGCCAATAGCGGTGGTCTAGCGGGTGGAGCATATGTTAATCCACGAGCTTATGGTGGCTGGGCGACGGACGCTAATACCACAACGAAAGTACCATTTGGTATACCTGCCCAGCGATCGGGCGCGGCTGGGGCGGCCGAGTTTGCCGAATGCGGCGGGGTTGCCAAGGAATCGGGGACATCGGCGTGGGCGACTGACGGGGTTTTTCGGCAGTCAATGTATGATCAAGGCGGCCAATCAAAGCCGCTCTGGGGTGCGCGCTGCAAGGACGAGACAAAGTTGAAAGAGGTACTGACCCGGCGTCATAATGCACCGCAAGCTGATACCAACGGTGGAAATTACGTGAAGTCGTCTGGCGTGACGCTATTTCGGCAGAAATTCCGGCTGACGAGCCAGCAGCTCGAAGAGATTCGTCAGCTGGATTTGTTGAACGATGGGCGCTCAGGGCTATACTTGCGTTTGGCGGTTGATGATTATGCTGCGGTGTACGTTAATGGCAAGCCAGTCTTCGCTAATCCGAAAGCGTCGTCTGGTGTCGAGATGAAGAGAATCATCGCGGATTATTTACGGGCTGGTGATAATGTGATTGCCCTAGAGGTGCAAGATGCGATTGCTCCAACTAGCCTCGCCAATGCTAATGCGGCTGCTCGGTGGCTGCTCGGTGTGTATGCGCCAAAGGGGTGGCAGCCGGTGCCGGGGGAGCCGCGGCTGTACGGATCGTGGGCGGAATATGCCATTAGTGCACCTGGACAAATTATTTCCTCTTCGGGAGCAGGACTATCGTCTACGCCGACAGGGCGAACGGGGGCGATTGAGGCACGGCAATATAATGATCTGACGTTTCAGAACACTAACATCCCGTTTGGTAATTTTCGCGACAAGATGCCGACCGTACGCACACCTGATGCCTATTTTACGAACACGGGAAATTTATCCGGGGCGGTGTCTATGAGTGACGTGGCCGGTGGTGTGTATCAGGCTGGCAACCTGACGATTACCGGTGGAGAAATTAAGCGTGGCCGGCAAATTGTTATCAAATCGGGCGGCGTGGTGACTATCAAGGGTGACGTAAAGCAGGAGGGCGGTAACTATTCGGCGGCTCGGGATCTGCCGCAGTTGATTATCAGCGCTCGGCATATTATCATTGAGCCGAATGTCACGCAGCTTGATGCTTGGCTGGTGGCCAAGAATGGTACAATCAATACCTGTGATACCATAGTTCGTGATAGTCGTCAGTGGCTGTCGGGGCTGGATGCGAAAACCTGTGAAAAACAGCTGCGGATCAACGGTCCGATTATCGCGAAGCACCTCTTTTTGCGTCGTACCTTTACCAAGGGTGGCGATACCTCTGGCAATAATCCGGGCGAGCCAGCGGAAATATTGAATTTGCGTGCTGATGCATATTTGTGGGGAAATGAGCGGTCGAAAGAATCGGGGGCTATCAAAACGATGCATCTAAAAGAGCTACCGCCACGATTTTAAGGGTTTTACATTTCAATATGCTTATGTATAATAGAATAGTATGAAATTAGCTAAAGGGCTGGGCGACTTTTTCGGATTAGACATCGGGACGAATGCGGTGCGTGTCGTTCAGTTGGCACGAACGAGCAACGGATGGAATCTGCTGCACTATGGTTATGCACCTGTTGACCCGAAGGTTACGGGTAGTGATTCGCCAGAGGCGCAGCGTAAGCTTGGTGAAGTGATCATGACTGCTGTCGGACAGAGCGGTATCAAGACGCAAAATGTAGCGATTGGACTACCGTCGAGCAAGACCTTTACGGCGATTATTGATGTGCCAAAAGTGTCAGACCAAGAGCTAAAGGCGACCATGAAATACCAGGTCGATCAGTACATTCCTATGGCGATTGAGGATGCCAAGGTTGATTGGGCGCTGCTCGGTGACAGTTTGCGCGAGCAAGGCCAGTATGAGGTGTTATTGACGAGTACAGCGATTAGCTATGTCGAGGAGCGGCTTGAGTTCATCGAAGGTCTTGGCTTTAATGTGGTTGCTGAGGAGCCGGATCCGATCGCGATGCTTCGGGCATTAGCGCCGACTGATGGAGCGACCGCAAAGTTAGTACTAGATATGGGCGAACACTCGACCGATTTGGCGGTCATTTATGGCGATATGCCGCGGTTAGTGCGCACGGTGCCGAGCGGATTGCAGGCGTTGGTGCGAGCGGCGGTGCAAAATCTCAACGTGCAGGATGATCAGGCTCGCCAGTTTATTATCAAGTTTGGTCTGGCGCCTGACCGGCTTGAAGGGCAAGTCCTCAGGGCGATTGACGGCGTGCTGGATAACTTTGCGACCGAGCTGACCAAATCAATTAAGTTCTTTCAGACGCGCTATCCGAGTATTTCCGTGTCAGGAATTCTACTATCGGGCTTTGGCGCGGCGATACCGATGATGGATAATTATATTACTAACAAGACTGGTATACCGGCGACTACGGCTGATCCGTGGCAGCATGTCAGCCTTGGGCAGGCCGATCAGCAAAAATTAGCACCAATTGCCTCGGAGTTTGCGACGGTTGTTGGTCTAGCGCAGCGGAGGAGTGGGTCGTGATTGAGATTAACTTGATTCCCGATGTCAAGCGCGAGCTGCTTCGGGCAAAAATGATGCGCAACACCGTGACAGCGATGTCGATAACCGTCAGCATGATCGCGGTCGGAGTGGCGGTTGCGCTCGGCTTAATCTTTGGTGGTCAGATAGCCTTGGAGGCGCTGCATGATGGAACAATTAAGAGTAAGACGCGCGAGCTGACGTCGATCGAAGATCTCGATAAGTTAGTGACCATTCAGCATCAGCTGGCGACAATTAACAAACTATCAAGTGAGCGTCAGGCCGATTCGCGACTATTTGACGTGATGGCGGCAGTCAATCCGGTGGCGCCAAATAGTATTAAAATTGCGACGCTAAAGCTCAAACCAGAGTCACGGACAATTACTATTGAGGGGTCGGCCGAGAATGGCTATATCGCTCTGGAGATATTTAAGAAGACGATTACTAATACGACTGTGCAGACAACACAAAATGGGCAAGAGGTTAAACAGCCGCTGGCTGAGAATCTGCAGGCGGGTGAGGCCAGCTTTGGTGAAGATGCCAACGGTAAGAAGGTGTTGCGCTTCTCGTTCACGTTTACCTATCCGGCAGAATTGTTCTCGAAAACGAGTGGCTCAGTGGTGATTGCGACGCCAAACGGTAAAGTTGATGTGACTGATTCGCGGCTGGGGGTACCAGAGAGCCTATTTGCCAAGAAGCCAAAAGACGCTTCAAATAAGGAGAAAAACTAATGCCTGAAAACAAAGATGTCGCCATTCGTAAACGCCAGCAGATTGATTCATCAAAGAAAACCATGTTTCTGTTCGTGGCGGGTGCGGCATTTGTGAGTGGCGTGGCAATTGTGGTGTCGTTCTTCCTCGTGCGGCAGATTTTGTTTCATAGCGCAGTTGTACTCGCGAAGCAAGACACCATCAACACACTGGAGAATAATAAAAAGGCGGCCGAGTCGCTTAAAGATAATGTGCGCTCACTAGAGGCGAATGAAGCACTTAACTCAGTGAAGTTAAAGGATAGCAGTAGTCCATTGCAGACGATTCTTGATGCGCTGCCGGCTAGTGCGAATGCCGATGCGCTTGGTGCGTCCATCCAGAAGAAGTTCGTTAATGGTATCGCCGGTCTGTCACTAGAAAGTATCTCGGTCCACTATACGGCGAATGAGTCGGGTGCGGAGCAAGAGGACGCTGGTGATGGCCGCTCGGCGGTGAGTTTCACCATGACAGTGAGCGGTACGTCATCAAGCCTCAAGGAGCTGTTAACGCGCTTTGAAAAATCAATTCGGGTTATCAATATTACCGAGATCGAGATGCAGGCCAGCGAGGACGGCAAGATGACGATGGATATCTCTGGCAAGGCCTATTTTGAGCCGGCGCAAAAAGTTGGATTAGGAAAGAAGGTGATCAAGCCATGAAGAAGAGCGATATAGCAATGATTGTGTTGATAGCCAGCCTCGGCGTTGTGGTAGCATATTTCGTTGCCAGTAGTATTCCGTTCTTGCGCGTACCATCATCGGGTGTAGAAGTACAGACGATATCAAAAATTAGTCCAGATATTGAGCAGCCGGATAAGGCAGTGTTTCATCGTGATGCTATTAACCCAACGGTGGAAGCAATTGTTGGTAAAGCGACTGGTAGTTAGCGCGGAGGTGATATGGCGCTACTGACGGATGATATGCAGGGAAAATTGATTGGCTTGCTGACGAGCGAGGGCTTGATTGAGCGGTCGGTTGTTAAGGAGGCGCAAAAACGTGCCAGCGAATCGGGTAAGCCGTTACTGTCGCTGTTGACCGAGGAGCACCTTTTGGAGAATGAATTATTGGTGCATGCGGTGGCGCAATTGTCTGGTGTGCCGTATGTTAATCTCGCAAGCAGCGTGATTGAGCAGCACATCTTGAACCTACTGCCGGAGGATGTTGCCGAGCGGTTTATGGCGGTACCGCTGGCCGAGGTACAGGGGCGCTTGGCGGTGGCGATGATTGACGCCAATAATGTCCAAGCGGTTGACTACCTAGCAAATCGTATCCAGCGACCGCTCAAGGTATTTATGGCCTCCGAAGAAAGCATCCGTCATGTCCTTGGCCAGTACAGAACAGACTTATCATCGGTCAATGAGGCAGCGGAAGACTCGCAGCGCGAAGCACTGGATGAGTCATCGCAGAACATTGTGACAATCGTCCAAGATTCGCCGATATCGCGGGCGCTTAGTACGATCCTAGAGTATGCAGTAAAGAGCCATGCCTCGGACGTACACATTGAGCCATTAGAAAAGGCGTTGAAAATTCGCTGTCGTGTTGATGGCGTGTTGCGGGAAATTATGCAGCTACCAAAGAGTATTGAGCCGGCGCTGGTCAGCCGTATTAAAATTCTATCAAATCTCAAAATTGATGAGCATCGAATTCCGCAGGATGGCCAGTTCGCGGTCAATGTAGCCGGCAAGGACGTCGACCTACGTATCGCGATTTCGCCGGTGGTGTGGGGAGAGCAGGTGGTGATTCGTCTGCTTGATAAGACAGGTAACTCGTTTGATCTGACTGATATGGGGTATGCTGGGCGGGCACTGAGAGCCATCCAAAAAGGCATCAAGCGGCCAAGCGGAATGATTTTGACGTCTGGGCCGACCGGCTCAGGTAAGTCGACTAGTCTATATGCGCTGATCAAGGAAATCAAGGACGACTCGATCAATATTGTGACGCTGGAGGATCCGGTGGAGTACAAGATTGACGGCGTCAATCAGATTCAGGTGCACGCTGATGTTGGACTGACGTTTGCATCGGGCTTACGGTCAATCCTCCGGCAGGATCCCGACGTGGTGATGGTCGGTGAGATCCGCGATACTGAGACGGCGAACTTGGCGGTGCAAGCGGCATTGACCGGACACTTGGTATTTTCGACACTGCACACTAATTCGGCGGCGGGTGTGCTGCCGCGGCTGTTGGATATGGGGATTGAACCGTTCTTGATTGCTAGTACCGTGAACACCATTATTGGTCAGCGGCTGGTTAGGCGGGTGGCACCAAAATATGACTCATATCAATCGTCACCACTTGAAACGGAGACCATTCAGTCAACGGTTGGCCACCTCCTGCCAAAAACCCAGGCTGACATATCGACTGTTTCGCAGGATTTGGGCTACAAGGCCTTGCCATTATCTGGTCAAGCCGCTTATACTTTAGTCAGGGGCCGCGATATGCCGCAGACGCCGCAAGGTTACTCAGGACGATGTGGTTTGTACGAGGTGATGGACGTCACTGAGGAAGTTCAAAACCTGATTGTCAAGCGGGCAACGAGCGCCGAGATTCAGCGGCTTGCCATTCAGCAAGGCATGATAACGATGCGTCAAGATGGTTATCTCAAGGCGCTCAGTGGCGTGACGACATTAGAGGAAGTAAATCGGGTAGCAGCCGATACAGCATAAAAGAAAAGGGGGACGATTATGAACAATCAAGAATTACGCATCGAAATTTTACTCGAAGAGGTGGTCAAGAAGCGAGCCTCAGACCTCCACATTCAAGTGGGCCTGCCACCGATGCTGCGCATTGACGGAACATTGGTCGCAGCAACGGGCACGCAGCCGCTTGATGAGGCGACGGTAGAGCGGCTGGTATTTCAGATTCTTGATGAGGATCAGCGGCAAATTTTGCTCAAAGATAAGGAGTTTGACTTTTCGTTTGCGTTCGGTACACTAGGACGATTCCGGGTGAATGCCTTTCATGAGAGGGGTAACTTGGCGGCGGCGCTGCGTTTAATTCCAAACGAGATCAAGACTGCGCAGGAGCTGGGCATGCCGCCAATTGTCAATACATTTGCCGATTTCCCACGCGGTTTGGTGTTGGTGACGGGGCCGACTGGCTCTGGTAAATCGACGACGCTGGCAGCACTGGTCGACAAAATTAATACTGAAAAGTCGCAACACATCATCACTATCGAAGACCCGATTGAGTTTACGCATAAGTCAAAAAAATCAGTGGTGGTGCAGCGTGAGGTTCATTATGACACTTATTCGTTCTCGGCGGCGCTGCGTTCAAGCCTGCGCCAAGACCCAGACGTGGTGCTGATCGGTGAGATGCGCGACCTCGAGACAATCTCGGCGGCGATTACCATTGCCGAGACCGGGCACTTGGTGTTTGCGACGCTACACACCAACTCGGCGGCGCAGTCGATTGACCGTATGATCGACGTCTTCCCGCCGCATCAACAGCCGCAAATCCGGGCGCAGCTATCAAACATCCTGATGGCAATTTGTTCGCAGAGGCTGGTGCCGTCTATCGGTGGCGGTCGGGTGGTGGCGGCCGAGATCATGATTGCTAATCCAGCGGTGCGTAACATTATTCGCGAAGGCAAGAGCCATCAGCTGGATGCCGTCATTCAGACGGGTGCTGATCAGGGTATGCAGACCATGGATCGGACGCTGGTAAATCTGGTACAAAACGGTACGATTACCTATGATAGTGCCCGTGAGTTTGCGGTTGATCTAGCGGAGTTTGAGCGGCTTATCAGGGGATAGCACATGAAAAAATATTACTATGAAGCCAGGGATTCAGCCACGCAAAAGATTACCAAGTCGGTTGTGCAGGCTGAGAGCGAGGTCGCTGCGGCGAAGCTATTGAGCGCTCAGGGTTTCGTGCCGCTGAAAATTGAGCTGCAGGATGAGCGTGAGGGCTTCTTTCAGCGATTGTCAAATAAAATATCGTCCAAGGACAAGATCGTCTTTACGCGGCAACTAGCGACGTTGATTGGTGCGGGGTTGCCGCTGGCGCAGAGCATGCATACGGTACTGGAGCAGACGCAAAACAAGCGGATGCAGAGTATCATTCAGGAGATAATTTCCGATATCGAAGGCGGTCGGCAATTATCAAGTGCGTTCGAGAAGCATCCAGAAGTATTTGACAATGTGTATGTAGCATTGGTGGCGGCCGGTGAGGTATCAGGAACGTTGGATGAAGCGCTTAAGCGCATCGCGTCACAACAAGAAAAAGATACAGCGATGCTTAGCAAAGTGCGTGGCGCCATGGTCTATCCGGCGATTGTGCTGTTAGTGATTATCGCGGTGGTGGTATTCATGCTCGTGATGGTAGTGCCGCAGGTCGAAGGACTGTATGGTAGCTTACATAAAGAGCTACCGTTTACAACGAAGGCCATGGTCAGCGTCGCTGGTTTTTTGGCGCAGTTTTGGTGGGCGCTGGTGATTTTACTTGGTATCGGTTTGTATTTCTTTCAGCAGTATCTCAAAACCGAGGCTGGTATTCGCGCTAAAGATACGTTCAAGCTGAACATACCAGTGTTTGACGCCATGTTCCGCAAGCTGTACATGGCTCGCTTTACCCGTACTGGTCAAACGCTTCTCAATAGCGGGGTGGCGATGCTGGACATGCTGCGCATCACCGCTCGGGCAGTCAATAATTCAGTTATCCGTCAAGGCATTGAGCATGCTAGCGAGAAGGTGAAGGGCGGCAAGGCGCTGTCGGTGTCCTTAAAAAATGAGGACTATATCTTGCCGATGGTGCCGCAGATGATCAAGATTGGCGAACAGTCGGGTAAGATTGATGAGATGATGGGCAAGTGTGCGCAGATTTACGAAGATGAGCTGGATGAAGAGATCAAGGCGATCACGACGACGATTGAACCGGTGCTGATGGTGGTCTTGGCGGTCGTGGCCGGCGTGATGGTGGGTGCGATAATCTTTCCAATTTATAATCTGGTCGGAGACATTAGCCTCTAGACAATCCATAAGCAGTACAGTATAATAGCAAGAGAAAGTTAAGTCACAGAAAGGTGGGCAACTTCATGGCTCAGCAAAAAGCAAATAAAGGATTCACAATCATCGAGGTCGTGTTGGTGCTGGCAATCGCTGGGCTGATATTCTTGATGGTATTCTTGGCATGGCCGGCCCTGCAGCGTAGTCAGCGCGATACACAACGACGGAGCGATGTGACCAGGTTTGTCTCGCAGGTGAATAGTTACGCGACGAACAACAAAGGAAGTATCCCGAAAACCGATACGGGGTCGATTAATAGTTTCCTTGATTCGTATATGAAGCGTGGCAACGGTGAATTCAAGGATCCGCAGACAGGCAATAATTACAGCGTGGTAACTGGCGTCGCCCAACAAGGTTCGGCAACGACCGAGAAGATGGTCTATGCCACGAGCGCTCAATGTGATGGCGAAAATATTGTCGCCAAAAGTGGTTCGCCGCGCTCGTTCGCCGTCAAGGTGCAATTGGAAGGAAGCGGTGCGTTTTGTAAAGACAACCAAAACTAACCAGAGACGACGCGTTATTGGCAGCCTCCTGCTATCAGGGGGCTGCTTTTTTCATAATTTCTTGTTACCATTAACAGTATGATGATAGTGATAATACTGGTGGGCGTAGCGATTTTTGGCGCAGTGATGGGAAGTTTTATCGGTGCTCAGGTGTGGCGAGTCCGTGCTCGACAGCTCGTTGAAGACAAGCAGGCCGGCGAACCGGTTGATATGCTGGAGCTCCGCCGTCTGAAGCCGCTACTTAAGCCTCTCAAGGATGATCGATCGCAGTGTCTTTCTTGTGGGCACGAGCTACGCTGGTATGATTTGTTGCCGGTGGTGAGCTGGCTGGCCGCTAGAGGTCGCTGTCGGTACTGCCAGGCGTCGATTGGCTGGATGGAGCTGGGGCTTGAAGTGGTGATGGCCGGGTTGTTTGTCGCAGTGACGTGGTATGGCATGATAACGTTTACGGCGCCACTAGTGATAACGAAGGTCGCGATTATGCTGACGGGGCTATCATATCTAGCGTTCCTGTTCGTGTATGACAAGCGGTGGTTTTTGCTCCCGGACGTGGCGAATTGGCCGTTCGTGATGTTGGGGGCGCTATTTGCTGGGATTCACGTAGCGACTGGTCAGCTACCAGGTGGGGTGCTGGGGTTGACAGCGGCGGTTGTTATCCTCAGTGGCGTGTACGCATTGCTCTACGTCGTGTCGAGTGGTCGCTGGATAGGGTTTGGTGATGTTAAGCTGACGCTCGGCCTCGCCCTCTTTTTGATGGATTGGCGGCTAGCATTTCTCGCGCTCTTTTTAGCGAATTTACTCGGCACGCTACTGGTACTACCGGGGATGCTTCGGGGTACGGTGCAGCGTGGGGCGCGAATCCCATTTGGGCCGTTGTTGATCCTTGGCTTTCTTATTTCGTGGTTTTTCGGCGTCAGAATCATGGACTGGCTTATCGTGATTTGATAGTGCTTATGCTATAATAATGAGCATATGAAGCGGTGGCAATCCGGGTTTACAATCGTTGAAGTGGTGTTATTCTTGGCGATCACTGGCCTATTGACCGTTGGCTTGTTAGCTGGCGTGAGTGCTGCACTGCGCCAACAACAATATCATGACGCTGTTCAATCGTTCGCCGGCTTTATTCGTGATCAGTATAGCCGAGTGATTAGTATCGAGAATGATCGGGGCGATCGCGACACATGTCCTGTTAAGGGTGCAACAAACGACGGAGCTCGGGGCCAGTCGAATTGCGTTGTCGTTGGTCGCTATGTCAAGTCGACGAATTCCGAGGCACGTTCATTTACCGCCTATCCGCTGTACGCTCTGAAACGCTCGGGAGTGTGGACGTATAGCTATAGTGAAAGTGAGGCAAGTACCTATACAGTTGGCTGGGGTGCGCAGGTACGCTCGCTCACGGCAACTAATACCATTGGTAGAGAGCTAGCTTTATTAATATACCGCGATCCAGATAGTGGGCAGGTTATCGTACGCACGAATGACGCGCCGTATTCACCGGCTAATATTGATAATTTTATTCGCAATATGCAGCCGAATGGCGGTATGTATACGGCCGATTTACAGCTGCGGCAGCGAGAGTTTTGTATCTATGATACTGGCTGGTCAGTTGGCCAGAGGCTGTCAGTCTTTCTGGGGGCAAAGGCCGGCTCGAGTGAGGCAGTGACGGTTGGTCATGCGACAAAGGGGTGCGATAATGAAGCGACGGCATAGCGCGCGGGGCGACACGATCATTGAAGTGGTAATGGCGGTAGCGATGTTTAGCATGCTGGCGATCGGTATCATGGCACTCATGAACAGCGGTATTGCTATGGCGCAGCGATCATTAGAGTTGACGCTTGTGCGGCAACAGATTGATAGTCAAGCAGAAATGCTGCGCTACATTCACGACAAGTCATCTCAGGCCGGCAGCTCATTTGCTACCCTCTGGGGCGCAATGAAAGGTCGGACCATTGACCACGCTAATTCGCTATTGAATGTTAATCGATGTCCAGAGGCAATGCCGAGTGGGGGATTTGCACTAGCGCCCAGCAAAAATACCTTTCAGTTGATTACCAATAAGTATGAATTATCGCCGACATATGCCAAGATTTCAACTGCTCGAAATCCAATTTCTCAGGGCATTTCAATTCAGCTGGTACGTGTTGAAGGCGGCCGCGCCTATGATGCGTACATTCAGGCCTGCTGGATGAGTGTGGGGACCGACCGGCCGATGACCACGGGGACGATTGTGAGGATGTATGACACGGCGGTATAGACGATATGGGTTTACCTTGGTTGAGCTGATGCTGGCGATGGCATTCGTGTCGGTGTTGCTACTGGCGATTGCTACGATAGCAATCCAGGCCGGCAAGCTGTATAATCGAGGCCTCACGCTCAAAAGTATCAATCAGTCCGGCCGCGAAATTAGCGATAGCTTGCGGCGTGACTTTTTGCAGGCTAATGCTGGCAAGATAAGTGGTAATGCTAATTCGGCCGTTGTCATGGTGCAGGCGGGTGGTGCTGATCGGAGCGGCCGACTCTGCCTCGGTGACTATTCATATGTCTGGAATGTGCCAAAGGTTGTCTCTGGAGAAGTGAAGGCCGGTGCGGGTATTATTACCGAAGTTGGTGGGCCGCATTCTGGTCGTCCGATTAATTTTGCTCGAGTGATTGACCCAGATGGTATGCTGTGCCAGAAAAATGAAACAACGGGGGCGTACATGTCAACAGTCGCGACGGATAAAGTGACACATCTTCTCAAGCCAGCCGGGTCGAATGATGTGGTGCTGGCAATTCATCAAATGAAAGCAGCGCGAGTGGCGGGTGATAGCGGGGCAGACAGTCTGTATCGTTTGGAATTTGTCCTTGGAACCAGTCAGCTTGAGGCAGTTAACACCGCTAATGGCACCTGTAAGCCACCGGCGGATAACAGTGAGAATCTCGACTTTTGCGCGATAAATAGTTTTGAGATGATTGTGAGGACAAATGGATAAAATAGCGAGAAATAATCAATCAGGTGCGGTGTCGTTATTTGCAGTGATCTTTGCGACACTGTTACTAACGGTTTTGATGCTCGGCTTCATGCGGCTCATAATGGTTGATCAGCGACAGGCCCTGAACAATGAGCTGTCACAAAGTGCGTATGATGCAGCCCTGTCCGGTGTTGAAGACGCCAAGCGAGTCGTGCGTGCCTGTCAAAAAGGAGATAACGGTGGCAAGGCTTGCGAACAGTTACGACTGCCTGATGACTGTAAAGTGGTCGCACGTGCGGGCGTTGCCGGTAATGTGGCCGCTAACGAGACGCTGATTCAGTCACGTCGCTCAGGGGATGGTAAAGAGTTCAACCAAGCCTATACCTGCGTCAACATCACGATGGACACGGAAGATTTCCTGGTTAGCATACCCGAAGGATCATCTCGTTTGGTGCCGCTGAAAGCCAAATCTGAATTTAATAAAATTGTCCTCGAGTGGTTTACTAAAGAGGACGCGAACGGCAACGTGGCTGCTGGACGAGTAAAAAATGCTGCCTCCGTATCAACTTCGCTGCCGGCATACAGTGACTGGGATGAGTCGCCGTCTCGTCCTGCACCCGCGCTACTGCGCACTCAGATGATTTTTCCAGGCGATACATTCGACCTTGCTAGTCTTGATAGCTCTCGCGTTGCGACGATGTTCCTCTATCCACGAACGCTGAGTGTCCCCGGGCCGACGAACGGAGGTGTATCGGCAATTAATCTACCGCGAGCGGGCGGTGGTGGGCAATTTAATAATGCTCCGACACCGGTGAGCTGTTCTCCGGATTTTGCGAATAGTGGTTATTCGTGCCGAGTCACAATTGATATATCACCTGTTACGGCTGCCGCCAGCGTTAATTCATTCTTGCGTCTGACGCCGCTATATCGCATGTCACACGTGCGAATTGCCCTATATAATGGTGCAGAACCGGTTAAATTTGATGGTGTTCAGCCAGCGGTTGATGCAACTGGTCGTGCTAGTAATGTATTTCGGCGGGTTGAGGCGCGCCTTCAGATAGGTGACGACTTCCCGTATCCTGAAAATGCTATTGATCTTGAGAATAGCCTCTGTAAAGACTTTTCGGTGACCGAGGGTAGTGTGACACCGGGTAATTGTCGACCGTAGCATGAACCTATCTGGTGTCACTGTGAAAGCGCTCGTGGACATCTTTGAGGTGCTGGTCGGTGACGTGTGTGTAAATCTGAGTCGTGGCAATATTGCTGTGGCCAAGCATTGATTGTACCGCCCGCAGGTCTGCTCCATTCATCAGAAGGTCGGTTGCAAAGCTATGGCGCATAGTGTGCGGGCTAACGTGTTTGGTGATGCCAGCAAGCCGGGCATAGTGCGATACCATCCGCTGGATCGAGCGAGCACTCAGCCGACGATAATCGCCAGAAACTGATGGCTTTGCTAGGCGCCTGCTATAGCTGATGAATAGAGCCGGCAAGCTGTCACTTCGCGCATCAAGGTAATTTTTGACGTGCTCGGCAGCAGACATTGAAACGAATACGGGCCGATCTTTCTGGCCCTTACCGCGCACCATAAACTCGCGTCGAGCGAGATTGATGTGGTCACGATTCAAGTTAACAAGCTCCGACACGCGCAGTCCGCTCGAAAACAAAAGCTCAATGATTGCTCGGTCGCGAAGGCCCGGTTCATTGTCCAGCGGGATCTGCTCAATTAGTCGTACCACCTCGTCGTAGTGAAGAAATGTGACTTGTTTGCGAACGGTTTTTGGTAGGGTAATCTTGTCGGCTGCCAGTGATGAGATGTCTCGTTGTGATAAATACGTCAATAATCCACGCAGGGCGATCAAGTGATAGTTTTGTGTAATTAACAACAATTCTTCACCGGTGTTGCTATTTTTATAACGGTTTAACCAGAGGCGATATTTACGAATTGTCTCTGATGTTATTTTTGCAACATCAATATCACCAGCAAAATCAATGAAGCGTTCAAGGTATAGTTTGTAGTTCTCAATGGTGCGAGGACTGCGTCCACCCTCAACTTCTAGGTGTTCCAGGAAATCTGCTAATGCTTCGGAGAAATACATAGGTTAATTTTAACAACATCTATACCGTTTATCAAATGAATACTTTTTGCTATGATGAAGAAAATAATACACGAAGGAGGCGTATGGCTGAGTCAAAAAAGAAGAATATGTGTGGCATTGAACGAACACTGATTGTGTTCAAGCCTGATGCGGTACAGCGGGGGATCGTCGGCGAAATCCTGCAGCGGTTTGAGCGTGTTGGCCTCAAGATTATCGGTGTCAAGATGGTTGCTCCGGGTCGTGAGCACTACTTTGCGCACTACGAAACGATTGGCAAGATGGTGACCCGTCGTGGTGAAGAAATTTTTGACATGACGCTTGATATGATGATGGACGGGCCAGTTATCGCTATGGTTCTCGAGGGAGTCGAAGCGGTCGCCGTAGTGCGCAAAATTGTCGGCCCAACCGAGCCGAAATCTGCCGACATGGGTACGATTCGTGGTGACTATTCGCATGTTAGCTTTGGCTACGCTAACGAGTGCCAGAAGGGTGTGCCGAACTTGATTCACGCATCGGGTGATCCTGACGAGGCGGCGCAAGAAGTCGCCCACTGGTTTAAACCCGAAGAGTTGATGGATTATGCGACGTTAAACGAAAAGTTTACTCGGTAGCATTGTCGCGACCGACGACCACCCGTGTTATAATTAACACGGGTGGTTTTTATGTGTGCCTCGGTAGCTCAACTGGATAGAGCAGATCCGTCCTAAGGATAAGGTTGTAGGTTCGACTCCTGCCCGGGGTACCAAAGAATTATGACGAAGAAAGCCAAATCAGATAAATCATTTGATGGCCAGCGCGATGGCGAGGAGTTGCTGTTTGTGTTTCGCCGGCATATTATTGCTATGCGTAAGGGTTTTTATCTATTACTCATCCCGATGACGATTGGCGCGCTGCCGTATCTTATTTGGCAGGATAATCTCAATCTTTTATGGGTATTTCTCGGCAGCTTCATCTTTGGACTCGTTCTGTTTGGTTATCATTTTTTAATGTGGTTTTATACATATTACATTGTGACAAATCAGCGACTTCGCCAGATAACACAGCATGGTTTTTTTGGTAAGGATGTAATTGAACTTAAACTAGCGAAAGTCCAGAATATCAGTTATGTCGTGCCTGGTTTTACGGGCGAAATGTTCAAATTTGGTACAATAGTTATTCAGACGTTTGTCGGGGACCTTGTCATTAAAAATGTCGAGCACCCAGATAAGATTTATAATAAGCTGCAAGATGCGGTGGACCTCGCTGCTGAAAGGAGTGATCATGCTAAAGAAGACAACGAAGGTTAAGAAAAAGGACAAACGCTCACTGCCGTCACGGATTACCAATGATACGGTCGCGGAGCATCGCGAAAAGGTGCTGGCTGGTGGGCGCAAACACAAATACCCGATACAATACTCCAAACATAAACTAGTCTGGAACACGGTATTTATTAGTATTGCTGGACTCGTGACGGTGATTGTCCTATTGTATCTGCAACTCTATGTCTGGAAGGACACAAGCGATTTAGCATATCGTATTACCAAAATTTTGCCGCTACCGGCCGGTTCAGTTGAAGGGGAATTTGTGCGCTATAGTGATTATTTACTATATAACCGCGGTAATATGGCGGTGCTTAAGACTCAGGGTCAAGATCAGGCTGGTGATAAAGTCGCTTTTCAGCGGCAGCGGGCCATGAACCAAGCGGTGCAGGATGCATATGTGCGTAAGCTAGCGAGAGAAAGGGGTATATCAGTTGATGATCGAAAAGTTGATGAAGAGATGGACCGCCAACAAAAGGATGCCGGCCTGTCAAAAGAAGCCTACCGTTCGGCGGTAAAAGATATGATTGGCTGGTCGCTTGATGAGGCGCGTGATGGCATTAGGGCATCGCTGCTGCGCTGGGAAGTATCGTTTGCCGTTGATGAAGCGGCGGCCAACCTTGTTAAGGAAGTTGAAGCACAGCTCAAGGCCGGTAAATCGTTGACCGATGTCGCGGCGGCGTTAGGCGAACGAGTACAAGTAATGCCAGAGACTGTTGTTCCGAAGACCAACAAAGACGGTGGCTTGACCGAGGCGGCGATTAAAACTGCAGATGGTACGATTTCTGGGGTTATTAAGCCGCTCGGTGGCGATGGCTACTACTTTGTTCAGCCACGCTCACGGGATAACGGTTCAATCACCTACTCATACCTCAAGATTCCATTGACGACATTTAAAGCTAATTTTGATAAGTTGATCAATGACAAGAAAGTTACCTATTACGTTCATCTTGATCAGCCAGCCGAACAAAAGTCTGGTGAGTAGAAATAGCCTCCGGCCTGCTCGTCATCATCTTTGCGAAAGCCTCACTCATCTGCTATAATTCTTGGGGAGACATGCCGCTGTAGCTCAGTTGGTAGAGCGGCGCTTTCGTAAAGCGTAGGTCACCGGTTCGAATCCGGTCAGCGGCTCCAGAACAGCATGAAGAACCATATTACAAACACATTACGACAGATAATGAAAGACCGCTGGCTACTTGGTCTTGTTATTGTTAATATCTTACTAGCGTCAATAATTATTATCTCCTTTGCTGTTACTATCAAGCCTAAAGAAACCCAAGTTATTGTTCAGCATAGTGCATTTAGTGTGACGGGGCTTTATCGTGGTCACTGGTATTCGCTTTGGACGTATGGCGTGTTGCAGCTTATGATTACGGTTGGGCACATCATATTGAGCGCTAAGCTTGCTGTGGTACAGCGTCGAGACTTAGCACTGGCACTTCTTTGGCTCACAATCGCTATATCAGTTATACTAGCACTGTTTGCTTACTCAATAATCGTAATCGCGTCGGTGGTGTAGAATTATGGATATAGAAATACCACTTGGTAAACGAAAGCCGCTCTATCGATTTCTAGAGATTCTGCCGGGTCTGTTGAGCTATGGTGCAATTATTCTTCTTGTCATATTGTCAATTTTTAGCCCACTGCTTGCGTCACTCTATCTGCTTATTATCATCCTGTCGATGATGGTGCGCGTGGTTGGCATTACCTATCATATGGTCGCTGGCCGTGCCAGGATGGATAAGGCGTGTCTGATCAATTGGCATGCGCGTCTTGAAGATCTCGAAGATCCGCAGGCGGTATATGCACGTATTCGTGACCAGCGACAGAAGGAGGTCGGCTTTGCAGAGCACAAAGAAAACTTACGTCTCATTGCTTCTGCACAGCCAGGGTTTTTCCCGAAACCATCTGAAATTTATAATGCAGTCATCATGCCAGCCTATAATGAGAGCATTGAGGTAATCGAACCAGCCATTCAAGCAGTAATCGCTACTACGTATGATAAAAAGCGTATGATTATGGTATTTGCGTATGAAGAGCGAGGCGGTAAGGATATCGACACGACCGCCAAGACACTGCAAAAACGCTATGGCAAGTATTTTCACGCCTTTCATATCGTCAAGCATCCAAAAGACATTCCGAATGAGGTGATCGGCAAGGGTGGCAATATTACACATGCCGGGCGCTGGCTGAAGGGGTGGCTTGAGAAGCAGCATATTCCGTACGGTAATGTTATTGTCACGACGATGGACTGTGATAATAAGCCACATGAAACCTACTTTGACTACCTGACATACGAATATATCGTCCGCGAGGACCGTAAGCACTACTCGTATCAACCGGTTTGCCTATTTACTAGTAATATTTGGGATGTGCCGGCGCCGATGCGTGTGGTCGCGACGGGTAACTCATTCTGGAATATTATTAGCTCAATGCGCCCTCATTCGCTACGTAATTTTGCTTCACATGCTCAGCCGATGGATGCGCTCGTTGAGATGGACTTCTGGAGTGTTCGAACGATCGTCGAAGACGGCCACCAGTATTGGCGCAGCTACTTCTATTTTGGTGGTAACTACGGGGTCGTGCCACTCCATGTACCGATTTATCAAGACGCGGTATTGTCAGCTACGTATATAAAAACGCTCAAAGCGCAGTTTATCCAGTTTCGTCGTTGGGCGTATGGGGCATCTGATGTTGCGTATGTTGGTGAACGGGTCTTTACTAAGCAGCGTAATGTACCATTTTGGGCTGGTTTCTCACGGTTTGTGCGGCTACTTGATGGAAATGTGACGTTAGCCTGCAATTCGGTTCTAGTTGCTTTTGGTGGCTGGGTGCCGCTTATTGTTAATGCCGAGGCAGCTCGTAGTGTCGCCGCGCATCAATTGCCTGATACGGTGAGTACGCTGCAGCAAATTGCGTTGATTGGTATGGCGATAGCGATTTTTAGTGCTTTCAAGATTTTACCACCGCGTCCAGTTCGCTACACGCGACGTCGAAGTGTCTGGATGCTTTTACAGTGGGTGCTGATGCCAGTGACGTCTATTGTCTATAGCTCTGCTGCGGCGTTTGCCGCGCAGACTCGCCTGTTAGTCGGGCGATATCTCGATAAGTTTGACGTCACCGAAAAAGCCACAGCGGCGATTAACGCTCGCCAGAGGGCGGCTGCACGTAAACGGTCGAAGACCTCCCGCCGCGTCGTCGAGAAGTGATGAGGCGGTGCTGAGCGGCATACTGGAGTGCCGCTATTGGATCGTAGCGTTGGAGAATCATGTGTGTTATTTGAGTGATGATTTGTGTAGATAGCGGCTTACCTTGCTTGATAATCTGTTGCTGCACAGTTTGTGCAAGGAAGTAGCTATCATGTGCTGCAGCATGCTTATTATGTTGAAAGCTACGGCTAATGCTTATGATGAGCTTTCCTAAATTGAAAGGGGTGGTTGACCCGTCGTGTGTTAGCACCATGCGCCCGTCTAGCGTAGCCTGTTCGTATGTCGTAAAGACTGCGCCACATTCTGGACAGGCCCGTCGCCGCCAGACGCTGGGGTGTTTCGTGTGCTTGCGGGAGTTTTTTGTAGTAGTTTTATCGTGAAAACAATTTATACAAATCATATCAATATATTGACATATCGCTATAAAAAATACTAGTGGAAAAGTATATAAAAATGTGTAAAATAGAAAAAACTAAAAACCCTCCGCACTGCGAGGGTTGTATGCAATAATGGTGGGCAATAGAGGATTCGAACCTCTCACCTCTTCAACGTCAATGAAGCGC
>CAUUSE010000004.1:0-31663 GCA_963547725.1 uncultured Candidatus Saccharibacteria bacterium | reverse complement strand
GTACACTCTCTAGGAGTAATACATTAATCAAAGAGTTGTAAGAAAAGGAAGAAATCACACATGCTAGCAATTCGTTTGCAACGGTTGGGTCGCAAGGGTTATCCGGTGTACCGCCTGGCAGTACAAGAGGCGCAGCGCCATCCATCAAGCGGTCGCGTGGTCGCGTATGTCGGCAGCTACAATCCACACACTAAAGCAGCAAATATTCAGGTTGAGTCGGCACAGAAATATCTAGATAATGGCGCTCAGCCAACACCGCGAGTTGTTAAGTTATTGAAAGAAGCTGGCGTCACACTACCAAAGTGGGTCAAAGAACCAGCTGCTGATAGGCACAAAGCCATCCGCAATCCAGAGAAGCTTCGTAAAAACCAGCCAAAAGAGGAGCCAGTTCAGTCAGATACTGACGAGTCAGGTGCTGAATAATACGACGTGATAACACTGAGACATTTCCCGCCCGCGATGAGGGCGGGATTTTCTTGACAATGGAGGGCCTAATCGCGTATTATTTGGGGTAATAGCACAACGAAGTAACATGAACATAATAGGGAGTTTATGAAATATTTACAACAACGCGGGCGCTTGCTGCCGATGCTAACGGCGGGGGTTATCACGCTCGGTGTTAGCGGTCTGACGCTACTGGCGATGACGCAGCCAGCGAAAGCTGATCCAATTAACAATACTGATTTTGTCATGACGATTGACACCACGAAACCGGGCGTATCAAACACCGATCAATTTACCATACCGGTGACGGGCGGGGGATATAATTATACGGTCGACTGTAACAATGACGGTATTCCTGACGCTGTGGGCGTAACAGGCAGTCATACCTGTACATACAGCGACGAGGGTCGTCACACAATTCGTATCGGTGGTACATTCCCGCAGATTTATGTAAATAATGCCGGTGATCGTTTGAAAATCATGTCAGTTGACCAGTGGGGAACGGGCGCGTGGCGCAGCATGGACTCGGCGTTTCGGGGCGCTGAGAATATGGACGTCAAGGCGACTGACGTGCCAAATCTCACGAACGTAACGAGCTTACAGAGCATGTTCGACACGGCTCACTCGCTCAAGGGTGAGGGTGCCAACTGGCAATGGAATACATCAAATGTGACGACAACCGCTAATATGTTCCATGGCGCCGGACAGTTTAACCAAAACATCGGTTCGTGGAACATGGGAAATGTGACGAGCGCTGGCCATATGTTTGCGTATGCAGGGGCGTTCAATAACGGCGGCAGTTCGTCAATTGCCAGCTGGAATACTGCAAAACTTGAATACGCTGATAGTATGTTCGAGTGGGCAAATTCGTTCAATCAGCCGATCGGGCTGTGGAACATGACGAAAGCACATGCTATGGTGCGGATGTTGGCTAATGCGCGGGCATTCAACCAGTCGCTGGCTGGCTGGCAACTGACCTCGCTGCAGGACGTTACGGGTAATCCGTATGCTGGTGGGGCGAATATGCTTGATAATACGGCGCTATCGGTGCAAAATTACGACGCAACACTGGCTGCCTGGAATAATGCAGTACTCAAGTCACCAGTGACGCTGGGTGCGGCTGGCCTGAAATATTGTACGGCGGAGGCGGCGCATGCAGCACTGCAAAAGGCAGTGGCCGACGGTGGTCACGGCTGGACGATCAATGGCGATGCCAAGCAGTGCCCGACCTACACGCTGACGTTTGATACCGGCTCAGGCTCACCGGTACCATCTCAAACGGTCGCCTACACTGCCAAGGCGGTGCGGCCGGCTGATCCGACGCGGGCTGGCTATACCTTTGCTGGGTGGTACGCTGATCCAACTTATCTGATGCAGTGGGACTTTAACGTCCATACGATGCCAAATTCTAACTTCACGCTATACGCTAAGTGGAACGCTGTGCCAACAGCGCCGGGTAATCCAGGTGCTCCTAACCAACCGGGTCAGCCGAGTCAACCAGGGCAGCCGGGCGCTTCGCAAGGCCGAGCAGGCAGTCAACTAGCCGATACCGGTACGAGTTTGCTGGTAGCCATCGGGGCTGGGGTCGCGGCCATCATCAGCGGTGCAGTGCTGCTGATGCGGAAAAAACGCTCATAAAGATCCAGAGTATCTGAGGAGACTTGTGCTATAATTGCTCCTATGAACGCTCAAGAAATTCGCCTCAAATATCTCGACTTTTACAGCAAACAGGCTCATGCAGTCATTAGGCGCGCGCCGCTGATTCTAACCGACGATCCGACCACGCTCTTCACTGGTGCGGGCATGCAGCCAATGATCCCGTACCTGCTGGGTGAGCCACACCCTGAGGGTAAGCGAATCGCTGATTCACAGACGTGCTTGCGGGCCCAAGACATTGATGATATCGGTGATAACCGCCACACGACGTTTTTTGAAATGCTCGGTAACTGGAGTTTGGGCGATTATTTCAAGAAAGAGCAGATCGACTGGATATGGACGTTTTTGACCGAAGAGATTGGGCTCGATCCGCAGCGGCTATACGTGACATGTTTCATCGGTGCGCCAGAATATAATATCGCCAAGGATACTGAAGCGGCCGGGTTATGGCAGCAGAAGTTTGCCGAAAAAGGCATTGAGGCGGGACTGGCCGACATTGGTAGTGAGGAGCAAGGTGCAGCGCGTGGCATTCGCCTAGGCGAGCGGATTTTCTTCTATGATGGCAGTAAAAACTGGTGGAGCCGTAACGGTGGGCCAGAAACTACGCCGATTGGTGATCCGTGTGGGCCGGATAGCGAGATGTTTTATGAGTTTGACTTCATTGAGCATGATCCAAAGTTTGGTGAGCATTGTCATCCAAACTGCGACTGCGGCCGTTTTATGGAGATCGGCAACAATGTCTTTATGGCCTACAAAAAGGTGGCGGACGGCGTGTTTAAGCTACTAGAAAAGCCAAACATTGATCATGGCTCAGGCCTGGAGCGAATTGCGGCGGCCGTGAATAATGACCCCGACGTTTTCAAGATTAGTTTACTGTGGCCGATTGTTGAGAAATTGCAGGCTTTGAGTGGCAAAAACTACGCGTCACATACCGAAAGTATGCGAGTGATCGCTGATCATCTGCGGGCCGCTACCTTTATGGCGGTCGACGGTTGCGTGCCGAGCAACAAGGAACAGGGCTACGTGATGCGCCGCTTACTGCGTCGGGCGATTCGCTATAGTTTCGATCTGGGGATTGAGCAGAATTTCCTGGAGGAAGTCGTGCCGGTGATCGCTGACTTGTATGAAGCGGACTTCCCAGAAGTTAAGGAGAACCGTGAGAATATCATCGCTGTGTTGGTCAAAGAGGAAAAAGCTTTCCGCCAGACGCTGCGTAAAGGTCTCAGGCAAATGCAGCAGTATATCGACGATGGTTTGACTGGCGAAGAACTATTTACACTGTACGATACCTTTGGTTTTCCGGTGGAGCTGAGCACTGAGGAGGCGTATAAACAAGGCATCAAGCTTTCTGATAATTGGCGCGCCGAATTTGATGCGAGAATGGCCGAGCAGCGCCAACGTTCCAAGACAGCGCGCAAGGGGCAATTTAGCGGCGGTCTGGAGGGCCATGATCCGATTCATCTGAAATACCACACAGCAACGCACCTGTTGGGAGCAGCGCTACGCAAAGTCCTCGATGCGCCGGATTTGCAACAGCACGGCAGCAATATCACTGCTGAGCGCCTACGCTTTGATTTCAATCACGATAAATTGACGCCAGAGGAAAAACAGGCAGTAGAAGATCAAGTCAATGCTTGGATCGACGCTGATTTACCAGTCAGCTTTGCCGTCTATCCGACTGACGAGGCGCTGAATATGGGCGCAATCGGCGCCTTTGGCGAGCGCTACGGTGATGAAGTGAAAGTTTATTCTATCGGCGAGGGCGATAATGTCGTTAGTTTCGAAGTTTGCGGCGGCCCACACGTCGAACACACTGGCGTCTTGGCTGAGGGCGGTAAGCGCTTCACCATCACTAAAGAAGAGGCGAGTGCTGCTGGGATTCGGCGGATTAAGGCTGTTCTTAGTGAGGGCGCTGCAGACGCTTCTTGATTGTAGTTTTGTATAGAGGTAGGATATCGTGGGCTAAAGGCGTTATCTATCAAGCTGCTCCAATATAGCAAACGGGTCGTTGTCTGTACGAATTGTCTCGCTGAGCCGTTTGCAGGCTTGAACTGCGCGATCAGTTATTGTGTCTGGATTAGTCTGGAGAAGGTGTCCGTGCGTCGTTGATGGACTAATTATTGTCTGGGCATCAACTACACCGGTATACGGGTTTACGACAACGGTGAGGGTATCTTTGATTGCTTGCTGTCCGACTTCCCCTAGAATTTTACTATTGCGCAGTACATATCGCTCTTTGGTGCGTGGTTTTGAGGTGGATTTTGACCGCGTCTTTTTATATATAGCATCAATCGCGACCACATCGGTCATTCCAAACCCAACAGCTGGTTCAAAAAATTCACTACAAAAACGAGTAAGACGATCTTTCTCTATCGTGGGGATTTCATCAAGCAACTGCCACATGGTGTTGTCACTAACCTTACGTGTGGGGTTTGTATAGTATTCGCTTGTGCGGATGGAGTCGACTTCGCCAAGGGCGGCCACGATATCTTCATTACTAAGGAGGCCTGTCCAGGTTGGTGTATGCTTTGGCCGAACGAGCCGTCTTCCGAATTGACCTTCCCGTAGCTCAAGGTCAGCGGCAAAGGCTAGGCCGCTGGCGATAAGTTCTCTCAGAGCAGCTAGGTGCAGTATCGTATCCTTTTCGCGATATGTGCCTGTGATGCGTACGGCACTGGGTGTACAGGTATCGTTAACAGTATCAGCATGTAATCCGATAATTTCACGTTTTAAGGTATCACGCTGCTCGGCGGATAGTTTGCGTGACGCAGTGTATGATAAAGTGTCACCATCATGACGGAATGCAGAATACATAATATGTATTATACAATTAAATAATATTTTGTCAAAACTAGCCAATCCACACCCAAATGGTATATAATCATAAAGACTATGGTGTTAGATAGGCTTTTCAAGAAGACAGACAAAGATGAACACCAGTACCTGGTCGGTCTCGACATCGGTACGGAGTATATTAAGGCGCTGATCGCCGAGATCAAGGATGATGATATCGAGATCATCGGAGTTGGTCGGGCGCAGCAGAATCTGGGCGACATGCACCAGGGCGCGATCGCTGATATCGCTGGTGTGGTGACCAATTGTGAGGCGGCACTGACCGAGGCTGAGGATAAGGCCGGTGTTCAGGCCAAGCGGGTGATCATCGGTATTGCCGGTGAGCTGGTCAAGGGTGTGACCAACACCATTCGCTATCGCCGACCACAACCTGATAAGCCGCTGGACGTTGCTGAGATGGAATTCATCATCGAGAAGGTGCAGGAACGAGCACAGGGCAAGGCGCAGGCGCAGATTGCGCTGGAAACTGGCAACGAGGACGTCGAGGTAAAGCTGGTTAATTCAGCACTGGTCAGCATTCATATTGATGGCTACAAGGTGTCAAACCCGATCGGTTTTCAGGGGCGGGACGTCGCGGTACAGATTTATACGGCATTTGCACCAATGGTGCATATCGGGGCGCTGGAAAAGGTGGCCGACGAGTTAGCGCTGGAGCTAATCGCCGTGGCGGCCGAGCCATTTGCAGTCAGCCGGAGTGTGCTCGGTACAGATGCGAATTCTAATTTCACGGCGATCTTGATCGACTGCGGTGGCGGCACGACTGATATCGCGGTCGTCAATGACGGCGGCGTTGAGGGCACCAAGATGTTCGGCATCGGTGGGCGGAGCTTTACGCGGATGATTGCGACGGACCTGGATCTCGGCTACAAAGAAGCGGAAAAGCTGAAGGTGAATACGGAAAAGGAGTATATCAAGCCAACCCTCAAGCGCAAACTTGACGGGGCGATTGATAAGACGCTTGAGGTGTGGCTGTCGGGCGTTGAGCTGGCGCTCGGTGATTTTGACAGCGTCGATCATTTACCGAACCGAATTTTGCTGTGTGGCGGTGGCGCGAGCTTGCAGCAGCTCGTTGATGCACTGGCTAATCAGCCGTGGTACAAGGAACTACCATTTACGAAAAAGCCAACCATTCAGCATATCAAACCCTCTGATGTCATCGGTATCACTGATACAACCGGCGATATCACGGATCATACGTTTATCACGGTGATGGGCCTGCTGCGGGTTGGGTATGATACAATGGTAAGTAATCAAGACGCTCATGGCTTGATGGATAAAGTTAACCGATTACTCAAAATATAGATGAATAAAGATGTTATTTACATTGACGTCGAAGATGATATCACTGCCATTGTTGGCAAGATAAAGGCGTCGAAGGAACGGATTATCGCACTGGTGCCACCCAAGCGAGTTGGCGTGCTGCGTAGTGCTGTTAATATGCGGCTTATCGCTCGGACGGCCGCGTCGGTTGATAAGCGAGTCGTGCTGATTACCGGTGATACGATTCTGTCTGGCCTAGCGGCGGCGGCCAAAATTCCGGTAGCCAAGACGCTCCAGAGCAAGCCAGAAATGGCCGAGGTGCCGGTACTGAAGGTGGACGACGAAAATGATATTATCGATGGGCGCGAGCTGCCAGTCGGCGAGCTAGAAAAGAGCGCGCAACCTGTTAATGAAACAGATAGGGCGATTGATTCGGCCATCGCTGATTCATCCAAAAAACAGGACGACGAAGCGCCGAAGCCGGCGGATAACGCTAACAAGAGCAAGACAGCACCAAAAGTTCCGAACTTTAATCTATTTCGTAAAAAGTTCTTACTAATCGGCGGTGCCGCGCTGCTATTCATCGGGTTTTTGGTATGGGCGATTTGGTTTGCGCCGCACGCGCGAGTGATTATCACAGCTAAGACAACAGCGGTGACGGTAAATAAGAAAGTAGCACTCAGGGCTGACGGGGTGACTGACCCGACCGCTGACGTGATTAAAGCGCGCCAGCAGGAGCAAAAAGTAGAACTATCCGTTGAGTTTTCGGCGACTGGAAAGAAGAAAGTCGGTGAGCGTGCCAAGGGCAAGTTGCGTATCGCTACCGACTCGATCAGCCTGCTGGATAAGACTGTTCCGGCCGGTACCTCGATTCGTACAAGCGGTGGGATGACCTTTACGACCGATAGCGCGGTGACGTTTAGTCGCTCCAATGCCTCAGGCTCAACGGTCATGGTGACAGCTGCCAATATCGGGGCGGAATATAACGGTGAAAGCGGCTCAGTATCGGGAATGCCATCAGGGGTCAGCGCTGCCCTCGTTGGCGAAACCTCAGGGGGCAGCAGTCGTGAGGTGACGGTGGTCAGTGGTGATGACGTTAAGCGCGCCAGTGATTTATTGAACGAAAAAAAGGCCGACTCTCTTCGCGCTAAGGTCGAGCAGTCATTTGGCGGATCAACCACCATTATTAAAGAAAGCTACCAGGAGCAGCGTAGCACGCCAACTCCAAGTGTTGCTGTTGACAGTGAAGCGACCGGCGCGGTGACACTCAAAACGGTGGTGACTGCCTCAATGGTTGGTATCGAAAAATCAGAGCTAAGCACCTACCTCAAGGCGACCGCCAACAAGGAGCTAGAGGGCAAGCAGTCGCAAAAGATCTATAAAGATGGTGTTGATAGCGCGCAGTTTGCGCAGTTCAGTGGCCGGGGCGGTAACTTCATCGCTCATATCACCGCCAATGCCGTCGTCGGTCCAACCATTGATGAAGAAAAGGTCAAAGAGCAGTCACGCGGTAAAAGTTATGGCGACATTCAGTCGGCGCTCGAAGCCATCAAAGGTATCGAAAATGTTGATGTGAAATTCTCTCCGTTCTGGGTGCGCACCGTACCAAATGATACCAAACGAATAAGCATCGAATTTAAGCTCAATGAAAGCTAAAAACTTTCTAGCGCTAGATGTGGGCGAGAAGCGGATTGGTTTAGCTATGGCCGATTCACAGGTGCGGATCGCGGTACCGTTTGGCTGGGTGGCTAATGACGAGCGGGTCATGAAGGAGCTGGCAGAGATCATGTTGCGGCACGATATCTCGCTGGTAGTGGTCGGCTATCCGCGCAATCAGTCTGGTGAGCCAACACAACAAACAGAGTTCGTGGTCGATTTTGTTAGGCGGTTGGGTCAGCTGGACATTGATGCCGAGATCGCTTATCAGGATGAGTCGCTAACCAGCGTTCAGGCCGAACAGCGCCTAGCTGGCAAGATCAAAGATAAAGGCGACATCGATGCCGAGGCAGCGAGTATTATTTTGCAAGATTATTTGGAGGTGCACGGATGAAGAAAATGAAGATCAAAAAACGGCGGTTGTGGCTCATTATCGTATCGGCAGTTGTCGCGGTGGCGGGTGTGGTGATACTTGGCAGCGTCATTTGGTACAAACAAATGCTTCGTCCGGTCAACGCCGGGGCGCGGCAAAAAATTAATGTCGAAATCGCCAGTGGCGACACGGCACAGGTTATCGCCAAAAAACTTGAAGATAAAAAAATTATTCGCAGCGCCTTTGCCATGACGATTTACCTCAAGTTAAATAACGTTACCGGCACCTTCAACAAGGGCGTGTACAGCTTTACACAAGATCAAGATGTGGCGTCGGTGCTTAAGCATTTACTCGGTGGCAAACCGGATCGGCGTTCGGTACTATTTTATCCAGGGGCAACGCTGCGTGATAAGACCTCAACGCCCGCTACTCAAAAGACCGATGCTGCCAGCGCCCTCAAGCGGGCTGGCTACAGCGATGAGCAAATTACAGCCGCCTTCGCCGCTACGTATACCGGTGCGGTCATGAAAAGCAAGCCAGCGACCGCCGATCTCGAGGGCTATATTTATGGTGATACGTATTTTTTGCCGTCAGACGCCACCGCCCAGCAAGCCTTGCAGCGGGCCATCAGCGAGCTAGACCGGGTGGTGGCTGAGAATAATCTCGAGAAAAAATTTGCGGCGCGAGGGCTGTCGCTGTATCAGGGCTTGACGCTGGCTTCGATTGTTCAGCGCGAGTCAATTGGCTGCCCGGGTAAAGCGACCTGTGAGGATATGCGGCGGATTGCTAGCGTGTTTTATAACCGTCTGAAAAAGGATATGCCACTCGGGTCAGACGTGACCTATCATTATGCCGCCGATAAGGCCGGTGTTGCTCGCTCACACACGCTTAATTCACCGTACAATACGCGCATTCACAAGGGGTTGCCGCCTGGGCCCATTGCTTCGCCTGGTCTCGCGGCACTGAATGCTGCGGCCGATCCAGCCCAGGAGGATTACCTTTATTTCTTGAGCGGCGACGACAACGTAACTTATTTTGCGAAGACCGAGGCTGAGCACAAAGCGAACATTACCGCCCACTGCGCCAAAAAGTGCCAATTGCCATAGTTGCCCTCGGCAAATCGCCTATGCTATACTAGGAGTACAGTTAATTCCAAGGAGGGGCAGTATGTCAACGATAGATCAGCAATTTGTAGAATACGTAGTAAAGGCGCTGGTTGGGCATCCAGAAGATGTCGTCGTCGAGCGTTTGATTGACGAAAAAGGGGTGTTACTCACGCTGACGGTCAACCCAGAGGATCTCGGTCGGGTCATCGGTAAGCGTGGCGGTACAGCGCAAAGTCTGCGGACGCTGCTCAGGGCATTGGGGACGAAAAATGATGCGCGCTACAACCTGAAAATCGTCAATAATGATGGCTTTACAAGCGCCAAGCAAGCTACGACTGCCGCTTCAGACGATGATTCTGTGGACAACTCAACAGATGAAACTGTGGAAAATAGCTCTTCTTATGCAGAAAATGCTCGAAAAGAGCTTGCAGAACTGGATGATCTTGATATATAATCATAACTAGTTCAAGCACAGACAATATGCGAGAACAGCTCTATGCGAGCAATGGGTAACCATTGAGAGCCTTATTTGTGCTAAAAAACCGCCTAACTAAAAGGCGGTTTTTTGGTGGTTTCTATGTGGGCGCGGTATAATAAAAGGTATGCGAAAATTTCAAGTCATTACCCTGTTTCCCGAAATGTTCTCTGGGGTGTTTGAAAGTTCAATGATGTGGAAGGCGCAAAAGGACGGTATCGTTTCGCTCGAGACGGTGAACTTGCGTGAATTTGGTCTGGGCCCGCGCCGCCAGGTGGACGATACGCCATATGGCGGTGGCGATGGCATGCTACTGATGATCGAGCCGTTGTGGCGGGCGGTGGAGTTCGCCAGGTCGCGTGACGAGAGTGCAAAGGTTGTCCTAATGAGTCCACGTGGTCGGCGCTGGCGGCAGGCGATGGCGCGTGTGGTGGCGGATGAGGGCCGGGGGCTTATCATTATCTGCGGGCGCTACGAGGGCGTTGATGAGCGCATTATGGAATTCGTTGATGAGCAGTGGAGCATCGGTGATTTTGTGCTGACTGGTGGTGAACTGCCGGCAATGACCATCATTGACTCGATCGTGCGGCTGCTGCCAGGTGTGCTGGGCGGTGAAACGTCAGCGGAGATCGAGAGCTTCTCGGACGGCGAGACGCTCGAGTATCCGCAGTATACTCGGCCAGAGATATTTAATGGTCTGCGAGTACCGGAAGTACTACTGAGCGGGCATCACGGCAAGATCGCTAAGTGGCGTGAACAGCAGTCACAAAAAGCGGAAACCGAGTGACGAGATGACCTCGTCCAACAACGGAAAATACCGCTACATATTTGTAACGGTATTTTGTTGTGGTGGATGTCGTAGAGCGAAAGAAACGTCAGTAGTGTTTGTTTTTGTATCGTTCGCTTGTTGTCACTGTACGTGTTTTTTATCAAAAAAGCAAGCACTTTGGTAAATAATACAACAAGCTTGAGCTTTTTAAGAGAGGGCGGTATACTGTATCTATGAAGAAAACAGTGACCAAGCAGCCAATGTCAGTTGTGCAGATCGTGCGGCGAATTATTGCTGGATACATTCTCGTCATCGTCTTGAGCCAGCTATTCTCGTTTGATAAGTTTCCATCAATGCTCGCTGGACTGCCGGGCATGCTGGCGGCAGTGTGCGCCATCGTTCTCGTTGTCACAGAGGTTGGGGCGCTGCCGTTCCTGCTGGCCATGGACGTGTCGGCTAGACTGAGAAAAGTAAGTGCCGTGATGGGCGTCGTGGCGCTACTGCTGTTGACGCTGCTAGAAAGCATGGCGTTCTGTCACGGGGTATCAATGATATTTGGGGCGACGTTTGACCTGCCGGGCGGTAGCTGGTCACTTCTGTTCCTGGCCGGTGTGTGGATTTTGGCGATATGGGCAAGTGGTTTTGGTCAGGGCGCGACAACTGCGGTGAAATCTCAAGAAACATCAACTGACCATCAGGCTCATACCAAACCAAAGCGTAAGAAAAAAGATTGACAAAACGTCAATCCTTTTTCTTGGCTGGGGATGAGGGATTCGAACCCCCGAATGCCGGGACCAGAACCCGGTGCCTTACCACTTGGCGAATCCCCAACGCGTGTCTGATTATACTACGGATGGTAAAGCGGTGCAAGCCAGCGGGTCGAGCGCAGGGTTTGACGCCAGGGCCTAGCAGGGTATAATGGGGCTTATGGATATTTCATGGATGGTGAAAATTGTTGCCGACGGGCTGGTGATCCCGGTGGTGTTGATCGGGGTGTATACGCTCATCCGATACGTACCACGAGATCGGCGCCATCAAGTGTATACACGAGTGTTAATGGCAGGGCTGACGGCGTTCGTCGCAGCAAAAATTATCGGGTTGCTATATCAGCCATCAGGTCTCCGTCCGTTTGAACTAGCGGGCGTGAGCGCCGGCGCCTCGTTTTTGGATAATCCGGGCTTCCCGTCTGATCACGCCCTGTTTACGATGGCCATCACATTGGCGGTGTGGTTCGGTACGAGGTGTAAAGGATGGGCTATGGCTTGTTTGGTAATGACGCTATTGGTTGGTATAGGGCGGGTGGTGGCGTTGGTGCATACACCGCTTGATGTGGCTGGGGGGCTCATTATCGCTTGGGTGGGCATATTCTGGTACATGCCGTTGCGACAGGCGTCAGGCACTGCAAAATAGGGTTGAGATTTTATCAAATTATTGGTATAGTTGTATCTATTGTGAAGTGGTTTGAGAAAGTTTTTCACGAGGAAGAATCAGGCTATATGTTTCCCGTGACGCCGGCGGTGTTCTGGCGAGTCGTCGTCAGTGGTACGGTTGGCGGTGTCGTGACATGGCTGATTGCCCTGGCGCTTGATCGCTTTATCCTAAAGCAGATTATTTGCGGTCCGACAGCTGACCCGTCAATGTGTACGAACAGTGCGCAAATCGGTGCCTACGTTGCGCTGGTATTGGTCAGCGTTATGCTCGTACCAATTATCGCCCTCAATCGAGTCAGGCGGCCGCTGCTCGTGGTGCTCGCCGCGGTTGGTGCGCTGTGGGGTGTTGGCATCTCGGCTGCCGAGGCATGGTGGTTGTCGCTGATGGTGACGACCGTGGCGTTTGGCTTCGTATACGCAACTGCGATGTGGCTGAACCGGATCCGCGGCAACGTGGCGGCGATTATCGTTTTGGCTATATTCGTCCTGCTGGCACGAGTTGTCTTGTCTCTGTAATCCCTGTACACTAAGAGTATGGAAATCATTATCATTATTCTCTTAGTTATTATCGTTATGGGTTTGGGCGCGACGCTGTTTGTGCTGCAGTCAAAACTAGGCGAGCTGAAACAGCAGTCATCAGTTGAGCTCATCAAAACTGACGTGGTGGAGTTGGGGCGAACCATCGCCAAGTTGAATGAATCAGTCAGCGATAAATTAGAGCGCAGCAATGCCCAGGTGCAAACCTCGGTCCAAAAGCAGCTATCGGAAAGCGCCAAATTGGTGGCCGACGTAACGCAGCGGTTGGCGAAGCTGGATGAAACAAACAAGCGGGTGGTCGACGTGGCGACTGACCTGAAAACCCTGCAGAACGTCCTGCAAAACCCGAAGCAGCGCGGTGTGTTTGGCGAGTTTTACTTAGAAAGCGTATTGGACAATGTGCTGCCTGCCAAGCAGTTCCAGATGCAATATCGCTTCAAAGATGGTGAGACTGTTGATGCGGTAATTTTTTTGGACAAGGGGCAGATTTTGCCGGTAGACAGTAAATTTAGTCTGGAAAATTACAACCGGATGATCAACGCCGAGAGCAAGGCTGAGCGCGAGCTGTGGCTGAATAAGGTAAAAGCTGACCTGAAGGGGCGCATCGACGAAACTAGTAAGTACATTCGGCCGCGCGAGCATACCATGGACTTTGCCTTCATGTTTATCCCCAGTGAGTCGCTGTATTATGACCTACTCATCAACAATGTTGGTGCGGGCGGTTCAAGCCGCGATTTGATCGAATACGCCTTTCGTGACAAGCGGGTGATCATCGTCAGTCCGACTAGCTTTTTGGCGTATTTACAGACGGTGCTGCAGGGGCTGCGGAGTTTACAAATTGAAGAGCAGGCCAAAGATATTCAGGTACGCGTCGGCCAGCTGGGTGTGCATATTAAAAAGTTTGATGAGCTGATGACTAAGATGGGCAAGAGCCTCAGCACGACTGTCGGGCATTATAATAATTCGTATAAGGAACTCGGCAAGATTGATAAAGACGTAGTGCGGATTACTGGCGGCGATAATCAAACGCAGCCGGAATTAATTGATCGACCAGCACAGGAAGATTAAAGATTTTCTACTATAAAATAAAAATCCTCCGCTTAAAACGGAGGATTTATTAGTATAGAAGCGTCTTATTCTTCGTCTTTATTACGGTAATTTACCAGTAAGAACAAGTTTCCGCCGAGCGCTGCACCGATGAGTGTTGCAGAGATAACCTCCAAGCTGAGCCGCGAATAGCTTTTTTCATTTTCAGCTGTTAGCGGATTACTGCTTTGGATCTGAGTATCGGTTTTCTCGGTTACTGCCAAAGCAACAGCTGGGTTCAGTGTTGCGCCGCCGATATGGACCTCCCGCGGATAATTCTTATATGCGCCTTCTTCTGTTTTCTGGGCTGAACTCGCGGTTTTTGTATACTTAACAAATACTGCGTTCTGGACGTAGCTTAGCAAAGTGCTTGATACGACCAAACCAATTGCCAGCGCCATACCAATTCCAACAGATCGTCCGGCTAGTTTAAGGTTAGTGCGCGATAATACCGCGGCAAGACCAAACATAAATATTGCCGTACCGATCATCTCAATGGCGAAAATACTCCATGAGAAGTTCGTGAATTGATCAAAGCGAACTGAGAATCCGCCTTCCGTCATACCGCCAATCAGTACAACAGCTGCCATTGCGCCGAGGAATTGTGCACCCCAGTAGAACGGCACGAGGACAGTTTTTAGTTTGCGCATTGACCAAAGTCCGAAAGTAACAGCTGGGTTAATGTGCGCGCCGGAAATGCCGCCAATTGCCATAACGATCAGCATTAAAGTTAGTCCGACGTAAAACGGCGCTAAGATGCTGGCAGAAAATAGCGCTGCTAGTGTTAAGATAAACGTGCCAACGATCTCCGCGATGACGATGTTGATTAAGTTATTTGGTAATTTAGAATCTAACTTGGCGCGCTCGCTCTTGGCCGCAACAGATTCGGTAACGACTCGCTTAACAGTCGTTTTGGTTTCGGTCTTAGCGGCAGCGGTTTTCTTTGCTTTAGCTTTAACCGGGGCTTTCTTTGAAGTTTTCTTCGTAGCCATATTCCCTCCTTAAAATAGTATCACGACTATTATAGCATAATTTGCTATACTATAGTCATGGGATTATTTGTGAACCAAAACGATCAGCGCAGCGAACTGCAAGAGCGCATTGCGGCGGAACTGCGCGAGAAAGCCAAAGCGTCGGGTCTGCAGGAAAAAGCTAGCTTGGACGGCGTGGAAGATGTGAAATATTTGGAAGATACGAAGCAGACGACGACGCTAGCGCCAGCTTGGATTTTAATTATCATTATGGCAGCGGTAGTTGTCGGTATGTTTTTAATGCAGGGGCGATGATATGGAAAAGTTGGATGAAGTTCGATCAATATTAGTATCACGTGTATCCGAGGCGGCTGAACCACGCAGTGTTTTGCGGAGCGCAGAGCTGCGGGAACTGTATGGCATTATTGCGACGTTACCGGCCGAGGAGCGCGGGCCGTTTGGTAAGAAAGTTAATGAACTGAAGCAGGAGTTGGAGAAGGCAGTTACGGATCGCGAGGATGAGCTGTCAAAAGTTGATCTGCCGCCAATTGACGTGACGGCGCCGATGGACGTCAATGCGCCGCAGCCTGATTTACTGCCCAGCGAGCAGGGTACGATTCACCCGTTGAGCGCCGAGATTGAGCGTATTTCTGACATTTTCAATCGCATGGGTTTCGTGACGGAAGAGTCGCGTGAAATTGACGATCAATTCCATATGTTCGAGAGCCTGAACTTTCCGAAAGGCCACCCAGCGCGGGACGATTATGACACGTTCATGACCGAAGAGACTGACGCTAACGGTGACCGCTTGATTGCGCCGGCGCACACCTCGACTATGCAAAACCGTGTGCTGAAAAAATATCGCGGTAATTTGGCGAGCGGCGAGGCGATTGCCGCCATCGTGCCCGACCGGGTGTTCCGCAACGAAGATTTGGACGCGCGGCACGAGCACACGTTCTATCAAGTTGAAGGAGTGTATGTCGCCAAGGGCGTCAACGTCGGCAATCTGATCGCAACCTTGCAGGAATTTTTGCAGGAATACTATGGTAAAAAATTGGATGTGCGCGTCAATCCATTTTATTTCCCATTCACCGAACCGAGCTTTGAATTCGCGCTGAGCTGCCCGTTCTGCGAAGGTAAAAATCCGGATTGCAAAGTTTGCTCTGGCGAAGGCTGGATTGAGCTATTAGGCTGCGGCATGATTCATCCGAATGTGCTGAAGGCTGCTGACATCGATCCGAATGAATACACCGGCTTTGCCTTTGGCTGTGGCATCGACCGCCTGGTGATGATGAAATACGGCATCGAGGATGTGCGACATTTTGAGAGCGGGAGGCTGGACTTTTTGGAGCAGTTTTAATTCAGTCAATTAGTCCATTTGGAGATATGTGATGATTAAGCGCAACGTCTTTCTCTACAACATCACCAATCGCGACGATGAGGGGTACGGCAGCTATCCGTTTGAGGATGTTCTTCGTGATCTGATGAACCTCGAAGAAGACGATAGGAATTGGCAGTACAATCCGAATGATGATGAGTCTTTCATGCGGCTTTTGCAGTTTGATAAGCTACATAAAACCAGCGAACTATCCAAATGCTATGCTGGCATCATCGCCGTGTATGGGTCAAATGTGATTACTATAGGCAAGGACGATGATGATCTCGTCAAGCGCTATCCGCTGCCTGATGGGCAGCTGCCGGTGCAAGTGGTGCATTTTCTGTACTATGCTGATAAGGGAATTATGGCATTAGAATACAACCGAAACGTCGCCACAAACGTAAAGATTTTAGCGTATATTAATAATCAAGTAGTAAAACTTTCGCTTTCTGAAAAGGCAGCATTTATCGGGACGGTGATTTGTCATCCAGACGCCATCGAGTTAATCAGGCGGGCGCATCGTATAAAATCCGCGAAGATATTTGTTCCTCGCGAAGCCATAGAACACAATAATAAGATTAGCCAGCTAGCGAAAAGTTTATTCTCCGCACCTTTGATCGATAATCGTACTGATACACTTGGTACTATCGTCATTGATTTTCGGCCGAGTAGAGGTAAGTTCCTGTCTCCTGGCGCGTACATTGATTACTATGTAAAGGAGTTTCCGGGTATCGAAAAGCAGGTCTACGACGTTGAAATTGAAGAGGGCATGGAAGTGACGTCGGTTAACATTATGCAGCCGCAGTTCAAGAATACTATTGAATTGCCAGACAGCAGCATTGAAGATCGAGAAGAATATGACAACCGGGTTTTTGGCAAAATCCACGAGGTATACAAAGCGGCCGCCAATGTCATAACGGGAGTGAACAATGCAGACTAGACGATGGAGCTCGATTGGGCTGGTGCTGATCATCCTGCTGCTATTCTTTGGGGTATCCTTGGGCATGCAAGAGATCGTGAAGGCAGTGAAGCCTGATATCATGAAAGTGAACCCGTGGGATGTGTTCGAGGGTATAATAACCATCCCATCATATATCGTTATAGTGTTACTAGTGTTGTTACCATCAGGGGCTCGATATAATCTGAGGCTATCACTATTTCAGCGCTCCAGCTACGTGCGTGAAATTGTCATCTCCGGACTCTTGATCATTCTCGTGATGGCTGTAGTGGGGTTTGTGGCGTACGATCCGACAGACAGCCCGGCTCGCAATCCTTGGAATGATTTTAATTGGGGGAATTATCTGAGCGTGATTTTTGGGGGAGTTATCCTATTTTTGTATAATGTGCTGCTGCGGTTAGGCAGTAGGGCGAGGCGTGGATCTGGTAAAAACATAGCTTGATTATCCCATACAAATGTCTCGATAAGGCCGCGTCACAATTTCTGCCGAGTTAAAGTCGAGCTTGGTCTCAATGTCATTAATCATCGCCAGGGCGCCAGTTTCATCGTCTGACAAAACCTCAACTTCCACAAACGTTCCGGCGTTTTTTAATTTCATCAATAGCAATCGTTACTTTTGGAAGGTTTGGTGATTGGAACGATCGCCGGTATTTGTTGACCTCGACCAGTTTTACCATGCCAAGGTTGGCAAACAGTTGTTTGGCAGCCGTTGCGCTCTCGGGCTGAATTGGTAGATTTATTTCGGGTTTAATAATCACGTCATTTGCTGTATGTGTGGCAGCGGTCGTCGCCAGCTTGTATGTCACCTCAGCAAAACCATCGCGCTGGCGAATTCGCAGACATTCAACCGTCTGCATAAAGTCGACATCAGGACGAGAATAATACGTATCAATTTCGTGGAGATTGCTCTGTAGTTCAAAACCAAGGTCTTGCAATCGCTTGAGTAATTCGTTTGCGTCACCAGTTAATTGACGTTTGCGTTCGATTTCTAATAGTTTTTTAGTCATTTTGTGGCCTTTCTGGCGTTTATTTAGTATTGTATTTAGCCTATGTAATTATATTATATAGTTACCTATCTATAGTCTCTACATCTTGCCGCATCAAAAAATGCTTGCGCTTCATCGTCAACCTGGCGATTCACAAAGTGTGATCGTGCTGCCAACTTGCCGCTACCATAAATAAATTGTGTTTCCTCGTCGTATTTCATACCGCGAAAGGCACAGCCCCCTGCCTCAATAATAGCTTTGACGCCGCGAAAATCTACGCTCTGAACTGATGAATTCTTAAAACAGACTGGTTGCCCGTAAATATGCTTTGCGTAATCCAGGTTGCAATTCTCAAACACGAAAAATCCCATGACAAACTGGCCAAAATCAACGAATGAGCAAGTATTTGAAGACTATCATTCTGAAATCATGAGTAGCTGGGCGACAGCTTCCGCTGATGAAGATGGTTTGGTCTATGTTCCTGAAAAATAAAAAAGCATTAAGCTTACGGTGTTAGCTTATATAAGCAATAGTTGAAGTCTCTGTCAAAGAATATAAAATTATCTGGTTGACTATACAACGAGAAGCAAGAGTCTACAATTTTACCAGATCCATCTTCTACGCCAACTATCGGAGAAGCTTCACTTGAGCGGCTCATTGGGTCGTACAATACAGACCGCGTCTTAAAAAGACATACTTCACCAGCAAAGCATCTATCTTCAGTCAGGATGTAAAAGAAATCGTATGACCCCATAGGCAGATTAGTAAATTCAAAATGACCACGTGAGGCGCACTCATGAAGCTTGCCGGTAAATTTCTCAATAATAGTATGATGATTATCCATAATCAATGACATATTATAAAGGAAAAGTGGCTTTTTGTACGGAAGCCACAAACCGCTTAGTAGGAATCAGCCGTGGTAGTCGCGGTAGTCGTTGATGACCTCGCCGTCGACGCGCATATACTCGACACCACCGTCCTTATTCACGACGATGTGGTCGTGCGGCCGTGCGCCGGGCATGCCACCGGGGAAGATGTTGGTAGTACCGTCATCGTTCTTGTCCCAGTACATGACCTCTCCACCGATGCGGCCCATACCACCCTCGTACTGGCTGTTAGTTCCCATAATAACTCCTGGAGTCGGGCGAGATAATTATCTCGCGAAGTGGAGCGTCTCAAGCCCAATGGCTTTGGGCGAAACGCCGACCCTTGCGGACGCAAAGTCTGATATATATATCAATAATAGAACAAAACGTCAATGGATTTTGTCAAAATTATGGCATAAAATAATAGATTACCTCTGCAGCAATAGTTTAACCATAGGACTAAACCTAGTGGGAAGTTGTGAGTATAACACGGGATGTAGCCTTACGTTGTATTTTGCTTTAGCTTAAAATTATTTGCTATAATTATTTGAAAGGAGTAACTATGAACCATACAATTTTCGACGACATTGTATCAGGCACCGTAAAATCATGGAAGGTTTGGGAGGACGAGCAGTTCCTGGCGTTTCTCACGCCGTTTCCAAATACCCCGGGGGTGACAGTGGTCATTCCAAAGCATAATCCGGGTGATTATATTTTTGCGATTGACGAGACGCTATATCTCGAGTTTATGCGAGCAGTGCGTCAAGTGGCGCGGCTACTAGAACGAGCGTTTAATACGCCGCGGGTAGCGCTGGTGTTCGAGGGAACGGGCGTAGCGCATGTGCACGCCAAACTGTATCCGCTACATGGTGATTTGGCGGGGCGGACTGACGTCTGGGCGGAGAATGCAGAGTTCCACGAGAGCTATCGCGGCTGGCTGACGACGACCGAGGGGCCAAAGATGGATGAGGCGGAGCTTGACCGGATTCAGGCGCAGATCATTGCCGCTCAAGGGTGATATCTAGTCAACGGGGCAAACTATGAAGTGGCTCGGAGTTGTCGGTACGCGCGAAGTAAATGACACGATTCGCCGTGACATTGAGCAGTGTGTTGGACAAAAGATTACTGAAGGCGGCGGGATTGTGACGGGCGGCGCTACTGGTGTTGATCACGAAGCGGCTCGGCTGGCGTATGAGCATGGTTTGGAGGCGGCACGGTTTCGGATATTTTTGCCAGTGGAGCTGGAACTATATTGCCAAGCGTTATATGACCGAGCAGCTGTCGGCAAATGCCGCCAGGATGATGCGATTGCGACGGTCGCTCTTCTGCGAGACATCGCCAAACATCGGCCAGGAGTACTACGCGATACTACTGATCTTAATGAAGTTAATGCCGAGTCGTTTCATGCGCGTAATTGCCAGATTGTTGCTCTGGCAGATGAATTAGTGGCATTTCGGGTCAACGATAGCCCTGGCACGACGTTTACAATTGATCAAGCTCAAGCGAAAGGTATTCCTGTCAAGGTGTTTGACTACACCGTTGATTAGAATGGTATACTGATATATATGAAAGTCAGCCTAAACATTATCAAACAATTGATTAATTTTGAATTGCCACCGGTGGATGAGTTGGTGGCACGGGTCAATCAGCAGCTTGGTGGCGTCGAAGCAGTGATTGACCTGAACGCCAAATATGGTGGCGCGCGAATTGTCCGGGTGGTTGAATGCGCCAAGCACCCTAATGCTGATCGACTGAGCGTGACCAAGATTGATGATGGCGGCGTGGTAGCGGATGTGCCGCGCGATGACAATGGCTTGGTGCAAGTGGTCTGCGGTGCGCCAAATGTGCATGCAGATATGTGGGCGATTTGGTTGCCGCCAAAAAGTACGGTGCCAGCGAGTTTTGACGACGACGAGCCGTTTGTGCTGGACGCGCGACCGCTGCGTGGCGTGCTCAGTCAGGGCATGTTGGCGGCGGCGGACGAACTGGATATCGGTACGGATCACGAAGGAATTGTTGAGATTCATGAACACGATGTGCCGGCGGGGGTTGAGCTCACGGCGGGTGCTCGTTTCGCGGAAATGTTTGGGCTGGATGATTACGTGCTGGACATTGAAAATAAGATGTTTACTCACCGGCCGGACTGCTTTGGGCAACTCGGTGTGGCGCGCGAGATTGCCGGGATTTTTCACCAGCAGTTTACTAGCCCCGAGTGGTATAAATCAGACCAGCAGTTCATGGGCGCTGAGGGTTTGAATTTGACAGTCACCAATGAGGCAACCGAAGTAGTGTCGGTGTTTTCAGCGGTAGCCATCAAAAATATTGAGGTGCAGCCGAGTCCGTTATGGCTGCAGTGTCAGCTGGTGGCGATGGGCGGTAAGCCGATTAACAACATTGTTGATGCCACGAATTACATTATGCTGATGACGGCGCAGCCAACGCACGCCTATGATTATGACAAATTGCGCGGGTCTACACTCGGGGCGCGGATGGCTCGTGACGGCGAGAAAGTTAGTTTGCTTAATGGCAAGGAATATGAGCTGACGACGGACGACATCGTCATTGCTGACGGCGAGGGCGTGATTGGTCTGGCGGGAATTATGGGCGGTGCTGACACTGAGGTTTCAAGTGATACTAAAAATATCGTCCTCGAATGTGCTAATTTTGACATGTATGCACTGCGTCGCACGGCCATGCGTCACGGCATTTTTACCGATGCGTTGACGCGGCTTAATAAGGGTCAGTCACCGGCACAAACCGACCCGGTACTCAAGCGACTCATGGGTATGACTGGCGGTGAACAAGCTAGTCCCGTGCTGTTTAAGAATCATCAGTCTCTGCGGTCTGTGTTGGCTGATGGTATGCATTGGTGCGGTGGCCTGTTGGTGCCGAGTGGATTTGTTGAAGAGCGGCTCGGCGTAAATTTTACCGATGGTGAAATGAACACGCTGCTAGGAAACGTTGAGTTTTTCGTTGATGAAGGGCGCGAGTATGGTGAGGACGGCATGATGGTCTACAGCCCGTTTTGGCGCACCGATATTGAGCTGCCTGAGGATATCGTCGAAGAAGTTGGCCGGCTGTATGGCTTTGATAAATTACCGCGTCAATTACCGCATCGCAGCATTAAACCCGCGCCAAAAAATGTGCGTCGTGAACTAAAAAACGCCGTTCGCCGTAGTCTGTCGCGTGCTGGTGCTAATGAAGTATTAACCTACAGTTTCGTTCATGAACGTATCCTAAAAAACGCCGAGCAGGACGTTACTCAGGCATATAAATTATCAAATGCCCTCAGTCCTGATTTGCAATATTACCGCTTGACGGTGCTGCCGAGTTTGCTCGACAAGGTTCACGCCAACATCAAGGCTGGGCATGATGAATTTGCCTTGTTTGAAATGGGTAAGGGCCACAGCAAAATGCATGGCCTAGGCGAAGAGGGTTTGCCAGAGGCCAGTCAGTTTACGGATATCGTCTATGCCGCCAAAAAACCGGGAGCGGGTGCACCATTTTACACGATTCGCCGCCTGGTTGAGCAGCTGGCGCGTGACCTTGGCGCCGAGTTGGTATTCAAGCCAATTGAAGAGGAGCTCAACTACTCAGTTACGGCACCGTTTGACCAGTCGCGTAGTGCGTTGGTCGAGACAACCGATGGAATGTTCATTGGCATAGTCGGCGAATTGAAGCAGTCAGTCATCAAGAGCTTCAAATTACCAACGTACGTGGCGGCAGCGAGCTTGGATACGGCTGGCTTGGAGGCCATCTATACCAAGCGTGACAGTCAGTACCGGCCACTCAGCCGCTATCCATCAACCAGTCGCGATATTTCGATGAAACTACCGCCCACCGTCAGGTATCAGCAACTACTGCAGACGCTGGATGAGGTTGTGCGGGACGTTGCTATGGAGGTGCGAATTGAGCCACTCACTATTTATCAGTCTGAGGATGATGCGGCGCAGAAAACGATGACATGGCGACTGACGTTCACCTCGCATGAGCGGACATTGACGGACAAGGATATCGCGCCGGTGATGCAGCAGATTGAACAAGCGGCCAAAGATGCGTGGGGCGCTGAAGTAGTCTGATGAAGCCGCTGATTCACATGCTCCGATATGCACGCGGCATGGGCAGATACTACATCGGGGTTAGTATCAGCTCGGTTGTCGTGGCACTGACCGGCATCGCGGTGCCGTTCGTGATTTCGCGGGCGACCAACTTGATGGTTGAAGTGGTTGAGGGCGGCAAGGTAGGAATTGAGCAGGCGATTTTTTTGGCGCTGGTGCTGCTGGCGCTTGACGTGACGAATACGATGGTGCGAAACCTTGGCGGTTACTGGGGCGACGTGATGGCCACGCGGCTCAAGCAGCAGCTGTCGACGCGGTACTATCATCACTTGCTTGGCTTGCCGCAAAGTTATTTTGATGGCGAGCTGACCGGGACGATTATCAATCGCCTCAACCGGGCGATTACCGAAACGACGAATTTTCTGAACATGTTTGCCAATAACTTTTTCCAGATGCTGCTCACGACGGGTATCACCATCGGCATCGTTCTGATGTACAGTCTGGAGTTGGCGGCAATGGTGGTCATTATGTACCCGCTATTTATGTGGCTGACGGCGCTGACCAGCAAGAAGTGGCAGGCCTTTCAGAACCGTAAAAATCACGAGACAGATATGGCCAGCGGCCGGTTCGCCGAGGTTATTGCCCAGATCAAAGTCGTCAAAAGCTACGTTCGTGAGTCGCTCGAATATCGTCACTTCGCCAAGCGTTACCGCAAAACGATTGCCATCACGCGCAGGCAATCGCGCTACTGGCACGGCATGGACATCGTGCGCGGCGTGGTGTTGTCGGTCATTTTCTTTATGATTTTTGCCTACATTTTTGTGCAGACGACCGAGCGGCGTTTTTCGATCGGTGATATGGTGCTATTGATCACACTGATTAATAATTTGCGGATGCCGCTTTTTAACATGAGTTTCATCGTTGATAATTTCCAAAAAGCTCTGGCTGGGAGTAGAGATTTTGTTGGCGTGATGACGCTGCGCCCAGCAATTGAAGATGTGCCTCACGCGCCGGAACTAGTCGTGAGTCGCGGAGCGGTCGAGTTTCGCAATGTCTCGTTTCGCTACGCCTCTGCCATGCAAAAACCAGTGTTGACCGACATCTCGTTTACGCTTCGTCCCGGTGAGCATGTCGCTCTCGTCAGCGAGTCGGGTGGCGGCAAGACCACTTTAACGAACTTGCTGATGCGCTTGTACCAGCCAGACAGTGGTGAAATTACGATTGATGGTGTGGCCATTGACGCAGTGCAGCAAAAGAGTTTGCGCCGTCATATCGCCACGGTGTTTCAGGAGCCAGCGCTCTTTTCCGGTACAATTCGTGAAAATATCGCCTATGGCGCCGACGAGCCGACGGATGAGCAAGTGATTGCCGCCGCCAAGGCCGCCAACGCGCACGACTTCATCAGTGAGCTTGACAAAGGGTACGACACGCAAATTGGCGAGCGCGGCCTCAAGCTGTCCGGCGGTCAAAAGCAGCGCATTGCCATCGCGCGGGCGGTACTCAAGGATGCGCCAATTCTCATTCTCGACGAGGCAACGAGCAATCTCGACAGCAAGAGCGAGCATCTAGTGCAGCAGGCGCTGGAGCGGCTGATGAAGGGGCGAACGACGCTGATTATCGCTCACCGGCTGAGTACTATTGCCACAGTAGATAGAATTGTGACGCTAAAAGATGGCCGGGTCGACGAGATCGGTACGCCGAAACAGCTGGCAAAATCGGGCGGTATTTATGCTAATTTGCTCAAGCTACAGCGGACAGCCGGCGTGGGGATTGATGATGAGCTGGCACGTTACGACATTGCGGTTGAGGGGAAACATTGATATAATTTCAAGGTAAGATAAAGGAGGATTATGGCGACGAGGGGACAGCGACTCGGTATATGGATCATCACGGGGACATTAGCGATTGGGACAATTGGCGGGTTCATTGCCATGATGGTGCAGCCAGGCAATGACGCCAAAGATCAGGCTGAGCTGAAGCAGGCGCAAGAAGATTATAAAAAAGCAACCACGGAGTGGCAAAAGAAAGTTGACGCTCAGACGGCGGAATTGAACAAAAAATATTACGCTAAATTTGCTGAGTTTAGCTCGCGAGTTGGTGCGTTTGAGGCTGGTGACATCAAAGAGCTCGGCAAAGAAGACTTGGTGGAGGGTGGCGGCGCAGAAGTTAAGGGTGATACCAAATTTGCGGCTTATTACATTGGCTGGAATGCCAAGGGCGAGATTTTTGATCAGTCGATTAATGGCGGTAAGTTGAAAGCACCATTTGTAGTGAACGGTCCGGCGAATACGTCGGTGATTCAGGGCTGGAAAGAGGGGCTGATTGGCATGAAAATTGGCGGTGTGCGTGAATTGACAATTCCAGCTGACAAAGCCTACGGCGACAAGGGTCAGGGTGATAAAATTCCCGCTAATGCGCCACTCAAATTTGTGGTCATGGCTATCGAAAAACCAACGGAGATTCCGCAGCCAGAAATGCCAGAAATTATCAAGCGATATTATAGGTCAAGGGGGTTGAATGTCTAAAGAGATTATCATTGTCGGTGCCGGTCCAAGCGCACTCACTGCAGCAATTTACCTATCGCGCGAAGACGTGCCGACAACACTGTACGAACGCGGCGTGGTTGGCGGTATGGCGGCCATCACTGATCAAATCGATAATTATCCAGGGTTTGCCGAGGGTGTGACCGGTATGAAATTGGCGTCCGAACTGCAGCAGCAGGCCGAGCGATTCGGTGCGGAGATCGAGTACGGCGACGTGACGGCCCTGAAGCAAGTTGACGGCGAATTGGAATTGACGGTCGATGGTCAGCCGATGCGCGCCAAAGCAGTGCTGCTGGCGACCGGCTCAAATCACCGCAAGCTGGGCGTGCCGGGCGAAGATGAATTGTATGGCCGCGGCGTGCATTACTGCGCGACGTGCGACGGCGCATTTTACCGCGGCAAGCGCTTGATCGTCGTTGGCGGCGGCAACTCGGCGGTGCAGGAAGCGATATTTTTGACCCGCTACGCCAGCCACATTGACCTGTTGGTGCGCAGTAAATTGCGCGCCAGCGATGTCCTGCAAAAGGAACTGCAAAACTACGTTGACGCAGGCAAAATAACCGTCCACATTGGTGCGACCACCGACGAAATTATCGTCAAAGACGACAAATTCTACGGCGTCAAGTCAACCCAGAGCGGCGAGCAAAAAGAATTTACCGCAGACGGCTTATTCGTTTTCATCGGCTTGATTCCAAACACACAGTTTTTGGCAGACTCAGGTGTTGAACTGGACTTAGGCGGACACATCGTTACTGACGAGCATTTGCATACCAACGTTCCTGGCGTCTTTGCTTCGGGCGATGTCCGTTCGGGCGCGACCATGCAAATCGCTTCGGCAGTTGGTGAGGGCGCAGTGGCGGCGCTGCAAATTCGTGAATATTTACAAGAAAAAGCCAGAGAGGAGTAGATCATGGCGGATTTTAACCAAGTAGTAACCCCGGGAAAGTATCAGGACGGCGAAATCACCGTTGTCGTGGAGATTCCGGCTGGGTCAAATCATAAAATTGAATGGGATCGGAAGGTTGGCGTCATGCGGCTGGACCGGGTTGATCCAGCGATTTTTGCCAAGCCGACTAATTATGGTTTCATTCCGCAGACGCTGGATGAGGACGGCGATGAGTTGGACGTGCTGTTGGTGACGGATACGCCACTGACGACCGGGTTGGTGGTCGAGGCGCGAATCCTCGGCGTGATGAAGTTTGTTGATGACGATGAGGTTGATGATAAAATTATCGCCGTGCCAAGCGACGATCGTCATACTGGAAACGCCATTCAGTCACTGGAAGATTTGCCAGCGCAGCTGATTAAGCAAATTGAATTCCATTTTAATCACTACAAGGATCTGAAAAAGCCAGGCTCGACCATTGTCAAAGAATTTGCTGGTGTTGATGCTGCCAAACAAGTTGTGGCAGCGGCGATTGAGCGCTGGAATGAGCAAACTTAATAGTATCGTGTAAAGCAGGGTGGTATCACGTATCGCCGGATTTGATCCGTGTTTGTCACACAATGCAACCGTCAGTCTCTCCGGCAAGTCGGTGGTTCTGCGGACGGCGCCCGCCGCCAGAGCACACTCTTCGCTCAAATCTCCGCTGGAGATTTCTCGCGAGCGTTCGGCTGAAACGTCCGCTACTCGCGAACGTTTCACAGTCTCTGGCGGAGGAGGTGTCGTGTCTGCCGCAGCCTCTGAGGTGTGAGTGCTTTGCTTACCGTCGAAACAACGACGAAACGCCGTCGGTTAAACCGGTCAGGTGTGCGAGCACGCCGCCGCTTTTTGACAGCTGCATGCGTAATTTGGTTTTGGCGTGCGGCGTGATGACCATATTGCGCCAGGCTGGTTTGGGTTTGGCAGATTTGCTGGTCAAAACTTCGACGACGTCGCCATGTTGTAATTCATAGGTGAACGGCTTCATGGCGCCATTGACCTTAAAGCCGCTGGCGTGCGCTGCGATGTCGGAGTGAATGCGATAGGCGTAATCCAGTGGAAAGGCGCCGCGCGGTAAGTCATAAATATCACCTTTGGGCGAATAGACGAAGATGCGATCTTCAAACAACTTCATGCGGAATTTTTCTGAATCAAATGATTTACCCTCGCGTGCTCGGGCCGCCGTTTCCTGTAGGTCACGAATCCATGCCAAATCCGTCGGTAGCGCGGCGATTCGCCCCTGGCGGTAGGCATCGGACATCTTTTGTTCGTTATAATGAAAGCTGGCTGCCAGGCCGCGCTCGGCGTATTCATGCATGTCTTGGGTACGAATTTGGAATTCGACAATTTGTCCGGTCGGCGTTTGCACTGTTGTGTGCAGACTTTGGTAGCCGTTTGGTTTAGGGTTGGCAACGTAATCTTTGATGCGCTCGTAAAACGGCTGGTACATCTCGTGCAGCACGCCCAGTACCAGATAGCCGGTCGCTAAATCATCAACGATGATGCGCAGAGCAATCAGATCGTAAATCTTATCAATATCGCCAACGCGGTCGAGCTTCTTGAACAGGCTATACACGCTTTTGACCCGGCCATCCATATCGAACCGTAGACCCTCGCTCTGGAGGCGCGCCGTAACGTCCCGGCGGACTTTGGCAAGTTTGCGCTGGCTTTTCTTGAGGCGGCTATCCATCAGGCTCTTGGTGCGTTGAAAATCCTTGGGCATCAAAAATCGGAAGCTAAGCTCCTCTAATTGCACCCGGACGCGTCCCATATTCAATCGATCCGCCAGCGGCGCAAACACTTCAATCGTCTCGCGGGCAATTTTCTTCTGCTTGTCGCGCGGCATATATTGGAGCGTGCGCATATTATGCAGCCGATCCGCCAGCTTGATAATAATCACTCGGATATCCTCGCCAACCGCGATCATTAGCTTGGCGAGGTTATCTTTGGTGTGCGGCAGGTAGCTATCGAGGCTACGCATACCAGCGCGCGCCTGCGACACCTTGGTTACGCCGTCAACCAGAAAGGCGATGTCGCGGCCAAACAAACTTTCTAATTCATCCAATGTCGCATCGGTATCCTCGACCGTATCATGCAACACGCCAGCGATCACCGTATCGATATCCATGCCCCATTCCACCAAAATCCCAGCCACCGCCAGCGGGTGCGTGATGTAGGGTTCGCCACTCTTGCGTTTTTGGCCGGCGTGCTTTTTGGTGGCGTAGTCAATAGCGCTATCTAGCACCAGCACCGGTACTTCATCGTACTGTGGCGCCGCTAGATGTAGTAATTCCTCGCGCGTCATAGTTTCATTATACAACTTTGTAGTATAATTAGGAAAAAGCTAACGCTACTTGGGAGGAATAATTATATGGCGATAACGAAAATAGCGATTAATGGTTTCGGGCGGATCGGGCGCAGCGCCTTTAAGATTGCCCGGGAGCGCAGCGATCTAGAGATCGTGGCGATTAATGACTTGACAGACACCAAGACGCTGGCGTACCTGCTCAAGCACGATAGTAACTACGGGGAATACGGCCGCCAGGTTGATTTTACAGAAAACGAATTGGTCGTTGACGGGAAACCTGTCAAAGTGCTGGCCGAAAAAGATCCGGCAAACTTGCCGTGGGGCGAGATGAATGTTGACGTGGTGATCGAATCAACTGGATTCTTTACCGATAAAGACGGCGCGGGCAAGCACTTGACTGCGGGCGCCAAGCGCGTGGTTATTAGCGGGCCGACCAAGTCCGACGGCGTTGATACCATTGTGCTCGGCACCAATGACAGCAAAATCAAGGGCGCCACGCCGATCATCTCTAATGCCAGCTGTACCACCAATAGCTTGGGTGCGGTGATGGCGATTCTGGATGCGGAATTTGGCGTGGAAAAATCAATGCTGACGACGGTGCATAGCTACACTGCCAGCCAGCGCCTGCAGGACGCGCCGGCCAAGGACCTGCGCGAGGGTCGCAACGCGGCCGAAAACATCGTGCCGACAACGACGGGTGCAGCCATTGCTGTGACGAAAACGCTGCCGCAGCTGATTGGCAAGTTTGACGGCCTCAGTGTACGCGTACCGACGCCGGTGGTGTCGCTCAGTGACGTGACAGCGCTGCTGCGGCGTGACGTGACGGTCGAGCAGGTAAATGAGGCGTTCAAGAAAGCCGCCGCTGATAGTTTCTATCAAGGGATCTTGGGCGTCAGTGAAGAGCCGCTGGTCAGCCGCGACTTTATCGGTAATTCACATTCTGGCATCGTTGATCTGCCGCTGACCAAGGTCGTTGGTGGCAATATGGTGAAAATCATGGTCTGGTACGATAACGAGTGGGGATACTCTAATCGCCTGGTCGAGCTGGTAGCGGACGTCGGCCACTACCTCCAGCAGCCAGCGATGCCATAAGTGCTATACATAAGTTCAGTGATGTGAGTGGGGCGGGAGATACGAAAAATCGTATCAATCCCGCCCCCGCACCTTAGCGGCCATCTCCTTTCTGTTGAGGCCTGGGGTTGGTGTACTCGTTCACTAGTGCAACCAGGCTTGCGATAGCCAGGGCGCCCGCAGCTGCGAGGCCGGCCACGGTGAAATAGTCTGGCACATCAGCGAATGGTCTGAAAAAGGGTTCTAGCCACGGCGGGGTAGCCCTTCCTCTTTCTAGTAGCGTGCCTATTCTACAAAACGCCGTGATACCTAGTGTCGCCATAGCCATTCCTGAGAGTCTGACAAAGGTATCTCCCGACGCGGCAATCGCCAGACTTGCCCCTGCGGCGGTGAAGACGACAATGATAACAAGCAAAACCTCAAGCACGAGGTACCCCTTTCCACTTGTTGAGGTGCGGCCGTTCCGCGCCTCAAGCCACCGTAGATATCTGATCTACGATAGCGAAGCGCAGTTGACAAATCTATATAAGATTGTCAAAAGGCTGATATTATATATATCACTATTAGTAGAAAATGTCAATGCTTTTTGTCAAAGGATACATAGATAGCCATGTGCCGCTACCGCTCCTAGAACCGTATACCCGTTCGTGGGCTGACATGGGCGAATGGGGCGGCTGAACTTGACGCCGCCTGGCTGGATATGCTACACTACTGACATATCCGGCCAATCAGGTCGGAGTTTTTCGTCTCTTGGGCGTTTGATGTGAAACGTAGTATAATAATATAGCGTAAAGGAGCTAGTATGGAAGATTTGAATATCAAGCAGTTGACGTTGGCGGTGCGGACGATTGCCGAGGAAAAGAACCTGCCAGAAGAAACCGTTTTAGAGGTGATCGAGCAGGCTATCGCGGCGGCGTGGCGTCGTGATAACGGCACGCGCGAGCAGTTGGTGCGCGCCAGTCTGAACATCAACAGCGGTACGGCTGTGGTGTCAGTTGTTAAAACCGTGGTTGAAGAAGTCGAAAATGATGTCAATCAAATGAGTCTGGACGAAGCTAAAACCGTTGACCCGGCGGCCGAGCTGGGTAGTGAAGTGACGGTCGAGACCCACAACGTGACGACGTTTGGTCGGGTGGCAGCCCAGACCGCCAAGCAAGTGATTTTGCAGCGGCTGCGCGAAGCAGAGCGCGAGGTGGTCCTGGCAGAATTTGAGGATAAAATTGGCACAGTGGTGACTGGTACAATTCAGCGGGTTGAGCCGCGCGTGGTGCGAATTGAACTGGGCAAGGCAGTCGGTATCATGCCGCAGTCCGAGCAAATTCCTGGCGAATACTACGGTGTTGGTCGCCGCGTCAAAGTGTATATTAAGGACATCGAGCGCGAGGGTCGCGGTCCGCAGCTGATTTTGAGTCGCGGCAACGAAGAATTTGTGCGCTTCTTGTTCAGTCAGGAAGTGCCAGAGATGGAAACGGGCGCCGTGGAAATCAAAGCCATTGCTCGCGAGGCGGGTCGCCGCACTAAACTGGCGGTCGCATCAGCACTGCCAGGCGTTGATCCAGTCGGTACCTTTGTCGGTGGTCATGGCACGCGTGTTCAGGCGGTGATGAACGAAATTGGCGAGCAGGAAAAAATTGACATCATTCCGTTCGAGGAAGACGCGGCTGGTTTCATCGCTAATGCTATGAGCCCAGCGGAAGTACTGAGCGTGACGGTCAATGAAGATGAAAAGCGAGCAACGGTCTACGTCAGCGAGGATCAGCAATCAGTGGCCATCGGCCGGGCCGGGCAGAATGTTCGCTTGGCAAGCCGGCTGACTGGCTACGAACTGGATATTGAGGCGAAGGCGACTACTAAACCTGAAGCAAAACCTCGTAAGAACATTGAGGACAGCTTGATGAGCGCGGTTGAGGAGGTGGCGGAATAGGCTGCCTCGTGAGAATCGCCGAAAACGAAAGGA
>CAUUSE010000003.1:0-33319 GCA_963547725.1 uncultured Candidatus Saccharibacteria bacterium | reverse complement strand
CCGCCGTACAGATAGCCAGTAACGTCTTTGCGGTAAGCGCCAATGTTTTCGCGGGCAATGAATCTACCGCCAATCGCCGCCTGCAACGCCACCTCAAAGCTCTGGCGCGGCACCACGTCTTTGAGTTTTTTGACGATTTCCCGGCCCAAACCTGGCGCCTCCGAGCGGTGGCACATCACGCTCAGCGCATCAACCATTTCGCCCGCTACATAAAAATCCACCCGCACCAAATCTTCTGCCTGATAGCCCGCCAACTCATAGTTAAACGAACCGTAGCCGCTAGTTACCGACTTCAGTTGATCATAAAAATCCGTTAGCAGATTTGCCAGCGGCGCCGTAAAGGAAATCAGCGCCCGCTCGTCGATGTAACTGAGGTTTTTCTGCCGGCCGCGCTTGGCGACAATCAGCTGAATCACCGCACCGATGTAGTCCTGCGGCACCACAATTTCGCCATTGATCCACGGCTCGCGAACCTCGGTGATTTGCGCTGGGTCAGGTAACTCGCTGGCTGATTTGATGTCCAACTCCTCGCCGTTGGTCAGGCTGACTTGGTAATCAGTGCTCGGGTTAGTGACGATCAGATCCAGATTGTACTCGCGCTCCAGCCGCTCACGAATAATGTCCATGTGTAGCAGCCCCAAAAAACCAATCCGCACGCCATAGCCTAGCACTGGCGAATTTTCTGGCTCAAACTGCAGCGCCGAATCGCTGAGACTCAGCTTTTCGATAGCCTCTTTCAGGTCATTATAATCTTCGTTGGACACCGGAAAAAAGCCCGCGTAGACGAAGGGCTTGACTTCTTTGTAGCCTGGCAATGGTTGGACGGTGATATGAGACATTTACTGATGATTATACCATCAATTGCTAGGTGAGATAATACCGCCGCTCGCTCGTTTCCTATGTAAGCGAACTGAGACCAAAATAATCTTGAATAAACTCTTGGGAATACTCATCTAAGTCGGTCAGTCGACCATACAATTTAACACCATGACACAGCCCTCTATCGGACGGCACCGCATAAGCATTTGGTCGCGCATATGCAACGACTAGTGCTGAGTGAGGCGTTTTGCTGGTAAACCGTTCGCCAATAGCCTGCTGAATGGCGGAACAATCTTCTGGCTGAGCCTGCAAAGGCCTTGCACCAGCAGCAATGCCACGTGCTACATTGTGCGCATATAAATGAAAATCTGCAAAATGGACACCATCAGCACCAAACTGAAAGGTGCGATTACCCCGTGAAAGCTCCAGCGCCAATCGCGCCAAGCTCAAGCCACGCCAATACTTATAACTCTCTCTCTCTGAATCTGGGACTACATCATAGACAACAGACTCTCCAACATCATTCCTCAAGCGATTAAAATTCAGTTGACTCATGGCTTACATTTTATCATAATATTATTTATTTGTCAATCATAGCTATCGGTGGTTCGGTAGCCTATTTGATAGTAAGTGCTTCGCCGCTTGTCAAACTCACTGAGCAATCACTACTGGGCTGGACAGCGATTGATTCGGATATAACTCAGTAATCTTATCATTTAGCACCCTAGCGAGTTTTCTTCAGTATCGCAGCAATCTTCGCCTGTTGCTTGGGGCTGTAAAAGTAACCTATTGAGCTATTTACACCATTCGCCCTTCTACCACGACACGCCAGCGGTTCCCCGAAGTCAGGGTCAACCTCATTCAAAACCTTAATCGCCTTCTGAAACGCTGGTGATCCACAGTGCAAAGCGTTCATAAGGTCTGACGTTGCTAGATAGTCTTCGGGAGCTGGGCGCATATAGCCTCTTTTTAAGAAATAGTCACCTATAGCCTCTACTTGCTCCCGCGAAAGGCCTTCACAAATTTTTACCCGACCCTTTTGACAAGAAAACCTGTAGATTGAAGGTTGCAAGCCCAATGAGTGCATGGCATTTTTAATTGTCTTTCGACACACCCCAAAGCGCTTCATTGCCGCACTTACCATAATACATCCCTCCGGGGGTGGAGGCGCAAACAATCCCCTGTCATGTGCTTTTTCTATGATCACCGCTTGCTGCTCTGGACTAAAAAACTCGCGAACCTGAGGAGAACGATACCATGCACCCTCGGACAGGATACCGTCTTCTTTAAGACTCCTCGCTATCTTTGCTATCGTCATATCACTTACACCCAGAACATTGGCGAGAGCTTTGAGCGTCAAATACCCTTCTGGTGGCGGCAGATTAAACATACCTTTTTGCTTAAGCGATTCTTCTATCAATTCGGCCTGCTCTCTAGTAAAAACCGGTTTCTGCTTGCCACACCAATCCCGCTTGGCCACCTCCCCCAGGAAGCCACCCTGCTCCAACTGGGTGGCAATGGTCGCAACGACACGATACTTCACACCGAGCTTATCTGCTAGCCCATTGATCGTCAGGCCTCCCATTGCCTCAATCATTCGACGAGGGCTCAAATAATTACCTTGACGTTGCCTACCCATCTCAACTGGTTGCCGCAGATCATCTGCTAATGCCCCCACTAAGTGTGGAACAAAGTAATCATCACAACGCACCATCGCACCACAGCCCGGATACTGTGCCATCACCTCCATAAGCTGTGTTTTCGTATATGCAGTCAGCTTTGCCCGCTCTTCTTCTGGCAGCCGCGTTGTATCAAATACAAAGGTACCGTTGCCGTAGGCGTCACAAATTAGCACCGTCCGTTCGAGCGGTGGGATAGTTACCTCATGGTATGGCTCCTGGCGCATCATCGCTATCCCCACTTCCCCGCGACGAATCTGTAATGCTTCGCTGCTCGGCTCAATACCAAATTCATTTGCCAACACAAACAGCAGTGTTTTCAGCCGTGGTTGGCGAGTCACCCTCTCACGGTGTGGCGTCTCGGACATACCGGCGTCAGGTCCGGACCTATCATCGGGTGGCACAAAGACATTGCCAGTCGATTCAATCTGGTCAATAGCCGTATCAATAGCTATGAGCTGCTCCGCTTTGGCAGCAATATGGTCAAGCAGCTCATTGAGCCCCTCTATGCCGTAGTAAGCAAACACCGCATTCTCCCTTTCAGCAGGATTGTCTAGCCAAATCGTTGGCTGATGGTTGTATACTTGCACCATATCATCAACTAGCTGGATCAATTTATCCAAGGCGGCCTCAGCGTAGGTATCGACATTTTCAACCGTCAACGGTTGATTAATAATTTCCTCTACGCTGCTTGCAAAGTCCTTGCCATGATCAATACTACCGAGTCGCTCCATGTGCGATATTATAGCATTTTATACTATTATTGTAAATGGTGAGCTCTTCCTCTCAATTACAAATAATCGCCTTAATCCGGTCACATATTCTTTACTAAACCCCATGACAATACACTTATGTCTTTATCAAATTGAAAATTTAGCTCTCGTTGGTAGATTATCGGGTCAGTGAGAGACTTAATCCTCTATAATAACGTCCTCAACAGGTCGACGTTTGGAATAGGCCTGCTGCTTGCCATAGCCAATGCGCAGCAAAATAGTTGGATATTCCCCATCAAGATCAAGAGTTTTTGCCATTTCTGCGGCAATTTCTGGCTGCTCGTTTGGTTGATTTAGATAGGCATGAGCGATCCCGAGCTCCGTGGCAGTCAGCAAGAAACGCTGCAGCGTCCGACCTAGATCCACCCATTCGCGCCGACTATTTTCTCTTGTTGTAAAGAGAACCAGATGAGACGCTGATTCTATCTTCTTGCGGTCGGCCCTATTTTGAGCCTTGGTATTGACAGCCATCGACATGATTGGCTCAGCCATCCAGCGCGGCACGTTAGGTGCACCAAACACGGCATAACTCAGCCCGTCAAGTGTTTGATCTTGATGCTTCTTATTAAATCGCATCCAGCTTTTCAATTCAGCCTTAAACGCCTCATTTTGCATTTGACGTATATTCCCCTGAAAGACACATTGCTCGATATCATTGAATTGCTCTGTCTGATGTGCGTAATAATGAACTGAGACGCCCTTTTCACTATGGACAAATTGTAATTTCTTTAGTGCATCTGGAGCAATTTCCTCACCAGTGTAAATGCTGCGATTAATCTGCCGTATATCTATCTGTTCAAACAATGGACTCGGCTTGACGCCAGAATCTTCTGTAAGTAAAATCGTGATAACTCCCGTATCACCAACCGAAACGGTAGACTCATAGCCCTTGGTTTGCGCTGCCAAGCAGAAGTTCTCGGCCGCACAACCCAGACTCACGAATAACTCCCTATTGTCAGGGTCGACTACTGGCAGCTTCCTGTCAAAATCAGGATGAATTTCTACCACCGACCCGTCGCGATGGAATTTCCAAGGTTGGGTATTGTGCCCTGACGGTGCTTTGACTGCCTGCTTAACTAGAAACTTAAAATCGTCTAATGATATAATGTTTCCTGTTTTCTTCGTCATAATCTTCTCAAATACCCTCTCATATTGTTACTGTTGAACCCAGTATACTTACCAAAAAAATGGTGTCAAATAAAAGCCCCTATGACCAAGATACTCTCTACTATCCGCACTGCCAAGGCTCAGCGCTTTGAAAACCTTATCAGCACCGGGGGAAACAAAAAACTCCCCCGTCCGAAGCTAGCAACGACGAGGGGAGAAAAGCCAAGGATCACCGCCGTATACCGGTTCATCTTTGTCCTGGCTATCTTACACCGGCCCCGTGACCTGTATATTCTGCTATAGTTTGCTGGATTTGCGTGTGTCGTACTTGACTTCACCATTGTCATCCAAAAGACAGCACAATAGCCATCACGATACCTACCATAAATAATCCTGCCTTTTTCATATCCCTTCTTTCTGATATTATACGACAGCACCGACTACACAAAAATAAGCTATTATTGTCAAGCAAAGCTTAGTTGGCCGCAAGCTTTACAACTCTCTTTCAGCGATCAGGCCACGCCATAGCTTACATTATCACGGTTCACCGACAAATTACTTATGAGAGCGCCAGCTCGCCAATATGCCTCCAAAACTGACGCAGATCCTTAACGTCTACGCCTTCAATATCGTAGTTTGAAAGCACACCATGCCACGTGCTGGGCACAGCGCTCTTATCTAGTAGACGGTACTTGCTGAACACAAAACCATGCGGTAGCCATGCCATGCTTATGACATCATCGTTGGCACATGGATATTCCAATATAGGAAAAGAGCAATCATATGTATCAACAATATTTCCTGGATCAATTGCTCCATAATGCTTCCACTCCCCATAGCAAAAATCAAAACCTAGTGGCAGAAGAGCCATTTCGACACCCTCTCCCCCCTTATCTCTAGATGTCCGCATCTCCTCTACAAATGAATCCAGCGCTTGACGAGCAAGAATATCGAGCCAATCCGCCCCAAACATCATCGAGTCGAAATACTCGTCAATTTTTCTACAATCTTTTTTACTGAGGTTATTTGGGTCGGTTTTGGCAGTAGGCACCGTATCGTTTAAGTCACGAGGCGTGACGAGCATGGTGTCGATTGTTTTTAGCCGTGGATCTATAAGCGCCATAGTAACAGGCATTGCTCGGATAAAGGCTCGAAAATACGAACTGGTCAAGATCAAAGTGGCGATCAAGCCCGTATGTATTAGTTCTACGGCCTGATAACTAACTGCTCGGCAGTATCCCCATCTCCATGAACCGCCCAGAGAAATCACCTGAGTTAGTATAGTGCAAAAGTGGCAATCGCTCAAGACGTGCTCGTATCTCCCGAACAGCTAACTGCTCACCCTCTGATAAATCTCTCTGACTCTCCGGATGGTTATGAAAATTATCGCGCAATCGACCGGCATCAACATATTGCGCCATTCTTTCTGGTAGAACAAGCACCTCGCTAGATGACACGCCGCCAATCCTTCTGGATCTTAAAACTGAGAAAGCCCATACAAAAACCTGCTAGCATCATAGTAAACTTAATTATGGATAGCACTTACTTTTTGTCAAATGGGCCACCTGACCACATTGACCAAACTTTATCCCAGCCCTTTTCGCAACACGTATCCGCGGGGTGCTTTTGCAATTCAGTTAGGCCAATTGTTTGTGGATTCATGGCTTACTCCTTATCACTAATTTACTCAACTGCCACACCACCATCACAATAGACCAGCCAAACAATACCACCTCCGACACCACCGTCAGCGGTACCGAGACTTCACCTGCATAGTATGTACCGACCATCTTTAGAAATGCAACACACACGCTCGTTAATATAACTATCCAAGATTTCGTAATGATCCCTGCCGCAGTAACAAATGCAGCCAACGCCAGTGCCATCCAGTGCAGTCCTGCGAACAGTTGACTCGCAGATAATACACTTATTTCTGGAGTAATCGGCAATCCATTCACCGGATAAACGAGGCGTCCGAGCGCCATCATCGCATGAAATGCACCAATTGCCACAACGATACCTAGAGCAAGCACGATACCCATGCCAACAGGATATCGCCCCCTCAGTTTAGAGTACAAAACCACGACGACAGCTAACAATATCGACGCTCCACATGCTAGCATTTCACCTGCCGCCTGCAAGGCGACCTGATGTTGCTGCCACCCACGCTAGCACACCTGGAGCGTTTGCTGAGGGTATCGGCAGTGACACTGCGATACTAATGCAAGCCGTAGCAAGCAAACCAAAGCTCATCAGCCATATAATATTACCGATATACGAAATATGCCGACTACTTTGTTTTACCACCCTCTCACTCCTTCGTCATATATTTCTTTAGCGTCACCGTATCGCCCACCCGCGCTTCACGGGTGGTTTTTAGGTTGGTGACGATGTAGCCAATTTCGCCAGTGTCCAGCGACGGGTCGGGGATCATACCGGGACTGAGATGGCCAACCTCCAATGCCAACCCATTCGCACTGGTCGCCATCATATGAATCGCTTCACCCTTTTTGATCTGACCATCCACCAGCCGCACGTACAAAATCACGCCGCGATAATCATCATAATAACTATCAAAAATTAGCGCCCGAGTTGGGAGATCAGCCAACGCAACATCAGGATGCTCGACCGCCAGTGGCGAAGTCGGCGCCGGGATTCGCTCAACGATCGCCGCCAAAACTTGATCAACATTCTGCCCGGTTTTGGCGGAAATATGAATAATCTCACTCTCGTTACAGCCCAGCAAATTGATCACCTGCTTGGACACCCGCGGCACATCAGCGGCCGGCAGATCAACCTTGTTGAGCACCGGGATAATCGTGAGGTCCTGCTCCATCGCCAGATACACATTCGCCAGCGTCTGCGCCTGAATGCCTTGGCTGGCGTCAACCACCAACACCGCACCCTCGCAGGCTTGCAATGAGCGGCTGACTTCGTAACTAAAATCGACATGGCCAGGTGTGTCGATGAGGTTGAGGTCGTAAGACCCAGCTAGTGGCAATCCTTCCGATGAATCGATAGCCCTGTCGCTGGCGTTGCCTGCGACGTTCGATTGAGAGGAAGTGGTTGCCGCTGGCTGGCGGTAGCGGTATCTCATCCGCACTGGCGCGAGCTTAATCGTGATCCCCTTCTCGCGCTCGAGATCCATACTATCGAGCAGCTGCGACTTCATCTCGCGCCTCTCCACCGTCCCCGTCATCTCCATCATTCGGTCCGCCAGCGTCGATTTGCCGTGGTCGATGTGAGCGATGATACAAAAATTGCGAATACTAGTCAGTGGTTTCATCATCGCCTCAACTTGCTCATATCAAATCGCGAAAACAGCAGGCGTTTAATTCGCGCCAAAACTGGGTCGATCTCTGGCAGCTTTAGCCACTTGGACAATGCACCGTACACGACAAAATTGAAAATCGTGATCGCCCCAAACTTGGGCAGCGCCCCCAAAAAGCTATCGTCTGAGGCCCGGAACGGAATTACCAACACGCTGACGTAGCACGCCACCGCTAGCGGCACCGCGGCTAACGCCATCTTGGCGACCGCTTTGACAAATGTCGCATCAAACAGCTGTGGCATGCGCCGACCTAAAATGACGCATAAAATCACCACCTCGACAAAGGCCACGATCGACTGTGCCCAGGCCAGACCATACGGGCCAAGTTTCGCGTAGTAGCCGAGTATCACCGCCAGCGCCACATTCAGCACAATCGCAAAAATCGACACATACATCGGCGTCTTGGTGTCCTGCTGCGCATAAAATCCGCGCGCCACCATGTGATACACCGTCCTGAATAAAATCGCCATTACTAGACAACCGAGAATATTCGCCATGACCGGATCGCCATTATTATTGATAAAGTGCACTATGTAGCCGCGGGCGAAAAACGTCACCACACAAATTGGGATAATCATCCATATCACCGTCCTGAGAAATGACCGCAGATCTCTGCGAAATAGATCCGGCCGCTCTGAGGCGAGGCGTTCAGTTAGCTGCGGAAAGGCAGCATTAGAAATAGCGACGCCAATGAGGTTGATCGGCATCATGTGTAGTGTCAAGGCTTGATTATAGCGACGGATGACACCGTCCCCCATCCGCGACGCCAAGTTGACTTCGGCCAGGCTGACCACATAATCCATCCCCTGGTCAATCGAGCGCGCCGGCAGCAGCGATAAAACTTTACGAAAGCCGTGATTACGCCAATAAATCTTGAAATCATAATCAAAGCCGAGTCCGATTAGCCCGACCGCACTGACGATGAGCTGCAGCACCGATCCGAGCACCACGCCAAGCGCCACGCCCATAATGCCGCCGTCAAAAATTTGCCAGCCGAACAGGTTGATGCCGTTGGTGAACCACAACGTACCGATGATAATCCCGACATTGTACAGCATCGGCGCCAGCGCATAGAAGGTGAAGCGACCGACCGCTTGCTGGATGCTAGCAATCACCGCTGCCACCGCAAAGATCAGCGGATTTACCGCGATCACTCGCATCATACTGACCGCCAATGCGTGACCAGCCTCGCTTAGCCCCGGCGCGATCAGATATTTCATCAGCGGATCAGCAAAAATGATGATTAGAACGCTGGTCACCAGCGTCACCAATGCCATCAAATTGATCATACTCGAACTAATTTGCCAGGCTGATTGCTTGTTGCCCTTGATCCAGCGCTCGTTAAATACCGGTATGAAGGTAACGCTCAGCGCCCCCGACACCAAAATCGCAAACATGAAATCCGGCACCATGAACGCCGCCGTATAGGCGTCCAGCCCGACTGGATAGCCAGCCAAGTGAGCCTTCTCGTTGGGGAAATACGCCGCGTTCAAAAAGCGATCGCGCAGCAGCCCCAGCAGGCTTGACAGCAACATCGAGCTCGCTAAAATCGTGGCGGCTAACTTGACTGTCAGCCGCTGATTGATCTTGTTGACAACATTACGAACGCGCCCCATAACAATTTATGCGTGCAGCTTTGCCTCCTTTGGCAGTTTCGTTCCCGAAAGAATCTCATCCACCGCCGCTTCCTCCAAGGTTTCGTCTTTGAGCAGTGCCTCGGCCAATTTATCGAGGAACGGACGGTTGGCTTTGAGCACCAGCATTGCCCGTTGTTTAGCCTCGGTGATCAGCTGCGACACTTCCTGGTCGATCAGTTTAGCAGTCTCATCCGAGTACGGCCGCTCGCGGGTCATCTTATCAAACATCAGCCCGCCGTTGTCTTCGTGAAATACTTGGTCGCGTAGGCCCTTACCCATACCCTGCTCGATGATCATATCACGGGCAATCTCGGTGGCTTTACGCAGGTCTGAGCCAGCACCGGTGGTGATACCATCATCACCGTAAATAATTTGCTCGGCAATTCGGCCGCCCATGGCCCGAGCCAAGATATCCTTGAACTCATAAACATTAGTGTAGCTCTTATCCTCTGGCGGCAAGAACCAGGTGACACCGCCGGTGCCGCCGCGCGGAATGATCGTCACTTTGTGAACTGGGTCGGAGTCTGGCAAGACATGACCGACGATGGCGTGGCCTGCCTCATGATACGCCGTCAACTCCTTCTCGTGGTCATTCATCACCTTGGCTTTGCGCTCTGGGCCGATGGCCACCCGCTCGAACGCCTCGGTCAACTCCTCGTTGGTAATTTTCTTCTTGTTACGGCGTGCAGCGATAATTGCTGCTTCATTAGCGATATTAGCGAGATCCGCCCCCGAGGAGCCAGCTGTCTTGGCGGCCAATTTATCGAGGTCAACCGTTTCATCAACCGGCTTCTTCTTGAAGTGCACCTTGAGAATCGCCTCGCGATCTTTGCGCTCCGGCAGGGTAATTGTCACTCGCCGATCAAATCGACCTGGACGCAGCAACGCTGGATCGAGCACATCCGCGCGGTTGGTGGCTGCCAGTACGATCACATTAGTGTCGCCATCAAAGCCGTCCATTTCTACCAAAATCTGGTTTAAGGTCTGCTCGCGCTCATCATGGCCGCCACCCATGCCCGAACCACGCTTGCGGCCCACCGCGTCAATCTCGTCGATGAAAATGATACACGGCGCATTTTTCTTGGCCTTTGAAAAGAGATCACGCACCCGGCTGGCACCAACACCGACAAACATCTCGACAAACTCCGAGCCAGAAATTGAGAAGAACGGCACGCCCGCCTCACCGGCCACTGCCCGGGCCAGCATGGTTTTACCAGTACCCGGATTACCGACCAGCAAGACACCTTTCGGAATCTTAGCGCCTAGTTCCTTGTACTTCTTTGGATGCTTCAGGAAATCGACAACCTCTTGTAAATCCTGCTTGGCGTTATCATTGCCGGCGATGTCCTCAAACACAATTTTCTCTTTATCCTCGCCGTACAGCCGCGCCTTGCTCTTGCCGAAGCCCATCGCTTGATTATTCTGCCCCTGGGCCTGGCGCATCATGAACATGAAGAAGATCACGATGATCACTACCGGCACGATCATCACTGTCAGATTCCACAGCACCTCGCCGGTTTGCGATGGCGGTAGAACGTTAATTTCGACCTTGGCGTCCTTGTTCAAACCTTGCTCGTAAATCGTACTGCCGGATTCCTTGACTGATTTCTCGGTCGGCTGTTTTTGACCCTTGGGGGTAATTTTCAAATCATTACCCTGGATATCAATCTTGGCAATTTCCCCGGCATTTGCCCGGCGCACTACGTCGGTCAACGCGACATTCTTCAAGTTGCTATTTGGTGACAGCGCCGCGTACACTGCCAGCCCAAGAAACACAATGATTGCCCAAAACAGTCCCAGCCGAGCAACCTGCCCGACCCCTTTCTTAGTATTCTTTGGCGTCTTTCCTGCCATACGTCACATAATCCTTTCTCTTTCGTCCTAGCGAGTCACTCGTTTTATTGTAACACTTTTTACGGACAATTTCACCCTCACACCGGCGGCTGGCTGCCACACCGTTCCTACGCGGCCAGTTTTGATGGCGATCAGCAGTCGATCCAGCTGTGCTGAGAGCAGCGACACACCAGTCAGTCGCTGCACCTCTCGGTGGAGTAGCTCACACGCTGGCTCAATCGGGATATGCGCCCAAAAATAACGGCTACTGAGGCGTGGTGACAACCGCAATGTCTCTCGGTCAATTGCTCGGCGTAGCTGCCACTGCTGGCGCCATAACTGACCAAGCGCCGCCCGCTGCTGATCAGTCAATTTCATATGAAGCTGCCGGCGCAGCTGATTGCGCAGGTAGACACCCGACTGATTCGTCGCGTCCTCTACCCACTCCAGCCGATGGCGCAGTGCATAATCATATATGTCTTGCTTCGTCCATTCCAATAGCGGCCGCTCGATCCGCTGATCGCCCATAGCCGCCAAGCCCCGCCAGCGCGTACCACGCCGCAGATTGAGTGCTATCGTCTCGATTACGTCATCCTGGTGATGGGCCGTCGTCACCCGCCCACCCCAGCGTGCCGCCGCATCAAAGAGAAATTGATACCGCCGCTGACGCGCCACATCTTCGCTGGCTACCGGCCCCAATTCCTCACGCCTGGTAACATATGGCACATTATACCGGCGCGCTAGCCCCGCCACGAACCGCGCATCGGCCGCCGATTCTGCCCGAATTCCATGATCAAAGTGAGCCACCACCACCTCGTCCTGCCCATGCCGCAATACGCTGTCGAGGAGCACCACGCTGTCCACTCCACCCGATACCGCAATCAGTCGCTTCATGAGGATATTATGACACATACTGCGGGGCTACGTGATACAATACTCACTATGCACGAGACAACCATCCTCTGCTTTGGTGATTCCAACACCTTTGGGCAGCGGCCCGATACGAACGCGCGATATGACGAGTCAGTGCGCTGGCCGCGGCGACTGGGGGCGCTGCTAGCGGACGAGGCACGCCAATATTATGTCATCGAGGAGGGGCTAGGCGGTCGGCGGACTGACCTTGATCATCCTGACCCAGCCAAGCCGTCGAGAAATGGCTGGACGTATTTTCCGCCGTGCCTGGCCAGTCATCAGCCCGACATCGCCATCATCATGCTGGGAACAAATGATGCCCAGCTCTGCCACCAGCGACCAGTTGAGGCGATCGTGACGGCACTGGCGCACTACGTCACGTATTGTCACGAATCAGACGTCACACCGCTACTTGTTGCGCCGCTCATCCCAGATCCTGCTGGATTGTTCAATGAGGCAATCGTACCGCGATCGGCGTGGCACTTTGATGATGCAGCTGTGGCAACACTAACTGCACTGCCTGAAAAAATTCGAACCTATGCCGCCAAGCATGGTGTTGCGTTTTTCGACGCCAACACATATGCCGAGGCCGGTGTAGACGGGCTGCACTGGACAGCAGCAGGTCACGAGCGATTTGCCCGAGCGATCGCCCAGATGATACGTGAGATATCGTGAGCCAACTCTAAGTATTATTTTCACAAGTATATCATCATGTCGTCAACTCTTGCAATAGCGTGCGCAATGTGTCATCCACATATTAAAATACCGCGGCCCATACAGACCGCGGATAAAAAACAATTCTGGTAGCACCGGGTGGACCCGAACCACCGACCTCAGGCTTATGAGTCCTGCGCTCTAACCAGCTGAGCTACGGTGCCACACGTCACCAATTGTACCAAACGAGTCAGAAAATCTCAACCACCTCAAAAGCCTACTCATCAGGCGGGGCCTCAACTGCTAATCAAATAAGGCCAAGCAGATTTCGCCCCGGCAACTAAGCTGCTAGTTCCACGCCTTCTTCGTCCAGCAGCTCCAGTCGCCGCATCACCAACGAACGTAGCTCCTCGCAAGTCCGCCGGCGCTGCCACGTCCGCAGCCGATCATTATTGACCGCAGCTAAAAACTGCCCAAGCTCGTGCTCAGTGATATCCATGTTGTTGCCTTTCTGTGTTTGTTAAACCGTGGCTTTACTATAGCATACATTTGACATAAGTGCAATAGTATGACAGTTCGCATAACCACTCACCCGATACTCCCATCATCTTCCCTCGGCAAACCGCTTGTGATAAACTGGAGGGAGAGGATTTTACACAAACATGACCCCGGCTATTATTTCATCACTCGCCATCGTCGCCTTCTCGGCACTGATCCACGCTAGTTTTCAGCTCAGCGTCAGCGTCTTGACCTTGCTCAGTGGCCATTCCCTCGGCAAGCAAACCGCCCGCCGGAAAGTATTGCGACTGATGAACGGATTCGTGTGTGGGGCGTTGGTGCTGACAGCGCTGCTGATATCGGCGATCGTCTACTATCTGTCGCTGGTCATTCATCACGCCGCTCAGGCCGAGCAGCTGGTGGCGGCCATCGTCTGCGGGCTGATGGTCGGGCTGGGCGTGGCAACTTGGGCGGTGTACTATCGACGAAGTGAAGGTACGGCCTTGTGGCTACCGCGGAGCTTCGCGACCTACCTATCGAAACGCTCAAAAGCAACGCGCCATAGCGCCGAGGCCTTTAGCCTCGGGATGGCGAGCGTGGTGGCCGAATTACTGTTCATCATCGGGCCGATGGCAGCGGCAGGGTTGGCGACGGTCCTATTACCATCAACCGAGTGGCGGCTTATCGCCATTGCCCTTTACGTCGTCATATCACTGCTATCACTGGTCGTCGTCTTGGTGCTGGTCGGTAGCGGCCATTCCCTCGCCCACCTACAACAGTGGCGGATGGCACATAAACGTTTCTTGCAATTTGCAGCTGGCGGCAGCTTGATCATCTTGGGCGGCTTTTTGTTCGTTGATCGAGTGCTCGGCATCGTCAGCTATGGAGGTTTTTAATGTCAGAAGGGCACCCAAACCGACCAACCATCGATGTCATCAAGCGCGGCAAGCGACCGAGCGAAGAGTTTGACCCAACAAAACTCCACCACTCTATCCTGGCGACCTGCCTGAGTATCCGCACACCCGAAGGCCAAGCCGACGACATCGCCAAGTCAGTCACCCTCGGCGTGATGAGCTGGTGCGAGACCCGACCAGAAATTACCACAAACGACATCCGACACCGCGCGGCGCAGCTACTGCAGAAACTGCACACTGACGCAGCATTTGTTTATCAACACCATAAGACGATCATGTAGGGGGCACATGGCACAAAAACCAACTTTTGACTATGATGTAATTGTTATCGGCAGCGGCGCTGGCGGTTCACCAGCCGCAACCGTCTTGGCGCGCGCTGGCAAGAAAGTCGCCATCATCGAGCGCGGTATCTTTGGCGGCGAATCCCCAAACTGGGGCGACATTCCGACGGGCGCCCTACTCTACACTGCCGACGTCTACCACGAGGCTAAAACAGCGGCTAAGTTCGGCCTACGCACCAGCACAGTCGGCTATAATTATCCATCGCTCCTCGCCTGGAAAGATACCGCCATCAAGCGCACCGGCACCGGCGGCAACCGCAGCTACTACGAGAAACAAGGCATCAGCGTCTTTACCGGCAGCACCCACTTTCTCAGTCCCAACGAGATTACCGTCAGCCGCCGCCACTTATCAGCGCGCAAATTCCTGATCGCCAGCGGCTCAACCTGGCGCGATGATCACATCCCGGGCCTCGACGAAGTGGCTCATCACACGCCACAAACCATCCTTTCGCTCAAACGCCCGCCCAAAACACTGTTCGTTGTCGGCTCTGGCACGACAGCGATGGAGCTGGCATATTTGTTCTCGACTTTTGGTAGTAAGGTGTATGTCGCCGAGACCGCCGGGCGTATCTTGCCCGAGTTTGATCAAGAAGTTGGCGAACTGATCGCCGCTGATGCCAAGGCACAGCGCGGCATGAACATCCTCACCCAGACAAAGCTGGTCGCCGTCCAGAAAGACGGCATCGCAAAGCGCGTCACCTACGCTCGTGGCGGCCAGCAGCATTCAGTGCGCGTTGATGAAATCCTCATCGCCGACGACCGCCTACCGACGACCGACATTGGCCTAGAAAATGCGGGCGTAGCATATACTGAACATGGCATTCAAGTCAGCGAAGCGATGCAGACTTCGGCGCGGCACATCTTTGCAGCTGGCAGCGTCGTTGACCTCCAGGCACAGACACACACCATCCTCAGCCACAGCCGCACCGCTGCACACAACTTACTACACCGTAATTTTATCGCGCTTGACGATACGCCGCGCTTGACGATCGCATTCACCGACCCGCAGATTGCCCGGACGGGACTAGACGAGGACGACTGCCTGCGCCGCGACCTGAAGATAAATATCGCCTTAGCGCCGCTGACTTTGACCGCTCGCAGCAACATCACCGACCGACGCAGCGGTTTTGTCAAATTGATCAGCGACAAAAAAGGCGTCCTGCTCGGCGCTACCATCGTTGCACCAGGCGCCAGCGACTTGATGACCGGCCTCAGCCTCGCCATCCGCCACGGCCTGACCGCCAAACAATTGATGAGCACACCAAACTGCTTCGTTGCCTGGTCAGAGGCGGTACGCATTGCGGCGGGGAAATTGGCAGCTGATTAGGCACTCCCGAGATTTTACGTTTCCATGAAACTTCTGATGGCTACCGCTCGCCATCATCACGACGTGCCTCAAGCGCATCATGGAGACCGTTAAGTATCCAGTGCATTCTGGCAACCATAAATTCGCCGTCTTTACCGCGCATGCCATCTCGCAGTTTCTTTTCGGGAGTATCTTGTGACCAAAACCTTGTTTCTGGCGGAATTGCTAACGGTTGCTTCAGGTCTAGCAGCGAGTCATCCCGCATATCGGGCGGGGTGTGCTGTTCGACCGCCTCTCTTGCTAGCTCCTCAAGTTCCTTTGCACACGTGCACCATTGACCGCCCCCCCTACATGCTGCATCTCGTGTGTTTTCTTTTGAGCCCATCTCTCTATTCGTCTTATCCTCCGACTGGTGGTCTACCGGCAACTTATCGGTAGGTTGAGACGCTGGATTAAAGTGCTCTGTCATGATGTTCTAATATAGCATGGCTGGATAAAAAATACTATAAGCAACTACCCCAGCCAATTTACACCATAACTTCACCTGTATCAAAAACAAAAACGACCTCAACTCATGAGGCCGAAGAATCAATAAAATATGGTTGCGGGGGTAGGATTTGAACCTACGACCTTTTGGTTATGAGCCAAACGAGCTACCAGGCTGCTCTACCCCGCGGCACATTGTCCATCTTAGCAAACACGCATTATTTTTGCAAGTTTTGATTCGTCCGCCGCGCGCCAAAGAGGAAATTAACCCACTGCTGGAAGTTACTGGTCGATTGCTTTTGCGGCGTGGTTTGGGTGGTCGGTTGCTGCTTGGCCGCATCGGTTGACGGCACGATCAGCAGCTTTTCGCCAGGCGAGCCACGGCCCAGGCGCTGGCGCACTGCGAGATCGAGGTATTCGTCACTTTCATAATATTTTGACTCGTATGCTAGCAGCTCGGTACGCAATTTCTCGACCGTCAGCTGGTACTTTTTTTGATCGACCATCTGCTGCAATTCATAATTGCGCTGCATCGACTCGATCGACCCCCACGCCCAACTCAGCGCGATCAGCGCCGCCGCCGCAACCACAACATTATTCAGCGTCAAATAATCGTGACGCACGTGGTACCAAAATCGTTTGAGTTTCAGCATGTTCATGTTGGTTTTATCAGAAGGTATGGCTATATTATGAGGGGTCGGGCGGGGTTAGTCAAGATGGGGGTATACTCAAAGGATGCTATTGGATGTGTAAAATCAGGCTAGTCTTCTACAAGCATACTTCTGCGAGGAGTTCGGCCTTGATGACTTATGTAGTTATTCTTCAAGTCCTCCAAGGTTGCCAAGCCTGCGGGAGGATACATTCGAAGTCTACGGCTCTTTGCGATGGCCCTTTCTTTTTCTTGCATGGCCTTTTCTCTTTGCCGTCTCTCTATTTTGGATATCCTACGTCTTCGCCCTGTCAATGAGGGGTTGGGTAAAGGTGTTCTTTGAAAAGCAGCACGCCTTCTCCACCCTCTGCCGGAAGGTTCACTATTTACTGCACTCAGAGCCTCCTTCCCAAGCTGTCTCTCGCACGGATATGGCTGTCCGCATTCTCTGCACTTCGCTGTCTCCACCCCTCTGTCTGCTGGCGCCACCTGCTGTTCTTGTACTGATGACTGATTTGGATATAAATTCTCCGTCATAATACTTGATTGTAGCATGGATGGTTAAAAATTAGGAGAGACCAGCTCGTAGCAATCTAGCGAAATTACCAGTCCATTCCGACGGCCTGAAACGATCTCAATGCACCAGTTCCGCAAACTCGGAAGAATTCACATAGCCAAAATCACATGCCAGATGGTCGCTCAGGAGATTGTTAACATTCAAGGGGCGCGGGCACGCAGCGCCGAGATATATGGCGGCAATGAGCGCCGTCGATAAGCTGTGGCGAAGATTGAGTACGGCAAGCTTTTCAAAAATATCCGCTTGATGTGTTTCGAGGTAGGTTTTGTGTAGCTTGGTCATCGAGCCTTTCGCGAGTTCTGGCTGCGTCACGTCAAGCCCCAGATCCTCGGCCACATCGACGAGGCGCCGGCTGGCTATCGGCGTCAGACAATCGACGTCGTACCTCGTGTCAATGACTGCTTGATTTTGCCGCCGCTCTCTCCACTGGTTGTACAGCCAATCCACCTGCTCTGTTGCAATTGGCGACGATCGTTTCAGCACTGATAAATCGGCGCAGAGTTGGTGGCCCGCAAAGGTCACGTTGGACAATGTCTGCGAGGAAGCGATATCTGACTCGATCATTTCCAGAAGCCGCGGCACCTCGTCCTCTGATTCCAGATAGACTGACTTGAATCCAAATTCGAGCAGGCTTTGATCCTCCGGTGAATCAAAATGCGCAAGGTCAATGATGGCCCATGAGTAGCAAAACGGTTTTGATGCTCCCCGAACCCGGAAATTCTTTGTCCACTCAACATCGAGCGCAGCCATGAGACTTCGTTCCCGACCAAACGGGCGCTCTGGCTCACCAAACGGGCGTTCTGCCCACTGCAAGTTTGTTCTCAGGTGCATCGACTTATGTATTCTCCTAGAGACGATTTTAACTTACATAGATGCTTTTACCAAGATACTTCCGGAAATGGTTGCGCTTGAAGGGGTGGCGTCACGACCCCTGACAAAACCAAAAACCTCCGACCATCGGCCGGAGGTTCTAACATGACACTTTTGGTGGGGGTGGCTGGGATCGAACCAGCGACCAACAGGTTATGAGCCCGCTGCTCTAACCGCTGAGCTACACCCCCCATGAGCGATATTATATCGTAAAAGTGGCCAAGTGAGAAGTGCCGTCAATTTCCCCCACTACCGACCGTCAAGCTGCCCGTGCCTTCTTGAGTGCAGCGCGCGCCCTCGCAATTCCGTCCCTATTTGTCTGTTTTTGTTCCTCGGTTAACGGACCTTGTCCTGATGCTTCATGGGCTTGTTGCGTACGTGTATCAAACGCTGCAAAATAACGGCGCCGAGGTTGTGGTTGCGGTTTCTTATCCGCGGGGATATTCTGATCAGATAGTCGCTCATCAACCGCATGGGCGTTCTGATCAGCCGGCGGTTCAAGCCCAAGTGCCAATCGCGCTTTATAATATGGCCAGCCCATTTTATCGACAAGTTCATCAACCTTCTCCCACTCCTCCGCGGTCAATTCACGGCCCCGCTCACCAGTCTGCGATAGTTCACTCATAATTAGTAAATATCACATTTTGCCTATAAAAGCAATACTATCTCAGTGCCTCAATGCTTCACCACAAAAAGACTCCCGCATGAGCGAGAGTCTTTGAGGCACCTGTTTGTTTGATACTATTGTACCGGTAACCAGGTGTATAATGCAAGTGCTTATTTCTTCTTTTTGATCGTCAAAAAGCCATTGCGTGGGTTTTCGGTAACGATCCGGTCATCTGGCAAGTCGCATGGCTCGCCCTTGGCGTTCTTTTCAACCTTGGCGAAAAAATAAATTGTCTGCGTTTTGCCACCGCGCAGCGTGACTTCGGTTTTATGCAAGTAGTATGTAATGCCTTTTGAGTTTGTGTGCTTATAAGCCATTCGTATACCTCCTGTTAGTACTATACTATTCTAGATTAGCGCCTCTGTTAACCCCTGTCAAGCCTAAAGCGGTTTTTGACGATACCGAAGCAGCAGTTTCAATACCGCCAAAGCCACCAGTCGAGCAATGATAATCAGCATAATTACCCCTGTTACCACCAATGACCAGCCAGCCAAGTCCGATGACCAGAGCGGCGGCACAAATGTCTGATAATACGGCGCGGTGGCAGGCGGCGTAAATTTGAGGTCAAGCGACGAAGCGGCCGGATACTTTGCCCATTCATCATTGATGCAGCTGACGTAGCGCGGGTCGGCCGTAGCATAAAATCGCCCCCAGCCGCCAGCCTGGGCTCGGGCGTCACAGACTTGGCGGACTTTAGCGACCGTGTCGTTACTGGAGCGAGAAGCTGACTTTGACTCGAACTCTTTCCAGGCTGCCTCGTAGGCCCGCTTGTACGAGTGCTCCAGAGCGATGCGTCCCGGGTCAGCGTTCATGTGCGCAACCACGTAGCGCTGCAAGTCATACACCCGCCGCTCCAGCGCGCCCTCATCGCCCTCCTTGTCGGCGTTGATGACGGCGTCACGGCGCTCGATCATGCCAATATTATTTAGCCTGAGGAATGTCGCGCTGACAAACGACGCCATCACCAGCAAAATGACCAGCTGCCATGTCCTGATTTCTTCTAGCCGCCGGATCGCCCGACGCGTGCCTCGCTTATCTGCCATTCCCCACCTTTCTCACCTCATTATACCAAAGATACTGGGTGAATGCGACACGGGGATGGCGTCAGTGGTATAATGACGCTATGAGGATTTATTTTTCGGGAATTGGTGGCGTGGCGATCGGACCACTGGCGGAAATGGCCATTGGCGCTGGGCACGAGGTCTGTGGCTCTGACCGGGCGACCGGTTTGATGACAGAGGCGCTCAGACGGGATGGGATCACCGTGTCGTTTGACCAGTCAGGCGAGTTTTTACGCAGCGAGCATCAGCGAGCGCCCTTTGACTGGTTTGTCTATACGGCGGCGCTGCCGGCGGATCATCCAGAGTTGGTACTGGCGAGACAGCTAGGGATTCGCACCAGCAAGCGTGACGAACTACTCGCTCAGATTATTGCTGATAAGCAGCTCAAGCTCATCGCCGTCACCGGTACGCACGGCAAGACGACGACGACTGGCATGCTAGTGTGGACGTTGCAGCAGCTTGGCGTGCCGGTGAGCTATCTGGTTGGCTCGACACTTAGTTTTGGCCCAAGCGGTCGGTTTGATCCGGCCAGTCAGTTTTTGGTGTATGAATGTGATGAATTTGACCGCAATTTCCTCCACTTTTCGCCGTGGCTCAGCCTCATCACCTCAGTTGACTATGACCATCCCGACACCTTTCCAACGCCAGACGATTACCGGGCGGCGTTTCGGCAATTTGGTGAGCAATCGGTGCACGTGGTCGCGTGGCGAGAAGATGCCAGCGTATTTACGCCGGCCAATGTGACGGTACTTGAACAGACCGATCCACAAATAGCGCTGGCTGGCGAACACAACCGGCGTAATGGTACGCTGGCAGCACGGGCGGCGATGCTGGTGCGAAAGGCGGCTGCCCTTGAAATTGAGGCTGAGGCGATTATCATGGCGCTCAATACCTTTCCGGGTACCGGCCGGCGCTTTGAAAAACTGGCCGACAATCTCTACACCGACTATGGTCATCATCCGTCGGAAATTGCCGCTACATTGCAGCTGGCTCATGAACTAAACGACCACGTAATACTCGTCTACCAGCCACACCAAAATATTCGCCAGCACGAGGTTCGTGAGCGCTACACTGATGAGATTTTTATCCATGCTGACGAGATATATTGGCTGCCGACGTACTTGACCCGCGAAGACCCGAGCCTGCCGGTGCTGACGCCGGAGGAATTAACGCGCCAATTGACGACGGACAAGGTACATATCGCACAGCTGGATGAGGCGCTGTGGCACACGATTGAGCAGCAGCGAGCACGCGGCGCGCTGGTGCTCGGTATGGGTGCCGGGACAATCGACGGGTGGCTGCGCGAGCAGTTAGGCCGCAGCGCTTGATCACGGTTCGCCTACTCGTCAGACTCGCCACCAAGCGCCGCCCGGATATCGTCATACGAAAATCCTTGACGGGCTAGATAGGCCATGAACTTTTGCTGATCGCCGGCATATTTATAACGTTTTTTAGCGATAATTTTTCGCAGCTCCTCGTCGTCTGAGCGGATATTCTCGCTGATTAGTTGCTCTATCGTCTCGCGCTCAATCCCCTTTTGCGCTAGTTCCAATTTTAGCCGCCTGACACTGGTGCCTTTTTGCATAAATCGATGCTCCAGCCAAAAGCGGGCAAACTTTTCATCATCGAGGTACTGTTTCTCGATCAGCCGCGCCAGTACCCGCTTGGTAATTTCCGGCTTCACGCCTGGACGCTCAGTAATTTCACCAGTCTTTGGCGAGCGCTTTTTGGTCGGCCTGGTTTTACGCCACAGATAGTCACGCACTTCTTTAACCGAGCGCGGCCGCGTCAAGCAATACTCCATGGCCCGGGCGTACAGCTTACCAAACTGGCTCTCGTCCTCTAGCGCTGTCAACTCGTCGTCGGTATATTCGCGCCCAACCTTAATCCCCAACTCGCCCACCTGAAAGACATCGAGACTAAAGCGATAGGTGCCGTCAACGCTCACATTAACGCGGTTTTTATCGCGAGCCTGAAGAGAGATGTCAGTGATTTTCATGAAGCTATTATACCGCGAAGACGCTAGGCTAGCTACCAGCAGAGGCTACTCGACTACCTCGATCACCTTGCCATGCACGCCGTTATAGCAAGCAGCAGCACGCGGTTCAGTGATGACTGGCAGTTGCCCTGGAATGGCGCTCATATTAACGTCGTCCAGCGTACCAGCCTCGACACAACCAAGCGTGATGTGCGGGCGGAAGCCATCGACATCCAGCCCCGGATGAATACCATCCAGTGCCGCGAGTAATTGCTGGCGCGCCTCAACCATCCAGGCAGTTTTCTGCGTGCGCAGCTCCACCCAAACACAGTTGCCCGCTTTATCTGGCAGGAAATTAACTCCATCAAGCACCAACTTATCGAGGACGGGTAGCGCCGCAGCGGCTGCTTTGAGGCGTGGCATATCCTGCTCAGTCACGTTAATCAATGTCACGTGTGGGATAAACTCGCCAAAGTCAAGGTTCATTGCTTCTGACAATTCTCGAAGATATGCATTCTGCTTATCATCAAAGACCAGGCTGACTGATGCCATATGTTTTTCGACTGGATATGCGGTTTCTGCTGCGCGCATTAGTTTTCTCCTTCTTTTACTTTCTCCCGAACCTTCTGGTCAACTTCCGCCAGAACCTCAGGATGTTCTTTCAGATACAATTTAGTTTTATCGCGGCCCTGACCAATAGTCTCACCGTTATATTTGTAAAAGGCGCCAGATTTTTCGACAATGCCGTGCGTGGCTGCCAAATCTAGAATGTCACCAGTTTTAGAAATGCCTTCGTTATACATAATGTCAAACTCAGCGATGCGGAATGGCGGCGCAATCTTATTTTTCACCACCTTGATCTTGGTGCGGTTACCGAGGATATCATCACCGACCTTGATCTGCCCAATCCGGCGAATATCTACCCGCTGCGAGGCGTAAAACTTCAGCGCGTTACCACCCGTCGTGGTCTCAGGATTACCAAACATCACACCAATCTTCATGCGAATCTGGTTGATGAAAATCACCGTGGCTTTCGACTTGTTGATGATGCCAGTCAATTTACGCAGCGCCTGGCTCATCAGCCGCGCCTGTAGACCCATGTGCGAATCACCCATATCGCCGTCAATTTCTGCTTGCGGGGTTAATGCCGCCACCGAGTCCACCACAATGAGATCCACCGCGTTTGAGCGCACCAAGGTTTCAGTAATTTCCAGCGCCTGCTCGCCATTGTCTGGCTGCGACACCAATAGATTTTCGGTATCAACGCCTAGGCGCTTGGCGTAGCTCGGGTCAAGCGCATGCTCAGCGTCGATGAACGCCGCCGTACCGCCTTGCTTTTGAATTTCGGCAATGGCATGTAGTGTCAGAGTTGTCTTACCTGAACTTTCTGGGCCGTAAATCTCAATGATACGACCCTTTGGATAGCCGCCGCCCAGCGCCAAATCGAGGCTCAGCGAACCTGATGGGATAACTTCAACATCAACTTTGTGCGCCTCGCCGAGCTTCATGATCGAGCCGTCACCAAACTGCTTGGTGATTTGATCCATGGCCAGACCCAGCGCTTTTAATTTCCCGTCATCAATCCTTTTCTCTGGCGCCTGAGCCGTACCAGTTGCGGCGTCTATTTGATGTTTATTATCGGTTTTCGCTGCGCTAGCCATACCTCTCCCTCCGTTATCTTATGCTGTATAGTATACCATAAATCAAGCGCCTACCACGAGCAGTGAAACTTTGCTATAATGGACAACATGAAACGACAAGCAGGCTTTACGGTGATCGAGGTGCTGGTGGCGATTATATTTCTCGGCGTGGCCACAGCGGTGGCGTTCACCCAGCTAGTGACGATCCAACGCGAGCACCAAAACGACCGGAAAAAAACCGCTATTAATGCCATGCATTACAGCCTCGAAGAAGCCTATTACAAGCAGCACGGCTTTTATCCGGAAAAGATTACCGACGAGACACTACCGACCATGGATAAGGAGCTACTCAAAGATCCGAGTGGTAAAAAGCTGGGCGATAATGGCAGCGCCTATCGCTACGAGCCGACTAATTGCCAAAGCGGTAAATGCAAATCATATTCGCTCAGGGCCATGCTTGATGGCGAGGCAGATTTCGTCAAAGACAGCCGCCACAAATAACTAAATTGTAGCCAAACTAATCGTAACAGACTGGCCGGCCGTTTTTGAAGGCTTCAATGGCGTTGTTGAGGATAGCCACTTGGTGCTTGGGATTGGCCACGTAATGAAAAATATAAGTCGTCTCCTCACCCTCAGTACTGAGGCGAATGGTGCCGTAGTTAAAGATTGTCTGGGCGATACCAGCCTGGAAAAAGCTGGCGTCCTCAATGCTACCGAGGCTGACTGTCTGCTCGTGCCGAACGAAGAGGCTCTGTTGGATTTCCTGGATGACGCTTTCATTCGTCATGAAAAAATGATTCTGTAAATACACCCACAGGGTGATCGCGCCGCCAAGCACCACCAAGGCAACGAGCAGCAGCGCAATACCCAGCACTGCCCCCGGATTCACCGCCGGAAACAGCGGAATATTAGCGGTGAGCGACGAGAACGAGGCCGCAAATACCAGCAGCACCACGACCAACAGGAGGGTGATGGCTGTAGGAATGACCATGCCGATCGGGTGGCGCTTGATGTCGAGAATGACGTACTCGCCCTCGCTGAGATTGAGCTGCGGATAGTCACGAACGGACTGGTCGTGGCGCGCCTTAGTCTCTGGGCTGACTGCGGGAACGGTCGGCTCAAGCGGCCGCGCCGCATGAACAACATTTGGTTCGTTAGCGTATTGGGCACGAATCTGTGGATTGAAGTTTTGCCCCTCGATCATCTCTGGCTGGATGGTGACGTGCGAGGCTGGCTGTGGCTCAATCGGCGGCGCGGTCGTCGCCAGTGGCGGTGTCGCGGCGGCCGGCGGATGGTGATACAGCGGCCGACCGTCAGAATCATACGCAACCGGCTGGGTATAATCAGGCTCGGGGTTAGTCTGGTTCGGATTCATTAGTTCTAGTATAGCATATCGGCCGGATTATGCGACGTCACGGGCATGTTTTGTCCGATTGTTATGGCGTGGATTACGCTGCGCCACCCGCCGCAGATCCTCGTGCGCATCAAACTCGTCAATGATCTTATGCCCCAGCATCCGCTCCATCACATCCTCCAGGCTGACGATACCCACGGTCTCGCGAAACTCATTCACCACGATGAACAAGTGATGCCGCACTCGCAAAAACGCCGCCAGCGCGTGCTGCAATGTCTGATCCCCGCGGATGTAATACACCTTTTTCTCCATGACGGTTCGCGCCCGCTTACTCGTCGACGAACGGTTAATTGTCAATAAATCCTGAATATATAGCATCCCCACTATATGATCAATATCGCCCTTGGTCACCGGAAAGCGGCTATGCCCGGTCTTGTGTAGCGCGTCCAGTACTAGTGGGCCTAATACCTCGTCCTGATCCACCGTATCAATCACGCTACGCGGCGTCATCACCTCCTTGATCGGCACCGTATCAAACGACAGCACACCGATGACCATCTTTTTCTCATCCCGACTGAGCGCCTCGCCCGCCTGCTCGACCATAGTGACGAGCTCTTCTTTTGACTCAATATCATAGCCGTCATTGGGCATTGGCGCCACCGAGCGAATCATCGCAAACAACGTCGGGAACTTCTCGATCAGCGCCAAAATTCGCCCCTCATACCGCTCGTAAAGCCGCTGAGAATATTGCTGCCATAATGAAATCCGCGCCACTGCTCCTATCTCCAATGCGATCACTAGCGAGATAATAATACCCAGTAGCCAATGAAACAACTCCACACCGATGACACTGAGCGTCACCAGCAGCACCGCTGCGATCACCCGCTGCAATGAGAAAATATCCCGCATCAGTGCGTGCCGCTTTAACAAATGCTGCGCATCCTGATCACCACGGCGCGCTCGCCGCTGCAGCTCGAACTTACTGTGTGACGAGGCCTGCGGATGGACGCCCATGACCATTACGAGCAATATCAGCACCACTACATACAGGATTCCTAGCAAAATATCGCTCATGCTGTTCATTGTATACTTTTTATGCTATAATAGCCAGAGTTAATTTGGAGGAAATATGAACGGAAAAACCTGGGCTATCTTTGCAATCGTTGTCGCGGCTGTTGTCGGTGGTATGATTTATCTGTCAACACAAAATCGTTTGAACGTTAGTGATATCTCAAATGACGCAGCTATGCGCATCATACCGGCCGAAGCACGCACTGGCGACATTGGTGAGCACACTATCGGTAATGCCAACGGCAAAGTTGTGATGATCGAATATGGCGATTACCAGTGCCCGGGCTGCCGCACCGCTGCACCAGAAGCCAAGCGCGTGGCCGAGAAATACAAGGATCACGTCGCGCTGGTCTTTCGTAATTATCCGATCCCGTCGCTCCATCCAAACGCCCGAGCAGCGGCGGCGGTCGCCGAAGCAGCTGGGCTGCAAGGTAAGTTCTGGGAAATGCACGATCTACTCTACACCAACCAAGGCGCATGGAGTAATGCCCGCGCCAAAGAACGCACCGACGTCTTCAGTGGCTACGCCAAGCAGCTAGGCCTGAATGTCGATAAATTCAATGCTGACCTAGCCTCCGGTGCTGTCACGAAGAAAATTGACTTTGACGTGGCGGTCGGGCGACAGTTACAAATTGATGGCACACCAACCTTTTTCATCAATGGCAACAAGCTTAACCTCGGTGACGCTAGCTCGATCGAAAACGCCGTCAAAGACGCCCTGAAAAAAGCTGGCGTCGCAGTTGATAAAGCAAAAAGCTAACCTCAAGCCAAAACCACTGACCGAAACAAACCCAATGCAAAAATCACCCCGGTGCCTGTGGGGTGATTTTTATGCCGTCCCTTTGTAGGACAGGCGCACTTATTGTGCTATGTATGTTTGCCATTTGGCAGGCACCACATCCACTGCGACCTTTTTGCGCCGACTGGTCGACACAACATTGATTGCTATTGGCATGTGTTTCGTACTCCTTTGTACTAGTGCAGCCTCACGCGCTTCGACCTTTATTGCCCACTTTATGATAAGCAGCGACATGCTTCGGCGCGAGACACATCAGCCATCATAACAAAGACTGATACAAACGTCAAGCCAGGTCTACCCCTGATCTGACCCCTGATACCAGCCTCAAAACAAGCGCAGCCGCTTGGCGAAGATATACACAATGCCGATGAGCAGCACCGTAAACCCGGTAATCACCGGATAGGCCCACGCCTCGCCCTGAAACGGCAAGGTAATATTCATGCCATACATACCATAAAACACATTCGGGATGGCCAGGAGAATGGTGATGGCGGTCAAGACTTTCATCCGCTGGTTGAGGACATTGTTAGCGATGGTTGAATAGGCGTTCTGGATACTGGTGATGGTCTGGCTGTTGGCGGCGACCATGACCAGTAATTGCTTGACGTGTAGCACTAGATCACCCAGTGCCTCAAGGTCGCGCACTGTGAACAGGCCGCGGCGATTGAGTGCTAATTGGCCGAGCACGCTCGCTAACCCCTCGAGGCTGGAATGAAACTCATTGAGGCTATCTTCGATAGCTACAAACTCGATAAAGTCAGCATTTTTTACCTCATGGCGCGCCAACCGATGCCTGGCCGCAGCAATATTACTAGCAAGGTCATGGATCTGCTGCTCATACGCAGCCACCACGCAAGCGATGGTCGCTGCAAGGAGCGCACCGGGCTTGTCGGTCGTGGTCGTGAGAAACGGCTCAGCGGCTTGCGGCGAGAAATTATTGGCAGGATTAATCGTTATAAACTGGGTTTTTGATACAGCAGCCAGCAGCGGCGCGGTCTTTATAGCATCATCCCGAACGAGCGGCAGCCGCACAAAGACATACTCGATGCCGCCGCTATATTCCATCCGCGGCAATTCGCGCACATCAGCCGCGTCACGAACAATATTTTCATCAAGGCCGAACTGCTCAGCGAGTTCGCTTGGGTGCAGCGTGCCGCTAACATGTGCCCAGACACCACGATGAAACTGATGCGTTCGCCCTAACGAATCACTCACACATCGCCGCTCAAAGTAGCCCACCGTCATGCAAAAATTATACCCCAGAAAACACCACTCTGGCAATTAGCCGCGCAGTCGCTTTTCCCTGACCGGCATTACCGCAATCATCGCAACAACCATCAGCCCCGAACTGATCAAGAATACTTGATGCAGACCATCGGTAAACGCATGGAGGATGACTTTAGTAAATTCATCCTGCTGCCGGCTGAACTGCTGTTTTGCCTGGGCCTGAGCCGGTGCTGGTAGCCGCGCTGCCGCCTTGGCGATTGTCTCTTTTTGAGCATTCAGCCGCAGCAGCACGTCAGCGTTCAGCTCACCGGACAGCATCTGCTGCGCAGCCGGTGAGCGCTGCAGACTCTGAATATACGGCAGCTGATGCGGATCACCGACATGTGCTAGGATACCAGCGGTTAATACGCCCGATAACACTGCCGCACCAATTGTCGAGCCCAGCCCACGAAATAGCTGCACGCTGGAGGTCGCCGCACCGAGGTCTTTCTGCGTAAACTCATTCTGCACCGCCAAGGTCAAGATTGGCATCGCCGCGCCGAATCCAAGCCCAACAAATACCGCCACGATAGCTTCGTGCCAATATGGCGATTCTGGCTGTAGAATTGTTAGCACGGCGACACCGACCGCCGTTAGCCCAAAACCGGCCACTATCCAGCGTTTATATGCACCGGTTTTAGCAACCAGCCGACCGATAGTTATCGAGCTTGTTATACTGCCTGCTACCATCGGTAGCAGCATCAGCCCAGCCTGCGAGGCAGTGGCGCCAAACACCTGCTGATTGAACTGTGTTAGATACAAAATTGCCCCCATAAAGGCCGCACCAAACAAGCTAGCCGCCGCCATGATCAAACTATATGTCCGATTGGCAAAGAACCGTAGTGGTAGAATCGGCTGCTTGGCTCGCCGCTCGATTAAGATAAAGCCCAGCGCCGCCAGTACTGATATCGTCAGCAGCACGCCCTGAATCAGCACTAGGCTGACACCGTGCTCGATTAGTCCCTTAAAGATCATCTCTGTATTGTCTACCGCCAGCACCAGCGTCGCTAGAGCAATGGTGATCAATAGCGCGCCGAGGTAGTCAGGCTTGTGCGTGCGGTCGTGCTTGATCTGCGGGCAGTAGCGAATGATGAGTATGGTAGCGATCACCCCGATCGGCACATTGATCAAGAACGTCCAGCGCCAATCACTGACCATGCCAAATAGCGACACACCATCTGTCAGCCAGCCACCGATTAACGGCCCAGCTACTGAACTCATCCCAAAGACCGCACCAAACAGTCCTTGCCATTTACTACGTTCCTTTGGCGGAAAGAGATCACCAACAATAGTAAAAGCATTCGCAGTGATGATGCCGCCGCCGATGCCCTGTAGCGCCCGCCACGCGATCAGCCACTCGACTGTCGGCGCCAGGCCACTCAGCAGCGAGCCGATGGTAAAGATACTCACTCCGGCGAGTAACAGCGGCTTGCGGCCATACATGTCGCTCAACTTACCAGCCAGCGGTACGGTCACCGTGGTGGTCAACATGTAAGCAGTCACGATGAAGCCAAGCGACGAAAAGCTATTAAATTCCTTGACAATCGCCGCCAGCGCCGTCGAGACAATCGTTTGATCCAGCGCCACCAAAAACAGTGCGCTCATCACCGCACTCATGACGATTAATTTATTTCTGATCGATAATTCGTGTAGCATTGTTACCTTTCACGTTATTCAAGTATCAGCAGCCCATAAATGTAAGAGTTCTCAACTACCCAGTATGATTTACACTATGCACCCAAGTGCAATATTTTACGCCGGATGGGCAGTAGGTGTCAAGAAGCAGTCAGGCGGACAGAACCTGCCGCAACCCAGCCTCGCCAAAATTCTTACTTCATCAGCCGTAGCCGCTCAACCAGCCAGTCTCGTGGCAGGATTGATAAAAACCAGCCAGCACGCGGGCCGGAATCTTTGCCAATGAGCACGCGGTAGATAGTGGTGAAGAGTTCCCGCGGCGGCAGTAAGCCGCTTTCCTTGTAGGCGTAAATTGCTTGATGAAACCAATTACCATCAGCCTCAGCCGGCGCCCCGGTGATATCGTCAGCCAACCGCCATAGGTATTCTTTTTGTTCTGGCGAAAACTCATCGGGATGTACCTCGTCCGCTAGGCGAAACTTCAATGACTCAGGCGCCCACTGTTCCAGCCACCGACTGACATAGCCTAGTTCCGTGATAATCACTGCCTCTTCCTCATCGACGATGCGGGCGTATTCTGGACTGCGCCGCAAAATCTCTACTGTTTTTACCGTGTCGCACAACGCCGCTTGGTATGAAATGACCAGATGCGAGAATGGAATTGAGCTGACCGCTGGATGATTTAGCCCATCGGTACACAAGAATAATAGCTGTTCATCAAGCTCATTTTGCGGATGCTGCTTCATCGCCGCGAAGTCGTCAACCAGCCGCACCAGGCTGTCGGTCTCGTCAAAATACAGTCGCTTGGCCGGCGAATACCGGAGCATGAAATAGCGCACCACCTCAGGTGGCAGCATATCGACAACATCGTGCGCATTCACGCCGGTGCCTTTGCTGGCACTCATCTTTTTGGTATCGCCAGTGCGATTGATAAAATCATACGGCACCGGTACTGGTGCATCAATGTCATAGACTTCACGAGCAATCCGCTTGCCGGTATCATACGAGCCGCCCTTCGTCGCGTGATCACGGCCAAACGGCTCAACATCAACGCCGAGCAGCCACCACCGCCCCGGCCAGTCCAGCCGCCAGTCCAGCTTTACCTGCCCGTCATCGTACCGAACCGTATGCTCCGAGTCATCATGACTACGATAGGTAATCGTTTTAGCATCGCTATCCATGCTGATAAATCGGCGATTTTTCAGCCGACCATGCTCCATGATTTGAATTGGCGACCACTGATCATCCAGCTGCCGGCCCGATACTTCCTGGATGGCCGACTTGGCCTTGTCGATGCAGCTCAGCGAGCGCTCAATGGCCGGCACAAAAAACCCGCTCCGATACTTATCGCTAGCATAGACCACGTCCATGGTGACGCCAATTTTATTGGCACTGTCGAGGAATGGCTTCAGGCAAGAATCCCCCCACGAATCATACCGATCATCTGGCGAAGGCACCGTACAGAGCGGCATACCCAAGTACTGTTCGTAACTGGCCGGCAGATTGACCGGCACTTTACGAAAGGCGTCGAGGTTATCCGAAACGTGAACGTGGCGCGCCCGAATACCTGCCTGCTTCAATGCTCGCACTACGGCGTCAGCGATAACAATTTCGCGCAAATGCCCCACATGATACACCCCCGACGGCGATGCACCCGAGGAAACGAGTACTTCTTTATCTACACTTCGAAACTGATCTACGATATCATCAAGCCACTTCATATGTGTTATTATACACCATGAAAATATTACTCTGCGCATTAGCCCAACCATTCGCCTTATGAATATTCAAAAAGCAATTATCTTATTCGAGAAGATCCGCGACTTGCCATACGGAACAAGTGGTAATAGTGGGATGTGGTCCTGCTACCAAAAATGCGTGTATTTACAGCGAGAATTACAAAAAGTTGACATAGCAAGCCAGTTGTTAATTGGCGTATTTAATTGGCAGGATTTACCAATACCTGATCGTATTCTTAAACTACGTCAATGTCGAAACGAGCGACACGTTATGCTTCGTGTATTTATTAATGGATCAGTCTGCGACATTGACCCATCAGTTGATAACAAACTCGTATCAATTTTACCAATATCTCAATGGGATGGAATTTCGAGTACGATAACTATAGCACCGCTCAAACATCTGCGAATCTACCAACCACATTCCCTACACGAGCGTATTTCATCGCGATTGCGACATCAATTCTTCGGTTGTAATCCTGAGAAGTTTTACACTGAACTCGATTCGTGGCTAACAGCATATAGAACTAGGTCTGGATTAACAGAATAAGAGCAGGAATGGTAGCTACCCTACCGCCAACTCTCAAATTTCATTCCCACCGAAACAGCTTAATCGCAGCGACATAGATAACGAGAGTCCAAGCAGCGACAGCGCCGATTTGCGGCAGGGCCTCGATAAAACTGGCATGCTCAGTCATGATCAAACGGAATCCCTCGGTAATCGGCGTCATTGGGATAAACTGAGTCACACCGCGCAGCCACTCTGGGAATAAATAAATCGGGAAAAACGCACCGGACAAGAACATCATCGGGAAAGACAGTAAGTTGCTCAGCGGTGCGGACTGATTTTCGTTCTTCGCCCAGCCGCCAATCAACAGGCCCAGTCCTACCATCATAAAGGCCGCTAGCACCGCCATAAGGACAAAGAGCCCCCAATCGCCACGCATATTAAACTGGAACACCAACATACCAACGACAACCATCATAGTCAAACTAAGCAGCGAAATTATCGTGTAGTGAATTGCCATAGAAATAATCAGCTGACCCGAGGTAAACGGTGCGGCGCGTAGACGACGGTATGAACCACGCTGCTTTTCAGCCGGCATTTGGTTAGCCAGGCCAAAGATACCCATGCTCATCAAGCTAAAGGCGAGTAGCCCCGTAAAGGTATAGTCAAACGATTTCAGCTGCTCATCGCCGACTGCTTTACCGGCAGCTTTAATTGGCGCTTCTGGCTGACCCAGGTGCTTATTAATCTCATCAGCAACCTGGCCCATCACTGCCGTCAGCGCACTACCAGTCTGTTCCGAACCCTTGCCGTACAGCACGTTGATCGTACCGGTCGGCTTGGCATTAGTGCCCTCTCCCTTTACTTCGCCAAAACCACTCGGTAGTTCAATGATACCGTTCAGCTCCGAGCGTTTAAGCTGTTCGCGGGCCTCGTCCATATCCTTGACATCTTTGATCTTGAGAATCGAATCTTTAGCGTTTCCCTTGGCGTTATCGACAAAATTTTTCGCAAATTCTGTTTGCGAATTATTGATAATCGCCACATTAAAGCTGGTTGATTGATTCTTAAAGATTGAGCCAAATACAAACAAGAATAGCAGTGGGAACAAGAAGGTAAAGAACAGTGACATTTTATCGCGAACAAATCGTCTTTGTTGAGCGCGTACTTGCCCAAATACACCAGTCCAATATTTTTTCATACTAATCCCGAATC
>CAUUSE010000002.1:0-33487 GCA_963547725.1 uncultured Candidatus Saccharibacteria bacterium | reverse complement strand
TACTTGTTGACTTTCGTCGATGGGGTCAGGATAATCAATCGCTACAAGTATGAGTGACTGATTGGATATTGTCTGAAACAAATAATAGACTGCGTCTGGGTATAATGTAACGAAAGAAGCAAACTCACGGACGTACGTCGCCTCTTTGAGTATAGGAAAGGCTTGAGTAATGAAATCTGGTATTGCGATATTGATACTATTTTTCATGTCTCTATAATTGTACTATTTTGAGTGTGAAAAATGGACGGTTTTATGACTTGTCCAGGTCGAATTAGAACAAAACGTCAAGAGTTCTGTCAATAATGCAATAAGATTATGAAATTTTGTCAAGAACAACTAAGTGTTCAATATGCGGCGTGCGCGGGAAAAAGTTGTAGCCACGGTGCCAAGCGATACGGTAGTGTTGCTGGAGCAAGGCGACGTCGCGGGCTTGGGTGACGGGATTGCAGCTGAGATAAATGATACGCGGCGGTAGCTGTTGTAACAATGTTGCAATAACGTCGGTATGCAAGCCGGCGCGCGGCGGGTCAACGATGACGATTTCCTTACCAGTGATGTGGTCAAGGGCTTGTTCGCTGGGAGCGAGGACGGCGCGGGCGTTGGTGCGACCAAGTTCGGTGATGTTGCGCTGCATTTCGACGACGGCGTGTTCATTGATTTCTACCAGCGTAACGTTGCCATCGGCAATGGTCAGGCCGATGGTGCCGACGCCAGCGTAGAGGTCGATGGTTGATAATTTGACAGCTCGAATATCATCAGAAAATAATCCGGGACCCGAGACAATCCCAGATTTTTTCTGAGATATTGCTCGCTGTTGATTATTGGTGTAGCCATGTGCCGCCAACTGATCCAGCTGGCGCTCTTGGCGTGCCTTATTGTATGGCACCCACTCCTTCATATCGCGCAGCACCTGCTCGTAAACCGGGATATTGACTTGGAAAAAGCCTTCACAGGCGTAGCGGAATGGTACGCCGAGGACGGTGTCGGTCAGGGCGGTATTGCCGAAACGTACCAAGCGTTCGGTGATACGGCTGGCTGGGGAGCGCGGATCGGAATAGATAATTTCCCCGCCCTGAGCCGGCAGTGTGGCGGCTTCATCAGCGATGATAATTTCAGGCAAGCGATCCTTGACATACAGCTGCCATACACAACTTCCAGACTGATCGCAGCGGACGAGCAAGGTCTTGAGCTGGCGAGCCGCGACGCGTTTATGGCGCAGTAAATCGCGGATCGCACGCGCCAAATGGTTGATTTCTGGGTGTGCCAAACTTGTGCCATCGACGACAATCTTGCCCTTGCTGCCGCGACGGAAAAATGCCAAGTCAAGTGTGTCGCCAGATAATTCTTCACGGTCGCTATCCGCGTCTATCCCTCGGGTATCATCAGAGGATAATCCGGGACCCGAGACAATCCCAGATTTTTTCTGGGGTGCCGCTCGGGATACTACTGATTCGCTATACCAACTAAATTCAACTTTATTGCGATAGCCATATGCGACATTGTCGCAATAGACATTAATCACCGCCGGTAATGCAACATTGTGTAGCATAAAGGCGTCGTTGATCAATTGCCTTTTATACGTCTGCTCAATTTCGAGCGGCATGATTTGCCACGGGCTGGTCGAAAGATAGCTATCTGGATCGCGCGGCTGGATGCGGTCGGGGCTTGGCGAGATTACTTCCTCGACGACCGCCTCGACGAAGTGCGATTTCTTTTTGGTAATGCGAACAGTGACGGTCTCGCCTGGTAGCCCGCCCCATACGAAACATTTACGCCCGTCAGCCAGCGTCCCCAGCGCTTGCCCGCCACCAACAATTTTCTCTAGTGTCAGCGTCTCGAAACTCTGTCGTCTCATCAAAGCTATTATAACAGATTAGAAGTTGCACTCTGGCACGCCGCCAAACCAGCCGTTCTGCATATTGCGGCCAGTGCGGCAGGTGGTGCCATCCGAGAGTGGTACCTTTATGGCGTAGCGGGTCGGCACGACGCTGGAAGCGTGGGTCGTGTCAGTGGCTGCGAGATACCAATAATCGCGGCCTTCGTGGTCTTTCGGCAGCTGCTTGATGTAGCGTGGAATGAGAAGTGCGCCGAGCTCGCCGCCATTACAAATCTTCATATTGGCGGTGTTATAAATGGTGCAGGCGCTCGTCGGCCATGGATATTCGCCGTTATCCGAGCGATATTTCTCGATCGCCTCTTTGAGCATTGAAATATTTGACTTGGTCTCATTGTCGCGGGCGGTGTTATAGGCGTTGCGCCATACGAGGCCACCCAAGGTGGCGAGGATCGCGATGACCACGATGATGATAATAACTTCGACGATAGTAAAGCCATGCTGCTTATGCATACGATGATTGTAGCGCGTTTTGGGCCCGATCGCAAGGCTGGTAATTACGTAATTATTATGCTACACTAATCCTTGGTATTGGGCCGTCGCCAAGTGGTAAGGCACCAGGTTTTGGTCCTGGCATTCGGGGGTTCGAATCCCTCCGGCCCAGCCATAGAACTACACATCAACCGTCTAGTCCGGAGTGGCTGGGCGGTTTATTTGTATGATTTGGCCTATTGTATAGATATCCCTCATCTTTGTGTCCATATCTTGCGTAGGTCCAGCGCCATATGTGTTAAGTATGAGGAAGATGTTAATTTCTAAACCGCTCCTGCTTAATTATGCGGTTTCTTTCTCTCTCATAAGTCTCTGCAAGCTCACGTAGTGATGTTGCAAGATTTATAAAACCTAAAGGCTCAATCTCATCTGCACGATTTTGCCATTTATCTCTCAAGGATGCCTCAGCCTCGCCCGTTTCGTCTACTGCGTGCATACCACGTGCATTACGAATACCCATGTTGTACCCAGATCTCATAGATACTGAATCATTTCGGTCTAAAGTTTTTGCTACCGTTTTGTTGATCCATAAGCCGCTTTTGTCTCCAGGGGAGTTTATTAGGTATCTACCTATAACAGATTGGGCAACGTCTAAGTGTCCACTCGTCTTGCATCTCTCTTCAACCTTGTGTATCCAGGCAGTAAAGTTATCTTCTCGAAATGTGCCATATTGGTCTATGCCCGGCATGATCGTAAAGTCATTAAACAGTAATGATAATACTTTAGATAGTCTGTATCGAATAGCCTCGTCAAGCTCTTGGTGCTTAGTGCCGTGAGGGTCTGATTTATAAATCTCAATTAAGTCGCAGAAAAAATCTGCATCATTTGCAATTCGATATATTAATGCTCGCGGTTGTCCTATGCCGTGTTTTCCGAATAGTTCAAGGTGGGCCCATTCTGCCCCCCATAGACTTGTCTGGGTATAGTCAATACTGTCGTATAAATACTTGAATACTCGACCTATTTCATACTGTAAGTTATTTGTGTTTGAAATGTTTTCGGTGGTATTTAATGATGCCATTAGTGCTTTTAGACATAGTTCTGGATCAATTTGCTGTTTGACAGAATCCTCAGTCCCAAGAATTATCGAGGCGATATATTCAATCGCAGCCAGAGGGCGCTTTGCCTTCAAGAGGCTCTTAACTGCAGCTTCGGAATATTTATCATCAATCGTACGTCGAAAATTATCGACCCTATCCCAATATCCTTTAGTAAGGTCTTTATCTTGTTGTGCGTCCAATAGGTCCCAGGTGCTTTGGCTAAATGGCAAAGCTAGAAGAAGTAGAATCTTCTGTTCGTTATTCCAGCTGGCAAAATCTAACTTATTAACCCAGTTGATATCACCTTTATAATAGAAATATCTCGTATAAATGAAGCTACTAATGAATTTTTTTTCAGTTTTGTTTTCGTTGAGGAATTTAGGCAATAGCATGTTTTCGATGGGTGGATAATCTATAGAGCCCAGGCTAGATCCTATGGTGTGCGGCATCTTGGCTTGGTTGATAAGCTCATTCAGCTGGCGAATGGCATTATCTGAGTTTAAAATCTTGAGAAGTGATTCTCGCTGCTTCTCTTCCAGCTCTTTCTTGCCTTTTTCCCAGTCGTTATAGCCTATAAGATCATGGTCATAATTACTAAATAGATATATAGACTTACACAAGTCATCTTCAGGCTCTATATCACTGGCAATTTTTTTGAGTATCTTTACCCTTTCGTCTTCATCTTTACTGCGCCGATCTAGATTATTTATTTTTTTAAGTAATACCTCCCATACTACTTGCCTATCTTTATCAGTCATGTTTTGCAGGCGCTTATTTAGTTGGTTGGTAAAACTCGGCAAAGTATCATCGGTAAGATGGTTAACGCTATTGATTACATCAACGATTTCTTGAAGAGACTCGGTTGTATCTATGTAGAGATTTGAGTAGTATGAACTCTCCTTCCACAGCTCTTGTTGCGTAACAGGCTGAAGAGTATTGGTAATATCTAGCCATTCTGGAAGTTCCCTCTCCATGGTTGTTTGAGTCATATTCGGCAGTAAACCCTTGAGTAGCTCTCGCCCGACAGCTTTATGCTCATTGACTATTTTTTCGACCACACCGTGTTGAACCTCTAAGGGGGCAAGCGTTTTCGGCTGCCACGGCAGGATCGTATGTAGGATGGTATCTAGGGAACGCTTTTTATTCTCTGTCTGATCAATTTCGAGGGTTGCAATCTTAGCTAACACTAGACTAGCTCGTGAAAAATATTTTTTATCCCAAGATAAATCAGCCAGCGCCCAGTATAAACCAGTCATGTAATCTGGCTGAAAGAATGAGTCACCTGAACTTTCCTTGATACCTGTCGCAATTGGATTATCATTTTTTATTTTAAGGGTGCTCTCTAGTCTTGACAAAAACTGAACTGGAGACGCCTGGGCGATTAAAGAGGTGTTGTCTGTAATACTCATCCATAGTTTGGGATTTTCATTATCAGAAAGCAATTTGAATACTGTATTATTTGCTGCGTTAGCTATTTTGTTGGCAGAGCACTTACGAAATATGTCCTGGTTATTTGCAAGCATGGCCATACCATTTGCTACGCCAGTCCTAATTGTCGCTGAGTATGCTCGGCTCTTTTTGTAAATATTAGCCATATATCTTTCGTCTATTGGCAAATCTAGTGCCGGGTTGATTTCACTCAGGATCCTTAAGTAAATATCCGCAAAATCATCAATGTGGTTGTCATAAATGTATTTACTTAGTTGCTCAATTGTAGATTTGATATCAAGAACCTTCCACGTAGTATCTCTTAGTTCTAGTACTTGATCATCGGTAGAATTTATTTCTTGGACTACGTCTAACAAGGAGTCTTCATCACATCTTAGCAATTCAGACACTATTTTTTTATCATTTGAATTTGCAGAGTCAAATTCACCAATTAAACATAGTAATGCTAGCTCTTTTTTGTGTGCTGTTTTAATTGTGATCTTGTTTTTTGACGGTTCTGCTTTTCTGACTAATTGATTTTCATCCTGCAAGCTCACTACATCATCTTGTCGGATTACTTTCTCTTCTTCGAATATCTCCAGTAGTTTTTTAGGCAGATCATCTTTTAATAGCTCTATCTGGTCTTTATTACGAGTAGCTACATAATGACAGAGCCGTTCCCATACAACTTTAGGGCTTACGTTATCTTTCCATTTTTTCTGTGCCAAGACACTATGGATAAGGGCGACATTAATATCACCGTCTTCAAACAGATTCTCATGCATGTCAGATTTTATTATGAAGAAAGATTTCAAGAACTCAAATTCTACTTCTCTGTCTAGGGCGATGTTATTGTTTGCCAGTGTTAGTTTTTCGCGCAGGCGCTTAAGGTTATTGAGCTCGGATTTATTTCTACCTAAAACATTACTATCGTAGTTTTCCCAAAACTGATCAGCTGACTGATAAGAATTCTGGATATGAGTTAGTACATTCTTCAGCCCGATTCCATTCCTATCAAGACTACCAGTGATGAGCATTATTCTATCAGAATTTCTATTAAAGCTCTGGCTGCTAAAATCATTCCAAGCATCTTTTATGGTTTTTGTAAATTCATCACTTGAAAGGCGAACATTTCGCTTTACCTGAACCAGTAGTGTTCTTTCTTTATTCGGTTTGCTCAGGTCTTTAAGGGTTACTTCGCAATCATCAGTACTCCTTCCGTATCGCTCTGCCTGGAGTACTATCCTCGTTACTTCGCAGTTGTCCATCCTCGGCACTAGTCCACCTGTTATCATTTGGATCACAAAAAATGCCTGCACGGAATGCTCAAAAACATATCCATCGCCAGCTGCAGATATGGGGCTTGTATATTTCTTGCGTATTGCTGAGTCGCCACTGCTCATGATATAGAATTATAACACTTATATTAATATCTACACCCCACTACTCCGAGTAGAACTGATCTATAACGGCCGACAATGTCGAGTCAAGCTCAACCTGCCCCAGTTCATCGGCCCCAATATACCGCAGCTCGCTGACGTCTGTCGTGGTCGTGGGTGGCGACACGAGGTGAACTTGGTAGGCGATGATAAGCACCGGGGTGTTGAACTTTTTGCTCCATGTCGGGATGATGATCGGCGCTGCGCTTGCAATTTCTATCTCGGCGCCCAGCTCTTCTCGACACTCGCGCCGCAAGGCCTCGGCTATGCCCTCGCTGTGCTCCAGCCCGCCACCGGGTAAATCCCACGTATCGCTCCTCTCGCGGACGAATAGTAACTTTCCGTCCTCATAGATCAGTCCCTTGACTGACACGCGATAGGCGGCTCGGATATGTTTGAGCTCAGGCATGGTCATTCCTCCTGCCCCACCACTTGTGTATCTCGCAGGTGATGATCGGGATGACGAACGAGGCGAGGCCGATGAGTGCGCCGTGCCAGAAGTTGATCGGCGTGATGTGGAGGATTGTGCCAAGCGGGCCAAAGAAGACGAGTAACTGTAACAGTACCGACAGGCCGATGCCAGCGTAAAAACTGGCGTTCATAACCTTGAGGCGGGTGAAGATCGATTCACTGTCGGAGCGGGCGTTGAAGGCATTGGCCCACTGGCTGACCACTAGCGAGATAAAGGCCAGCGTCTGCGCGTAGTCGTGGCCGTAATGCTTCTCGAAAAAGATATAGACGGCCAGCGCCATGACCGACATGGTAGCGGCGACGATGACCATCCGCCAGATCATTTGACGGCTGAGAATCGGTGCGTCGGGGTGTTCCGGTGGGCGATTCATGGCTTGCTTTTCACCCGGTTCCAGGCCAAGCGGAATGACCATCGAGGTGTCGGTCACTAGATTAACCCAGAGGATTTGCACCGGCTCCAGCGGCGTCTTGATGCCGATGAGCAGCGCGCCGAGCATGGTGATCAGCTCGCCAGTATTAGTCGACAGTAGATAAAACAGCATCCGGCGAATGTTGGCGATGATGGTGCGGCCTTCGCGCATGGCGTCGATGATGGTCTTGAAATTATCGTTGAGCAGAATGATATCGCCAGCGTCTTTGGCGATGTGTGAGCCCGAACCCATAGCCACGCCGACATGAGCGTTAGTCAGTGCCGGCACGTCGTTGACGCCGTCGCCGGTCATGGCGGTGATGTGGTGCTTTTTGAGAATGGTCAGTAGACGGTATTTTTGCTCGGGGATGACGCGGGAGAATACTTTGGTTTTAGTGACGATGGCGTCCAGCTGCTCATCGGACAGCTTGGCCATATCACGGCAGTCAAACACCTCATCGCGGCTCTCGACCATGCCAAGTTCCCGGCCAATCTGATAGGCCGTCTCGAAATGATCGCCGGTGATCATCCGCACCGACACACCCGCTTTCAGAGCAGCCCCGATGGCCCGCGGTGCCTCTGGTCGCAGCACATCAGCCACGGCCACGAAGCCGGCGAACGTCAGCTTGCCGAGCTGGTCAAAGCTATCAATTGCCTCGTCTAGCTCGCCCGTCGCCAGTCCAATCACCCGGTAGCCGCGGGCGGTCATCTCATCAAGCATCTGCTGGGCGCGCTTTTTGGTGCGGGCCGACACACGGCACGCTGCCAGAATGGCTTCGGGCGCACCCTTAACGTACAAGCGAAACTGCCGGCCGTGATGCCAGATGGTGGCGGACATGACGTGGGCTTGACTGAATGGCAGGTCACGAACTGGTACGTGGCGCGGGCTGGCGGTTTGCTTGCGGGCATATTCACTAAGGGCGATGTCCAGCGGATCGTGACTCTTGGCATGAGCGCGGTTGACCACCAGCCCGATGATGCGGTCGATGTTCTCTGTCGCCTCGTCCGGCGTCCAGGTTTGCTGAACGGTCAGCTTGTTCTTGGTCAGCGTGCCCGTCTTGTCAGTAGCGATGGTGGTGATGACGCCGATGGTCTCGATGGCGCGCATTTGATGCACCAGCGCCTTTTTGGCGGCCATTCGCCGCATGCCTAAGACCAGCACCACGGAAATCGCAATCGGCAAGCTTTCTGGCACGGCGCTCACCGCTAGGGCCATGACGAAGCGCAGACTCTCCAGCAAATCCATGCCGCGTAGCAAGCTCAGCCCAAAGGCGACGAGGGCGATAGCCGAGACAGCGGCGATGACTCTGGTGATGAGGGTGTCGATTTTTCGCTGGACTGGGCTTTGGGTTGATTCGCGCTTGGAGAGCATGGCGAGATTACCGAACTCGGTCTGATTGCCGGTGGCGACGACCACGCCGGTGCCGGTGCCGCTGACGACGAATGAGCCCTGAAACAGCATGTTGGTTTGCTCGTACATTTCTTTGGTGCCGGTGAGCGCGTCGGTTTGTTTGGAGATTGGCAGCGATTCGCCGGTCAGTTGCGCCTCGTCCACCCGCAAGTTGGCGCTGCGGAGGAGGCGGATGTCGGCAGGGACTTTCTCGCCCTCAGCCAGCGAGATGACGTCGCCCGGAACCAGCTGGCTGGCGTCGATGCGCGTGGTACGATTGACTCGGTGGACATCAACTTTTTGGGCATCGTGGTGCGACAAGCTGCGCAGCACGCGGTCGGTCGAGAAACGCTGAATGTAGAAAATAACGGCCGAGATGGCAGCGATGACGAAGATGATGATGGCGTCAATTGCCTCGCCGTGCCAGAGGCTGATGATGGCAGCGATGAGCAGGACGAGCATAAAGATATCAAGGAATGGCTCGAGGATGATGCGCCAGAGTGGTTCGGATTGGACTTTGATGATGTTGAGGCCGTAGCGTTTTTGGCGGCGCTGAACTTCGGCCGCACTCAGGCCGCTATCTGAGGAACTAAGTCGCCGCAGCGCCTCGTCGCTTGATGATTGATAAAAATGCATACGGTTATTATAGCGTGAAGTACTGTTTGGGGGAAATTTGAGGTTCGGGATGTAGCTTGAAATAGTGGGTAGTCATTGTACCCAGTATAGCTGAGGTCGCTATTCTGCAACAGTTAACTACAGGCAAAAAGGTGCGCCTCCGGTTTCTGCCTCGCGCACCTCTTGCTTGAGATGAGGGTTGTATGAGTTGATCATCGTCGGTCGACCCGGTCGCTTCACGTATAGCAAGTGACGTGGGTCGTACCGCGCCCGACGCTATGCTCGTAGCTTCTTATCCTTCAGCTTCAACACTACATCCGCCTCTTTAGCCAGCTGCTTGCTGTGGGTGACGACGATGACGCATTTGTCATTTTCATGAGCAGCTCGGCGCAGGATGTCGATGATGTCGGCGGCGGTGGTTTCGTCCAGGTTGCCGGTCGGCTCGTCCGCCAAGATAATCGGTGCGGAGGACACCAGCGCTCGGCCGATTGCTACGCGTTGTTGCTGACCGCCAGAAAGTTTCATGACGTTGCGGTGAATGTGATCGTCGTCCAGGCCCATGGCATGCAACGTTTCGTTGGTGGCCTTGGAATTAACCAATTTCAAGTTTTCCAGCGGCGTCAGATAATCAATCAGGTTATAATTCTGAAACACCAGCGATATATTGTGTTTGCGATGATGTGAATAGCCCTGCTCGGCGATGTCTTGATCATCAAACAAAATCTGCCCGCCAGTCGGTGTGTCCAGTCCGGCTAGTAGCCCCAGCAGTGTCGACTTGCCGGCGCCAGAACTACCGACGATAGCGTAGAACTTGCCTTTTTCAAATTGATAATTGATGCCGTTGAGCACATTGCTGGTGCCGTCAGCGTATGAGTAAATGATATCGCGTAACGTAAGTATTGACATAATAACTCCTAACTTAATTTTGCTAAAATTTGCTTTGGTGATTGGCGCATGATTGGCGCGGTGGCAGCGATGGCTGATAGCAGAACGACCATGTAGCCGAAGGCGAAAGCCTCTAGGTAAGTCGCTACTGGCGCGGCGTGCACCGCAGTCTTTTCTATGCGCTGGCTTTGGTCAGTTTGCGCTGTCAGGGCAGTAGAAATTTGCGATGAGGTGACCGAGCCGATGGCGAGCGCGAACACCGAGCTAACTAGAGCAATGATCGCCAGCTCTGCCAAGAACTGCCCGATGATCTGCCGCTTTGACATGCCGATGGACAGCAATATGCCAATTTCATGCAAGCGGCCGCGCACCCAGAACACCAGCACCAGCGACAGAACTGCCAGACCTGCCCCAGCCGCACCGATGGTGGCAATCGTCAAAATGTTTTGAATACCAGCGATGTTTTGGAGGACTCCAGCGAATGCCGCCCCGTTGTCAGTGAGGCTAAATTTTTGCCAATCGACGTTTGGTAGGCTTTTAGCGCGGTCCGTTAACGACTTCAGCTGATGTGGATTTTCAGCAAAATACGTTGCTCGTGTCAGCTGCTGGCTACCCGTCAACTGCTGCGCCGCAGCCAAGTTGGTGATGAGATGATTCTCCGCCATGTCGGACTGCAAGACCGCCGGCTTTTCGCCTTTGCCGCTGAAGATACCCATGACAGTCACCGTCACCCGCCGGCCGTCTTTGGTGATGTCCAGCTTGTCGCCCGGCTTGATACCGTTTTTCTCGGCGAACGTTTTGTGAATCAGGGCCGCGTTTTGATCGTGCGCTCCCAGATGCTTACCCCGCTCTAGTTGGTAAAATCGACCGGTGAACTCGCCGAGCAGATTGCTCTCTGTCGCGCCCGTCACCTTCGCCTCGCCAGCCACGTTAGAGTCCAGCTGCACACCGCTGCCTGCCGTGTCGACCAATTGTTTACTCGGCAGTCCCGCGGTAGTCTCTGCCTGGAAATTGTGCGCTTTGACCTTGTCCAGGCGCTGCACCTGTTGTGCCGTCTCCATTGGCACCTCGCCCGACGGTTGCTTGCTGGCGATACTAAAGCCGGCGCGGATGTTTCGCTCGACCGATTGCTTCAGCTGTGCCATCGTTTGCTGCACTGTCAGCGTACCGATCAGCAGCGTGAAAATCAGCGTCATGATCAGGGCGATGGTCAGGCTGCGACGCCGTTTGCGCGCCACAGCCGTCCAGGCTCGTTTGATAATCGTCATCATTCGCCCCTAGTCCACTTCAGTTAGTAATTCTTTTGGCGTTGACTGGGTAATCGGCCGCGAAGCCAGCAGCACCGCAATGATAATCACCGCCAGTCCAGCGCCCCACACTGCCAGCAGATCTGTTGGTTGCACGCCAACCGTCACCTTTTCTAGCGTACGCGATGACGTCACTGAGTCAGCATCAGCACCGAGCGACGCACCGTTCAGCGAACTGCCAGCCTGACGTGTAGCATTCTGCGCCGCCTGCGATACCACGTGATCGCCCAGTTGCTGGGCAATTAGCCCTGCGGTAAAGTACGACGCACCGAAACTCAACACCGCGATCATCACCAACTCAGCGATGTATTGCAGCACAATCTTTGACTGCGGCACACCCGTCGCCAACAGCACGCCCGCTTCGCGCTTGCGCTCGTTCATCCACAAGTACAGCACCATGCCGATCACTGCGACGCTGACCAGTGCCGTCGCCCACAACATACCGTCGATCAAGCCGTACACGCCGTTCACCGCACCAGTCACCCCGGCCAGCTCCTGGCTGTTCTTATTTAGCTGGTACTTGCGCCAATCAACTGGCAGTTTATGTGCCCGCGCCATTACCTCGTCCAGCTGCTTGGTGCCCTTGGTGAAGAACGTGGCGTCCTGGTAAATCTCATTGTGCGCGGTATAGGCATTCAACTGGCGAGTTGTCGTGAGGTCAGTCAAGAACAAATTCTCGAACAGCTCCACCTGATAGGTCGCCTGCTTTGGGTTCTTGCCGTTAAATATACCGACGATTTCTACTTCAACCTCGTCCTTGGATGGATGCTCGTTGTCGGTGTCGTATTGATTGGCCTTTAGCTTAATTTTACTGCCCAGCTTCAGGTTGTTGGCCTTGGCAAAATCTTCGTGCACCAAAATCTTGCGTGAATCGTTCTCGGTGATGTGCCGGCCAGCGATGAGCTTGAGCGACTCAGCCCGGAATTTTTTCTCGGACTCAGATTTATTGACGCCGATGATGGTCGCAGCGTTGCCAAACTGTTTATTTTTCTCGGCGTCATAGCCGCTGCCACCACTCGGTAGTGGCACCAGTTTGGTATTGATAAAATCGACCGTGGCATTCTGGCGCTTGACGTAATCCGTCACGCCTTCCAGATTTTTCACCGCGTCGATGTCTTTGTTCGACACCGTTCCCGAACCGCGGGCGGTTCCCGGATTGGTGCGCGGATTATTGCCCAGCGTAAAGCCGGCCTTGAGCGTTTTGTCGAGCGACTGCGCCGCCGCGTCGGTCGAATGCTTGATGGCAAATCCACTCAGCATAATCGTCGACATACACAGCAAAATCGCCAGCAAAATCAGCGTTTTGAGTTTTTTCCTGGTGATATACAACCAGGCACGTTGTACAAATGACATAGATCTCCTTTCTTGGTTCTATGTCAGTGTAGCAGGCGAGTGTGAAGGGAATGTGAAATGGAGATGAAAACAAGATTTCTTTGATCCAGGAGACGCTCGCTCCTCATCACTCTCCTACTACAGTCTCTCCACCTCTATGACATGAACGCCAAGGCGTTCCTTATGCGGTGGGTAGATCTTGTGAAGGAGGTGAAGCGCTTCCTCTTTGCTTTTCGCCTGCGGCACAATCTCTCGCCACGGCTCGGTCGCCAGCATATCAGCAAATGTATCATAAATTCGAATTGACTTGATTCGCACTACGCCGGACGCATGTCCGTTTTCCAGCTGTAATAGCTGACCCTCCTTAAGGCGCTTGATGCTGTTGTAGCCGATGCGAACTTCTAAGGTCTTGCGACCCGACATGATCCCATCAAAGTAGGGTTTCTTGATACGCATCTTACGCATGGGCACTCCTTTCTTGTTGAGACTGATTCCCCACTGTTGAACGACACTGTTTGGTGCGTACCCTCCTGGGAACATGCCTTCAATCGTCCAGTCATGGCGCTGGAGACAAGCTATCTGCCACGGCTCGGGAACCAGGTGGACGTACAGCTTGTGACCATAACCAGCTAATAATCGCGGCAAGTTAGCCACCAGCACTTCGAAAACAGCCCCTGATTTTGCTACCAACGGCATGATTTTAATCGGCTGGCCTTTCTTTGGGGTTGCAACGACAAGGCCAACGACCTTTCTATCCTGCTCGGCGATGAAAATGAGCTTATACTTAGCGTTGACGTCTCGGCTCTCACATCGTTGGTAGCTAGCAAATAGCGCATCCACCCATGTATCATCCACACCATTAAAGTCACTGCCTACTCGCGATAGGATCAGTTGGCGCGCTGCTGCAGCGTGCTTTTTCTCGTCAAACGGGACGATTGAAATATCTGACAAATCGGGAGCTGCACTCTGATCCAGTGGCTTGTATAGCATACATTCGTCGATGCCGGGTTTATAATGATTTTGCGCCTTGCCGGCCAGATGAAATCCTTTGCGCAATAGAAACTTGAGCGTGTCTTGGTTTTGGGCAGCTACTGTACAGTAGAGTTGCCGAGCGTGGTGTTTGCGAGCAAAATCCTCAGTATGACGAAGCAACTTACCGCCAATGCCAAATTGGCCGCGATATTCTGGCGCAACGATGAGCGGACTAATCTTAACTGTCCCCTGCTTCTTGACAACTAGATGAATCATTCCAGCAAGATGATGATTGACTTCCGCAATAAATATGTATTGCAGAAGTGAAAACTGCCCGACAGAATCGACATTGCCATTGATATGCGCGGTAAAAATCCGCCGTGCATGAGCTTGAGGATCGCCATCGTAAAATGGTTCAAGCGCTTCTGTCATCAGGCGAGACACGAAATCAACATCGCCTATTTTGGCCTTACGGATATCCACAGTGACTGACGATTTCTTATATCGGTGCATTAGTTCATTGTCTTATACCTTATACAATAATACAAGTTATCTGTTGCTATACATGTGTAATTTATGGCTATAGCTAATTAAATCAATGCGAACACAGACCGCAACCACTACTAAAGCGCGAGACATTCCGCTTCGCGCCTCATAGGCCACTCATTACTTTTGGGTGGTTTATGTTCCTGTTTTGGTATTGGGGCGTTTTATATTGCCGCCAAATAATCTCTCAGCATCACAATCCATCAACCGCCTCAATTGCCGCCAAGTACTCTTTCCACTCCTCATCATTCAGCTCTGCCAAGCTGCGCCCGGGAAAGCTCGGATGTCCATAAATGTATAACAATTCCGTCCAGCCGTGCAGGTTATTGCCACGCGGCTCGTCAATGATAAACCCTTCCTCGTCGGCCACGAAAATGTGGTCTTTTTCGCCGTCAAAATAGTCAACCGCAAAAGAAAATATAGCTCTACGATCAATTTCACCTTGCATTAATTTGATAATGCCAGGATAGCTAAAACTGTCCAGTAGCAATTTAACGAACGGCCCGGGAAATCCTTTCAGAACTGGGATGAAAAAGCCGCGATCATCAACGATCAGGCGCTTGTTTGGAAAAGCTTTCTTGGCTTGCGCCAGTTTACTCTTGGCAATTGTTTGAATATCCAGTCCCCGCCCCTCGTCAAAATCGTATTTAAGCTGCTTTAGATCAATGCCAAGCGGTTGGAGCAATTCCTGAAGGCTGGCGAACTTACGCTGGTTGGAGGTGATGAAGTAAATTGGGTGGAACTGACTCGTCATGATATTAAGTATACGTCATTCGGCACTATTTACGCAGGCTCCTAATGCTTTATTTATTTGCTCTCACCATACGCCCGTAAAATCGCCCTCAAACTCACGCTATGACGGAAGTTTATGCCGTCAATCTTATCCAAGTCAACCCATTCCGGCGTGCCGCTGGTGTAGGTCTTCTCGCTGTCGGTTATGTTGTCATTATTAATCTTGCCACGTAATTGACTATGGGTAAAGTATAGCTGGATTGATTGATTGGCTTGCGCTTCAGCGTTGCGCTTGAAGAAAGTAGTTGCCTGATGAATGATTTTATCCGGCATGATGGTCAGTCCAGTCTCTTCCTTGACTTCACGGACGATTGATTCCTCGATCGTTTCGCCTTTCTCGACACCGCCGCCGATCAAGCTGTAACCATCCCATTGTCTAGTCAAAAGAATCATATTATCCTCAATAATAACTGCGTACACGCCGACGCGAATATTTAGTTCGTCAACGGGAACGGTGTATTGATTGCCGAAGACGTCTTTGCAGATGATGGATTTGGTCATCTTTGCTCCTTATCGCAGTAACTTTCTAAAATTGTACTAATCAACCCGCTCGGCAAGCGACATCACCTGATAGCCGTATTGATCAATATCTTCTTGTTTCCAAAAATCAACTTCTTTCGTACGTAAAACTTCGCCGACTACGTGACGAACTGTGCGGCCAGTTGGCGTCCCGTCATAATTTACCTCAATCTGTTCCAGGACGTCGCCGGGTTGGATGTCAAAATCGGCCACTCTCATATCAAACGTTTTCTCGCCCGTTAGGACTTTTTCGAATAAATCGGGGTAAGATTTTTTGGTGATAATTTTCATACCTTCTATTATAAAGTTATGCGACTTAGGCCACAAGCCGATGCTAAAATTGTGCAGCGAATACTATCTTGATTTATTGGGAGTTAGGTATTGGTTGTAGCTTTATTCTAGTGTGAGCGAGCAGGAAATTACCATGGTTTGTTGCGATTTTTGTAAGATTGCTTGACTTAGGCTCCTATTATTGATATATATATCAGCGTTTTGGAATAATCCTGCGCTGTTCCTTCTACTCGAGAAAGGTCTCCCATGAGTTACTCAGAGAGATGCGAAGTCAAATGTGGTCCTGATTGCATCCTGAGGAAGCTGCCTAATGGCGAGCATACTATCTCAATCCCTGATGATGTGATTGATGATAGATGGTGCAGGTGTGCATATGATTGTTACCTGTTCTATAAAGTACCATCGCGTAACACGGTGATAATCAACAGGAGGGAGGGATCCTGCTGCCGGTCCTGAGAGAGAGGAGTGACACGATAGACCCGAGCAAGTCTATAAACTGCTCACTTTCAAAGAGGGCTGAAATTAATGTTCATGCGTTTGTTGGTAAACCTATTTATGATCCTCGGGCGGACTTTTACTGCTTTACCTCCCTCTCCGCGCCGCTATGGCAAACCACATAAAGTAATCCTCTAACGATTCGTCTTCCATGCCGGCGAATAGTTCGCGGGCGCGCAGGACTTCGCGGAGTTTTGGTGATTTTTGGCGGGCAAGCTGCTCGGCGGTGGCGTCCAATAAGTCCAAGCCGCGCTGCCAGGCGCCAGTCATCGCAGCCGTGTCGCCGCGGCGCCGGGCGGCAAAGGCTCGCCCGACCTCCGAGCCGATGTTGCCCATTTGCTCGAAAATCGTCAAGCTTTGCCATTTCTCCCGGTCAAAGACATGTTCACTCACGGACGACTCCGGCGATGATATCGATAATTTGCTGCCGCGCCGCTGGGTCGAGCACATCGCGCGACGGATTGTTTTGTCGTGGACGAATGCTTATCATACTGTCAAACTCGATAAATTCATCGGTACCAAACTTATCCGGATGTAGGTTGATCCCCCATAGATCTGCTTGCTGCGATCCGCGTTCTAACAAATACGCCTCGCCATCAGCATGCATATCCATGTCGATCGCCACAATTTTCTTAGCAACATCGACATCCGCTTTGACCATCGTCCCGTACATTCTCTCGGCCATCGGGCGAAGCTCGGCGAGGGTTATCGTATCAACAATCTTCATAGTCTAATTGTAGCATAGGTAGCCAGCGCTTCAGCATGATATGCTGACGGTGGAATCTTTATGTAAAGCAGGAGTTGAGAGTCTGTTTGACGACTTTAATATGCACAATTTAGGAAGACCTATTCTTGGGCTCGTATTTTTCTCTAGCTATTTTAGTATACTTTCTGATAAAATCGCTTTTTGCATCAGTATATCCATCTCTGTCATGCTCAAATTCCTTCCAAAGTTGTAGTTTCAATTTCTCGTACTGTTTGGCAATGTCTCCATTCTCAATTAGATAATCCCTAAAGTAGATCTCATCATTATCCCCCATAACCCTAATGTGGAGATGAAATACCTTATCCGCAAAGCCCTGTTTGGTGTAGCCCTTATTCAATGAGATTCGTTTTGCTTTCTGACTCATGCACAACCAATTATTTTCAACAAGAATATTTTTTACAGGCTCTAATTCTTTTTCCGACGGGACTTCAAGCAATATGTCTACTATGTTCTTTGCCTGTATATTTGGAATGGCCGTGCTGCCAATGTGAGATATTCGTGTTATGTATTTTTCTGGCACCAATGAAGAGATGGCTTTTATTTCCTCGTCATACCAGTGCGCCCATTCTCGGCTGTATCTTACAAGAAATATGGGGAATAATTGCCACAATTCTTCCAAACTCATTTTCTCTAGTTCTCTATCCATCACATCCTCCTACTCAAACCTCACCACAAACCGCATGCCCCGCCCATGCGGCGTGAAGTCATAGTCCAGCCCCTTGGTGTCGAGTAGTATTTTCACAGTGTAGAGGCCGATGCCGCTGCTGTCAGTGTGCTGCTTCGCGCCGTCAGAACTGCGATAAAACGGGTCGAAAACGTGCTGGAGTTGCTGTTTAGTGAGTGGCTTGCAGGCGTTTTCGATGGCTAGTTCACGCTGGTCACAAGTAATTTTTATCACACTCCCCCCGTCGCCGTGGCGCACTGCGTTTGATATTAGGTTCGAGATGACGTGACGCATCATGTCGCGGTTGGCGCGAATGGTCGTCGGCTCTGCATTAACCTCGAAAGTCATGCCGCGCGTTTTTGCCAGTAGTGTATAATCATCAACCACCTCGGCGATCAGCTTATCAATCCTCAGCCGCTTTTCCTGGCGCAGAGCCTGTTCAGCGATACTACCAGAGCGCAAGACATCATTCACCATCGCCGCCAGGCGGTCAACCTGCGCCACCGACTCCGCCAGGTACTGATCGCGATTTTTATACTCACCGATATTCAGCTGCATATTTTCAAGCATGATCCGTAGCGCCGCCAATGGCGTTTTTAGCTCGTGCGAGGCCGCACGGAGGAAGGCGATTTTCTCTTTCTCAAGCTGGGTTATCCGCTTATTCTCATGCTCCAGCGAGCGAATCGTTTGCCACAGATTTTGATAGAGCTCATTAATATTTCGCCCCAGCACGCCGATTTCATCACTGCTACTCACCGGATAATGCGCACCCTTTTCTAGCTGCTGCATAGTCGTCGTCACCGCCGCCATTTGACGAATCGGCCGCGTCACAAAACGGCTGTAGATGTAGGAAAACATCAGCGCCACGAGCAGCGAACCGAGCATGGTATATGGCAATACGTGCAGCGTGGCAAGCTTGGCCTGAGTGACGGGTGCCACGTCGGCCAACAGTTTGACCGTAACCGCTCGCCCCTGTTTATCCGTCACGCTCCCCTGCTGCAAAATCACCGAGCGCGGATCGAGAGTCTGCCCATCAGCGATTTTTACCACGCTAGTATCGACCGATTTACCACTATCCGTCACGATGTTGATCGACTGAAAACCTTGAAAATACTGGTCGCGTCCATCAATTGTCAGCGTGATATTAACATTTTTCACCTGAGCAAACTCCTGGCTGAGACGACGCATTTCCTCAGTCGATTTACCGCGTAGTCCAGCCACGAGCGCCGTGAGATTATCTGCCGCCTCGCGCTCTTTTTGTTGCAAATAAAATTGCGGCATCAAGGTGTAGACCAGCGCATGCACCAGGATGATCAACGCCGCAAATAAGCCGATTGACACCAAAAATGTTTTGGGAAATAACTTAAGCCGCTTCATAACGATAGCCCACTCCCTTCACCGTGATGATGCAGTCCAGGTGCAATTTCTTGCGCAGATTTTTGATGTAGACGTCAATCACCCGGTCAAACGGCACCTCATCGTCGCGCCACAGCTTGTCAATGATAGCCTGCCGGCTCCAGACTATGTTTGGATTGTCCACCAGCAGTTTGAGCAGCTGCACTTCCTTGGGCTTGAGATGCGCGTCAGCATTATCATAAAACCCCTGATAGGCCATAAAATCAACCGAGGCCAGGCCGTGCTGCCACAAGGTTTTTTTGACAGACTGTTGGCGGCGAAGCAGCGCCTTAATTCGCTTCTCCAAAATCACCAGCGAGAACGGCTTACTCATATAATCATCCGCCAGCTCGTCAAAACTGGCAATCTGCGTCGGCTCATCATGCAGCGCCGTCAACATCAGCACCGGCACGTCGCTGGTCTGGCGAATCCGCCGCAACACCTCGATACCACTCATCCCCGGTAGCATGATGTCAAGGATAATCACATCTGCCCCAGCAAATTTCTCCAGCGCCTCCTCGCCACTGGTCGCCGTCAGCACCGTAAAACCGCGCTGGCGGAGGAATTGTTCGGTACCAGTGCGTAAGGTAGGTTCATCTTCGACAATAAGAACTGTTGCTGTCATAGATATAGTATACCGGAAAGTACCGCCCGTGGTAAACGAGCGGCAGGGGGCGCGTGGTCAGCGTCAAATTGGGACGCTTGGGTTGTACTTAGCGGACGCCGACCACTTGCAGGCGCCGGGTGGTGCGACCGAGACCGAGAGAGATGGTTTCGGTGGCGTGGCGGTTGAGGAGGCTTTGTCCGAGGGGACTATCGACCGAGATGCGGCCGTCAGACGGATCAGCCTCGAGGCTGTCAACGAGAGTATAGCGAAAGAGCTGACCTTGCTGATCAATGAGATCAACCACTGAACCAATGGCGATGCGTAGCCGATCGCGCTTACGCGGTAGTGGTTTGGCGGTCTTGAGCGCAGTGCGTTTCTCGGCGAGCTTGCCATGGACGTTTTCGAGATTCATGATAATCTCACTGCGGCGGAGTTTGTCGTCGCGAGACTTAGCGCGGCCGATGTCGCGTAGTTCAGCCGAGAGTGCTTTTTCGCGGATTTCGAGTTCGTTGATTTGCTTGTGTAATTCTTTGAAGCCTTTTTTACTGAGATATGTTGTCGTATTCATCCTTACCCTTTCTGGTGAGGCTCACCTCACCGTAACTTATTACACCATGGCATTCTGAAAATTAGCTGAAAAATTGTAAAAATGTCAAAAAAAGTCACGCCACCAGAGGTAAATTACAGGGTTTTTGGCAGCGAAATCGTGAACGTTGTCGTGCCTTTGCGGCTGATGGCGGTGAGTTGGCCGCCGAGGGCGCCGGCCAGTTGCTTGGCGAGACTGAGGCCGAGACCGTAGCCGCCGGTTCGCTGATCGCCAGAGAAAAATCGCTCAAAAATATGCGGCAAGTCGCGCGCCGCGATTTGGCCATCGTTCGTCAGACAGATGGTGATGCGGTGATGGGCAGCCTTGATGTCAACCTGGACGCGAGATTTACGCGGGCTGTGGCGCAGAGCGTTGTCGAGGATGATAGCGATCAGTTCGCGGACGATGAGGCGATGGCTGGTCAGGGTGATGGCCTCGTCGGTGATCAGTACGGTGCGCGCATCGGCCTTGCGTTCAGTGATCAGCTTTTTGGTGAGGTCGGTGATGTCGAATGTCTCAGTCGTGGTTTCTAACTGTCGATTGGCAGACGACAATTTGAGCAGCGTCTCGGTCAGTTGCGTCAAACGGTCGGTCTCTTCGAGCGTACTTTGGAGCGTCTGGCGGAGTGATGCTTTGCTGGTGCGTCGGTCGGACAATGCCAGCTCGGCCTCGGCCTTGATGACAGCCAGCGGTGTACGCAGCTGATGACTAGCGTTGGCGGTAAAGCGCGACTGAGCGTCATGTGCTGCCTCGATCGGCTCAAGCGTCCGCCGGGCCAATATATAGGTACAGACGCCACCGCCGATGAGCACGATGAGGTTGAGATAGCCGAGGCTGATCAGCAGGTTGGTGGTCGAGATTGACGGATGGTCGCGGATGATGGTGGTTTCGGTGTGGCTATCAGTTTTGTGATGCTTGCTCCAGTTACTGAGCTGGACGTCGAGCTCGAAGCTGGCAACTTGAAAGATGATGCCGCTAAATAGCAAGCTGACGGTCATCAGAATGAGCAAGTACCAGCCGGCCAGCTTGAGCGTTGCTGAGAAAAATAATTTCACTCGCCAGCCTCCAATTTATAGCCAAAGCCACGCACGGTATGAATCAGCGGGCGGCGAAATGGCTTGTCGATTTTTTTGCGCAGCTGCTTGATGTAGGCCTCGACGTTGTTGGGTAAAATATCGGCATCAAAATCCCATACATGGGCGATCAATGTGTCTTTGCTGAGTGTCTGGCCGGGGTGGCGCGCCAGGTATTCGAGGAGCGCGTACTCCTTACCGGTCAGGTCGATTGAGGTGCCGGCACGAGTGACGGATTGCGTTGTTTGGTCGATCACGAGATCGGCGATCTGGAGCGTGTCTGGCTGTTGAATCGGCGGGCGCCTGAGGAGCGCTCGCACGCGGGCGGTGAGTTCGGCGATGGCAAAGGGCTTGACGAGGTAATCATCAGCGCCGCTGTCCAGGCCGAACGTCTTATCTTCAGTCGTCCCCAGCGCTGTCAACAGCAGAATCGGCATGTCTTTGCCCTGCCCACGCAGATTCTGCACGATGTCCGTACCACTCAGCCCCGGTAGCATCCGGTCAACGACTAGTAGGTCATACGGCTCGCTCATCGCCATATTCAGCCCCTCATCCCCGTCATGCGTCACGTCCACGGCATGATGCTCACGCCGCAGCGCCTCGGCAATGATCCGGGCAATCTTTCGTTCGTCTTCGATGATAAGGAGGCGCATGAGTATAGTATATAAAATATTTTGCTAGTGTGTATAGTGAGCAATAACGCTGTTATAGACCATATCGACGCTAATCATGTTCATGCACATCCCTTTGTCTGTTAGTGGGCATCTATAAAAACAGGGCCAACAGTCCAAGAAAGGCCCTATAGCAATATCTCTATCTCCTACTACTTCTAACTCTCTGTAGGGTGCCGGTCCGTTCAAGATGATCGTCGGAGTGTTTAATGCAAAAGCAGCGTGTGCTCCAAAAGTATCGCCGGATACTACTAGCTTAGATAGTTTGATGATCCTCAGAAAGTGTTCTAAATCGTCGTCAGTAAACGATATAAGATGTATATTGTTTGATATGGCTCCTGATAGCTCTTCTTTCAGGTTTTGTTCGTCAGGGCCGCACAGAAGTACGGATGTTATTCCGTCTGCAGATAGTTTCTGTGAAAGTTTAATGATATTGTTTGTGGGCCATCTCTTAACTTTACCACGTTCACTTGTTCCTGTGTTTATGCTAATGAAATTATCGGGTATGGTATAACCCGTTTGAGTCTTGAAAAAAGTATTTGTTGCCCTACTGTATGTGTTGATTTTTAAACTATAGGAAGGGTGATCATCATAGATACCAGCTGTTTGAAGTAATACTTGCTGCATTGTTAGTTTATTTTTCTTGCGAAAATTATCATCTATATGGATCCTCTGTAGATATAGAGAATTTTGATTTGCCGGATAGAACTTACCACATGAGTTTATCGCAAATCCAGCTATAATTCGTGACCTATTCAGTATAGGGACGCATCTAGTATCGTGCTCAAAATTTATTGTATAATCAAAATAATTTTCTTCGAAATCACTTGTGTCTAATTCAATCGCGTACGCTATCTCTGGTATATATTTTGCTAGATTGACGCCCCTCCTGTGTGTCACAAGAGCTATATCTATCTCAGGATTAATTGAATTGATTGCTTTTGATACAGCGGTAGTTCTTAGAACACTCCCCAATCCTCCGGCCTCTATAATCGCGGTAGATCCGATGTTTTTGGCTATGCTTCGAAAATCTAGTCTCCCGCCTATGTCAGTGGGGGTTTGATCGGATATGGGACTAACTTTTGGACATTCTAGGCAGCCTGTAGTGTCAGTGCTTCTCTGGTAAATACAGGGACTAGAGGATTTCCAGTGTGTACAGTTTGGGTTTATATAATCAGGTAGTTTCATAATGGACACGCTTGATATGTTATCAGTTAGATAATATCTTAATTATATGGAAAATTACAATAAGCATGAAACCGTTAGCTTTTTATCTGGCGAGAACGAAAAGTCCATTGACGACTTTCGGATGTTAAGAAGGCAAGCTGTATTTGAGGGATTGAAGAATTGTGGTCCAGAAGTTTTATCAAAACTACAGATATTGCAGCCCAGTATAGGATGCCTTGCCAGATGCAGTTTTTGTTCTCAAGGGGCAGGTAGTTTTGTCAGGATTATAGATAAAAGTAGTCTTGAAGATATATTGTCCGGTATGAAACGGGCAAAGGATTACTTCAGGATTGATGCTTTGGGGTGCGATAGAGTCCATAAACCAGGTATAATTTTTCCTTATCTTGATAACGATATCATGTCGTATCCGTATCTTGATAGCTATATATTTCACATGGGCAAAGACTTGAACACTAAGACTAGATTGTCTTCCATAGGATATTCTAGACATAATACAGAATTACAGAATGTGCATGAGCATATAGCGAGAGATCTGGCTGATTTCATAGCTGCAGTACGTTTTTCTTGGACTCCGTATAACTACGCTTGGCGCTTATCAGGTCATGATGATAGAGTCGGTAGAAGAGAGTATGTTTCTGACTTTGCCAATAGTATTAACACGTATTTACCAGTTTTAGAAAAATTAGGCGCTGGAAAGGATTCTTTCTGCATCACCATGAGGACGCCGCCGTGCATAATCAACACCACCCCTGAGGTGTCGCTATTTAAGGAGATAGTTAAGGTTGATGGCGATTCTATAAAATTTACGGCTGATCTTTCTTCTGATAGTGTAACGACGATTGAGTATGGCGAGAGATTATATGATGGTAGGGTGAACGCGACATATAACAAGGATGGATTAGTCTTGCTTTTATCACTAGTTGATAAAGACGAAAAAATGTTCAATGTGGTAGTGCTCCCTCGGACGGATGGTAGGCTGACTGGTGGGATTATAGACATGAGGAATCCAATAAATACTGTTCGTGAGCAACTAGTAAAACGATGCCTCTATGATAGAGGGGCGGATATTATAAATGTCACCCGTACGCTATTCAATAACATAGCCGAACAAGCCGATAATGCTGGCCAGACTGTTTTTGTGGTACATACTATGAATACAATACTACCCATACTAGAAGGGCTACTTGAATCTTTGTCGTTGACTAGCTTAGGAGCTGATAGTTTTCTTGACGATAGGTTAGTGCGTAGTCCTGGGTTGATTCTAAATCAGGGGCGTGCCCATAGTCTATTTTATAGAGGAGTGGCCAGCGAAAGTGACGTACCGGTGGTACCAGATGAGGCTGCTCAGTATGATCATGACCATGGCAGCGCGGTGAAAAAGGGCCGTACATGGGTAATGTCCTTTGTGGGCTCGGATGATTCTAGTCTTCGTTCACGACAGTTGGGGCAAAAGTCGGGGCTAGGTGGTCTGGCTATTCATAATACTTCGGGTGTTATGATCCGAGAGTGGGATCCAGCATTCTTTGATAATCATGATAAGTATGGGAATAATCTTCGATCTTATCTTATCCCAGTGAAGATTGATTCCAGCCTAAAAAATATCAAGAATGGTTTTAGTGAGTATCTCATACCTGGAGTTGCTCAACACGGTATATAGGCTTATAATTATAATCAATGCATCTGGACGATAAAACATTTACCAATCTACTAATCATTTGTCAGGCTCTTGATGCGAAGTTCCCTCATGGTGCTGACATATTCCAGCGCGTATCGCGGTTGTGCGAGGAGAGTGGCGAGCTCGCTAGCGCCGTTAACCACCTTGAAGGTATGGGCGTCAAGCACCGTAAACACGGCCAGCCGCAGTATGATAATCTCATCAAAGAGATTCAAGACGTCATGCGCTGCGCGGTTGGTATAGCTGTACATTACGGAGTAGAGCGTGAAGTTGTAGCGGCGATAACTCGGAGCGCCGAGGGAGTAGAGCGAAATAAGACATAGTACCTTGCGTCCCCTGCTCCACCCACATAGTGTATAATAGGCAGAAAGAAAGGGAGATATATGGGACGAGACACAGCAAAACAGCAGCGACCGATCGTTGAGATTCGTCATTTTCAGATGGCGTTTGGCGACAAGGTGGTTATTCAAGACCTCAGTTTTGAGGTGCAGCGCGGCGAGGTGTTTGGGTTTCTGGGTAGCAACGGCTCGGGAAAAACGACGACACTCAGGGCGCTGTTAGGGTTATACGAGCCGACGGCTGGCGAGCTGCTGGTTGATGGCAAGTCGTACACGGTCGAGGATAGCGTTAAGTTAGGTTATCTCCCAGAGGAGCGGGGTTTGTACAAAAAAGAAAAAGTCATTGACACCATGATGTACTTTGGCCGGCTGAAAGGTTTGAGTCAAGAAGAAGCTCGCGACTTTTCCATGAACTATCTGGAGCGAGTTGGTTTGAGCGACAAGGCAAAGACTCGGCTGGACAAATTATCAGGCGGCCAGCAGCAAAAAATTCAGCTGGGCGTGACCATCATGGGTGACCCAGAACTGCTTATTTTGGACGAGCCGACTAAGGGTTTTGACCCAGTTAATCGCCGACTACTAATGAACATCATTGAAGAGCGCCGCAAGGCTGGCGCAACGGTGATATTTGTCACCCACCAAATGGAAGAGGTTGAACGGCTATGCGACCGGCTGATTCTACTAAAAGACGGTCGAGCGGCGGCATACGGTACACTAGCAGAAGTGAAAAAGCAGTTCGGCGGCGCGTCAATGGATGATATTTTTGTCAAGGTTTACGGTGGCGAAAAGCAGGAGGTACGTCATGAGTAAAATGCATAATTTTGGGATGGTATTCAAATTTGAAGTGCTGCGCACCCTGAAAAAACCGACCTTTTGGCTGATAGCGCTAGGTTTTCCGGTCATGATTGGGCTGGTTTTCGGCATTGTTATTTGGTCAAATCAGGCGACCAAAGAGGCGGCCGATAAGCTTCAAGAACAAAAATTTAGCATTACTATGACAGATCATTCAAAGCTAATCAAGCCGGAAGTCGCGGCGGTGATGAAAGTCCAATCAGTCGACTCCGAAGCTGAAGGTGTCGAAAAAGTTAAACGCCGTCAGACGGATGCTTATTTCTATATACCGAAGAATCTTGAGAAGGACACGATCAGGATATACGGCCAAGATACGGGAGTTTTTGAGAACAATAAGTACGAGGCGGTTGTTCGCACACTACTGAGTCAGTCGGTTGATAGTAGGGTCACCGGATCGGAAGCGGCAGTGATCAAGCAGAAAATTAATTCGTCACTCAAGACCTATAAAGACGGTAAAGAAAGTGGCGGTGTGAACGAGATGATCGTGCCAGGGTTCTTCCTGGTGCTGTTTTATATGCTCGTTGCCTTCTTTAGTAATCAGATGCTGACGAGTACTGTCGAGGAGAAAGAAAACCGCACTGTGGAGATGTTGCTGACAACGGTGCAGGCCAGGACGTTGATTATCGGCAAGATTTGGGCGTTGATCGCTCTATCGCTGATTCAGGGGATGGTTATCGTTGTGCCGGTGTTGATTGGCTATTTTGGATTTGGTTCGCAGCTGCACCTGTCTAACTTTGATCTATCGCAAATTGTGTTTGATCCGACGAGAATCGCTGTTGCTGTTGCGCTGTTTGGTGCGAGCTTTACCATGCTGACTGGTTTGTTGGTGGCTATGGGGGCAATGATGCCGACTGCCAAGGAGGCAGGTTCGTGGGTTGGCCTGGTGATGATATTGCTATTTGGGCCGCTGTACGCCGCGTCAGTATTTGTCTCATATCCAGAGTCAACGTTCTCGATGGTTATGTCGTACTTCCCGCTTACGGCACCAATTCCGTTGATGATTAGGAATACGGTCGGCAATTTGTCGCTCGTTGAGGCCTTGATCGGCGTAGCGGTCTTGGTGGTGTCTGCGGTACTGATCATGATGCTGGCGGTGCGGATTTTCCGCTACGGCGCGATGTCCTATGACAGCAAGTTATCTCTGTCGGCGTTGCGGATGAAGCGAAAAACGAGTTAGATATTATAGTTGATTGGACTGACGCTACGCTAAGTAGTATTTACGTACTTGACATATTATACTTATAATGATAATATTTACTTGCTATGCCAGGGAAAGAACTAGCTTATGAGTCGTTTATTGCCTCTTCGCCTATTAGTGAGTCGTTGTTGAATAAATTCCAACATAATTTGGCCGAAGGTGCACTTCGTATAATAGAAGTTAATAGTGAACCTGTGTCCCATCCTGTTCTTGGCAACTCGGAGGTAAAAATTTCTGAGCTCCTAGAGAGTAATTACCACGGCATTTTGTCTGCAAATCCAGACTTTGTCCAAGCAGATATAGATCGGGCAGTGATAGTAGATGTACCCGAGAGTTATTTTGTGCGTCAGCAAAAAACTGCACGCGATATGGGTGATTTTTTTGAGGTTGATGATGACTATCGTCGAAATACTACCTTGAGAGTACAGACGGAGCAGCGAGATAGTTTGTTAGCGTGGGTATCGTATCTGCGAGACGAAACAAATAATTATCCCGATTGGTTTAAAGTTTATACGTGGGAGTCGTTACGTAGACTTGGCGGATTCGACAGAGAGAAAGGATTATTCAAGCGACGTAATGACAGGACGGTGGCGCCATACCCCGAACTCAATCCAGAGGCCTTGTCTCTCGTATATGATGAGATCGTGAAGTATATTGATTCGGAAAATGCTAATAATGACACAGAGACTCCTGTTGGAACAGGTAATTTCGCAAAACTATACGCATACTTCTTAGAGGCTGTAAATCAAGATAATAAGGAGGCGCTACACAATATCGAAGGCTCATGGATAAAATATAATCAGATAGATTCGATAGATAGTGATAGTCCAACTGTCAGGAAGTTGACAGGCTCTCTCAGTGGTCATAATACTGGATGGTGTACTGCCGGAGCGGAAATCGCGGCCGAGCAATTGTCTAAGGGTGACTTCTACGTATACTACAGTCGGGACGCTGAAGGTAACGATACTCTACCCAGGATAGCGATCCGGATGGAGTGTAATCAGGTATGTGAGGTACGCGGTATAGGTGAGCGGCAAAACATGGAATATGACATGGCGGATATTGTCTTTGAGAAGCTGAAAGCTTTACCTGGCGGTGATACGTATTTTCAAAAAGTTGAGCATACGAAGCGTTTGAGTTCCATCGAGGAGCGTGCCATAAAACACCAGCCGCTAAGGCCAGAAGATATTCTCTTCATAATGGGCTGGGATGGGCCAATACAAAGTTTTGGACATGAACCCGATAGACGAATTAAGGAATTGTACTATTATCATATTTTTTACGCGGAAAATTATTCCACTAATGATAGTTTAAGGCAAGTCCTTGCGTTGAAGTCTCCAGAGGAGATTTTGAAATATATGAGCTTTGGGGAGATCGTTGATGCTAAAGAAACACTTGAGGAGCTGGGAATTACCGATCTAAACGCAATATATTTAGATAGGCTGAGGGGGGAGCTGGCTGATAGCTGGTCTTTCCCGAGCAATTTTTTGGATAAGGTTGGAGTTGAAATGCTTTATGACGTTGGTGTTGATATTGAAAACGTTATTCAGACCCTGAAAGACGGTCCTTCTGTAAGTCCGGAGAATCCGAGTCGGTTGGAGAGTAGTGCGAGAGAGCAGTATTATCATGAGCTTGATTGTTTCATTATGTCTGAGTTTACCGGGTTAGTTAAATGTGAGGTCGATCCGGTGTTGTTAGTCAATGTCGTGCCGGCTCGGCATCGACCTAATTTTGTTTATCGCTACAAGGATGAACTAGATAGGCTTGGTATCTCATTCCATCCTGATACGTATGAAGTTATTCTGAATAGTAATTAATGCTATAAAGTGGTGTATAATCTTGTTCTGCTGCTTGGTAACGTGTAGAATGGTATTTATCTATGAAAGTACGCATTGAAATAGACACCAAAACATTTGTACGGTTCTGGCTGGTGGTGATCGGCTTTGGGCTGGCGGGGTTGATGATTTATTCGGCGCGGGATGCGCTGATGGTGCTCGGGACGGCGTTGTTTCTGGCGCTGGCACTGAACGCGCCGGTGCGTAAGTTGGCGTCGTGGCTGCCCGGCAAGAGTCGGCTGGGTGGGACGGCGCTGGCGTTTATGCTGCTAATCATCATCTTGACTAGTGTGATTTGGTTTGTGGTGCCGCCATTGGTGCAACAATCGGCTAAGTTTGCCGAGACGCTGCCGGGGCTGGTCAACGGCGTTAACGAGCAGTGGCACGGGCTGAAGGGCTTTGTCGAGCAGAATGGCTTGCAGCCGCAGATTGATTCGCTGATGAATAATATTCGTGGTCAGGCATCTGGCTGGGCGGCGAGTTTTGGCGCGAATATCCTCGGCAGTATAGGCTCGCTGGCGTCATTTTTGGCATCGGCCTTTCTGGTGCTGGTGCTAACGTTCTTGATGTTGCTCGAGGGTCAGGAATGGATGGAGCGGCTGTGGCGATTGTATCGGGATGAGCAGCGGCGCGACCACCACAAGATGTTGGTTGGCAAGATTTATAACGTGGTGACTGGCTACATCGTTGGGCAGCTGACGGTGTCGGGGATCGGCTCACTGTGTGCTGGGGCGTTTGTGTTTGGCATGAGCTGGTTTATTCCGGAGATCACGGCTAACTTGGCAATGCCGGCGATTCTGCTGGTGTTCCTACTCAGCCTGATCCCGATGTTTGGGGCGACGATCGCTGGTGTGGTGGTGGGGTTGATGTTGATGCTTAATAGTGTGTCGGCGGGCGTTATCTATCTCATCTATTTCGTGATTTACCAGCAGATTGAGAATAATTTTATCGCGCCAGTCATTCAGGGCAAGAAAGTCGAGCTGTCGGCGCTGGCGATTTTGGTGGCGGTGACGGTCGGGCTGTATGTTGGCGGCTTGGTCGGCGGTGTGGTGGCCATTCCGATCGCTGGGTCGCTCAAGGTGCTGATGGATGATTATCTGGCGCATAACCGCGGGCCGCAGGCGCCGCCTCGCCGCTCGCCGCTAAAAAAGGCGCTCAAAAAAGTTGCTGAGACGAAGCCAGCTGAGTAAGCGGCCGAGAGATTATCGGTACGACCAAACTTGACCAGATGGGGTGTCGCGTAGGGCGATGCCCTTTTCGTCGAGTTGAGTGCGAATGTCGTCGGCGGCCTGCCAGTTTTTGGCGCGGCGAGCTTGCTGGCGCTCGAGGATGAGTCGCTTGGCTTCATCATCAATGTCTGGCGTGGTATTCATTAGCTCTAGGCCCAAAACCTCGTCAATTACCTCGAGTAGCTGCAGTAAACCGTCGCGGTGAATCTTCTCCAATGGCGCGTGATCCAGCCGTGAGAACGCCTCATCGATCAGCGCCAAGGCCCCCGGTGTATCCAAATTATCATTCAACTTTTCGACCAGCGCCTGCTGCGCCGCCAGCAGCGACACGGTGCCCTCCTGCTCATCTTTCTCATCGTCATCATCCAGCGTGTCGTGCGTCTGGTGCCGCAGCGCCGCATAACCGCGCCAATGATCCAGCCGCGCCTGCGCCGCCTCCAAAATTTCCCAGGTGAAATTGCCCTCGGTTTGGTAATGCTTGCTGAGGATTGCCAGCTTAAAGGCCATCGGACTAAAACCGCGCGCCGTGATGTCACTGAGAGTGATGATGTTGCCGAGCGACTTACTCATCTTGCGGCCATCTACCTTGATGTGGTTATTGTGCAGCCAAATTTGAGCAAATTGCTGCCCAGTCAGACTCTCGCTCTGAGCAATCTCGTTAGTGTGATGTACCGGAATGTGGTCGATGCCGCCAGTGTGGATGTCAATTGAATCGCCCAGTGTCTCCCGGGCAATGGTCGAACATTCTAGGTGCCAACCCGGAAAACCGACGCCCCACGGGCTGTCCCACTCCATGTCACGCTTGGTGTTGGTTGGTGAAAATTTCCAGACGGCGAAGTCGGTGATGTTGCGCTTACCTGCCACGCTGACTCGCGCGCCAGCCTTCAGCCCGGCTACGTCCAGCCGCGCTAATTTTCCATAATCCGGCAGTCGCGACGTATCAAAATACATGCCGTCGCCATCAATTTTGTATAACAATCCCTTCTCGTCTAGCCCGCGAGCAAAGTCAATTTGCTGCTGGATATAATCTGTTGCCCGCACCAAATGGTCGGGCTGCACTAATTTCAGCACCTCGTAGGCTTCGTGCTCGGCGATGGCGATGTACTGCTCGGCCACATCCCAAGCGGTTTTGCCCTCGCGGCGCGCCCCCTTCTCCATCTTATCCTCGCCATTATCATCATCACTGGTCAAGTGTCCAACGTCGGTGATATTCTGCGTCCGAATAACCGAGATGTCCTGCCAGCGCAGCAACCGTACCAACACATCCCAATAAATATAGCCAACCCAATTGCCGATGTGCGGCTGCGAATACACCGTCAGCCCACAGGTATACATGCGAACCGTCTGCCCATCGAGCGGCTGGAGTTCATCTTTGTGGCGTGTGAGGGTGTTATGGAGCTTCATAGAAATATTGTAGCGCAAAACGGGTGGGTTGGCGAGTTACTTCGTCGCTTGGGCGACTAGGGCCACTCTATATCAGCGATAACTGGAATATGGTCAGATGGCACCCGGTGATTTGGCTTGGCTGGGGAATATAGTGTCGGTACCAGGCGCCCGGCGACCCCCCTAAGAGCAATCGTATCAATTGAAACAGCCTCGCCGCCAACCCAGGCAGTCGGCATTTTCCCAACTAGGTCGCCAAAATCTGCCTCCGCAAGATGCCGTCGGACCGGCCCGCCCGGTTGATCATTGCAGTCAGCCAGGATAATCACGGGCTGTTCACCGAGACGCTCGAGAAGCTCGCGCGCCTGTCCGAGGCCTTTATGCTGCGGGTCATCAGCCGGCGACCACTTAAGGTGAGTATTAACGACGGCGATACCACCAAGTTGTATAATTTGCGCGACATGACCAGACTTATCACCAAACGCAAGCATCTTAGATGAATCGACAGCAATATCGGGGTGTACCAAGGTTAGACAGCCATCTGGCTTGTTATTGTCCTTTTGTCGCCAAAAGGTTTGCCATGCTCCATCCCGATTGATTGACCTGGCGAGTATATCATCAACCTCTTGGAGCGCAAGGATATCGACGCCGAGAGAGTTGATGAGTATCTTTAGCGGTTCAATTCGACTGCCAGGTGCTTGAAGTTCAGAGTCGGGCGGCAGTGAATCTCCGTAGTGAATATATTTATCCGCTAGAACGTTGAAGGTGCCGACGTGCATAGACTCCCTATCCCTTCACTGTATACGTTACACCGATTTCCAGTGTGGCGCGTTCAATCCAATCGTCATGACGATCAACTTGTTTCGAAAGTGCCAGACGCTCGGTTTGGTTAGTGTCGAATATGCCGGCTTGACGGTCGAGGGTGGTGTAGATGTTATCAATTTTTCGGTTAAGTTCGGCAAAACTTGTCTTGTTCTCCTCGCGAAGCTTGCTGAAGAGGTGGCATAATTGTTGCATGGTTGGATCACCCATATATCCAGTATAATACATTAATGAAAATAGCCCACCGAACGAGCTCAAACCAGAACTGGATATATCTCAACCCAGGAAATGCAAGTAATGCATCTCAACCAGTTTGAGGTCAGTCGGCGAGCTATTTTCGGTGGGCGGCCCTTTAGAGAGGTTTGCCCATAGGGGAGACCTTAATGTATAGTCTCCTTTCTTTGTCGGCGTCCTTTGTGTTATAGATCACGAACAGCCCGTAGAGGGCTTTTTTTGATCGAAACACTGTCATGCCTTTAGTACATGACAGTGTTTCGTCGGATGCCGGATGTCCAATGAAGACGCGTCTAAAATGGAACATTTCCATACCTTTCTGAAGGAAAGCTCAAAGCTAAAGGGCGACTTTCGCCCTAGACGTAACCTTGAGCAAAAGCTGATATATATGTATCACTAATAGACCAAAATGTCAATGGATTTTGTCAATAATGTGGTGTAATAGCTATTTTTCAGCGTTTTTGGCCTGTTTGTAGGCTTTGGTGACCGGTGCCAGGCCGCGGGTGATGCGTTCGCGGTTGGCTTTGAGTTGTTTTTCGTCGCGGAAAGATAGCTTGATGGGCGTGCCGGCAAAGTTGAAGGCTTCGCGTAAAGTTCGTTCCAGGTAGCGTTTGTAGCTCCAGTGGACGAATTTGAGGTTGCTGCCGTAGATGA
>CAUUSE010000001.1:0-57325 GCA_963547725.1 uncultured Candidatus Saccharibacteria bacterium | reverse complement strand
ACCGCCGCCGAGACCACCCTCAGGCCCCATATCGATAATCCAGTCGGCCGATTTAATCACATCCAGATTGTGCTCAATAATAATCATGCTGTTACCGCCGTCAACCAGCTGCTGCAAAATCCCCAGCAATCGCTTAACATCTGCAGAATGTAGCCCAGTTGTCGGCTCATCCAGAATGTACATCGTCTTGCCCGTCGAACGCTTTGAAAGCTCCGTCGCTAGCTTGATACGCTGCGCCTCGCCGCCCGAAAAGGTGGTTGCTGGCTGACCGAGCTTAATATAACCAAGACCGACTTCGACCAGTGTCTGTAATTTCCGGGCGATATTAGGCACACTATCAAAGAACTCCGCCGCCTGCTCGACCGTCATATCGAGTACATCAGCAATCGTCTTATTTTTATACTTAATCTCCAGCGCCTCACGATTGTAACGCTGACCGTGACACTCATCACACTGGACATAGACATCCGGCAAAAAATGCATTTCGATCTTGATCATGCCGTCGCCCTGACAATTTTCGCAGCGGCCTCCCTTGACATTAAAACTAAACCGACCCGCTTTATAGCCGCGGACATTAGCCTCAGGGGTGCTAGCAAATAGCTCACGAATTGGCGTAAAAATACCAGTGTAGGTCGCTGGATTAGAGCGCGGTGTACGGCCAATTGGCGACTGGTCGATGACGATAGCCTTATCCAACTGTTTCACGCCCTCGATCTTGTCATGTGCACCCGGTACATCACTGGCTCGATTGAGCCGTGCTGCTAATTCCTTGGCGACAATATCATTAACTAGGGTTGATTTACCGCTACCTGAGACACCCGACACCACTGTCATCAGGCCCAACGGAAATGCCACATCAATTTGTTTCAAATTATTCTCGCGAGCGCCGCGAACGATCAGCTGACGACTAGAATCAGCCTGGCGGCGATGTTTTGGTATAGCAATTTTTTCTACGCCCGATAGGTACCGCCCGGTTATACTATCCGTGCATTCAGCCACCTCAGTTGGCGCACCCAGCGCCACCACCGCGCCGCCATGCACACCAGCGCCTGGGCCCATGTCAATCAAAAAGTCACTCTGCCGAATGGTATCCTCGTCGTGTTCGACTACCAGCACCGTATTACCAAGGTCACGCAGGTGTTTTAGGGTGGCAATTAGCCGATCATTATCGCGCTGATGCAGGCCAATCGACGGCTCATCCAGCACATATAGCACGCCCTGCAAACCGCTACCAATTTGCGTTGCCAGGCGAATTCGCTGCGCCTCACCGCCGCTCAGTGTATTGGCGGCGCGCCCTAACTCCAAATAATTTAGCCCGACATTACTCATAAACCCGAGCCGTGCTGTAATCTCTTTCAAAATAAGCCGGGCGATCATCGCCTGCTGCTCATTCAATGTTAATTTGTGAGTGAACAAATCGAGCGCGTCATCAACGCCAAGGTCGCAAATGTCCATTATATTCAACCCCTGCACCGTTACCGCTAGGACGACCGGCTTCAGCCGCGCGCCGCCGCAAACATAACAATCCCGCTGGCGCATAAACCGCTCAATGTCCTTGCGCATAAATTCGCTATCGGTTTCTTTCCAGCGCCGCTCCAGATTCGGAATCACCCCTTCATACACTGCATCATAATACCGTCCGTTGCCAAGCTGCACTGGATATTTCTGATCACCGGTACCGTACAGTACCTTGTGGCGTGCCTCATCAGACAGCTGCCCAACCGGCATCCGGATACTGAAACCATGCGCCTCAGCTACTGCCGAAATCTTGCGCATGTAAAAATTATCAACATTGATCCGGTTGTACGGTCGAATCGCCCCCTCAGCAATCGTCAGATTCTCGTTTAGTACTAAACTAGGATCGACTTCCAGTCGACTACCAAGTCCAGTACAACTCGGGCAGGCCCCTTGCGGTGCGTTAAAACTAAACAGGTGCGGCTCAAGCTCTGGGATCTCCTCATCCGGATGATCAATACAGGCATAGCGCTGCGAGAATGTCTTTAATTCATCCGTATCAGCATCCAGTACCTCAACCACACCCTGGCCAAGCTCCAGAGCCTGCTCGACGCTCTGGCTCAACCGGCTAGTTAGGTCATTGTTCATTGCCAGGCGATCAACCACTAACTCAATACTGTGCTTGTAACTTTTCTGTAACTGCGGAAACTCATCCAGTGCATACACCACGCCATCCACGCGCACCCGGGCGTAGCCTAGCCGCCGATACTGCTCTGGAATGTGCGCAAACTCGCCCTTCTTATTCTTGACAATTGGTGCGAGCAGCAGCAATCGCTTGCCCTCATATTGCTTAGCAATCTCCTGGATAATAGCCTCGGCCGTACGGCGCGACACTGGTTTATGGCAGCGCGTACCGTCTGGCTTGAGAGCTGGACAATGCGGCGTACCAATCCGTGCGAACAAGAGGCGCAGGTAATCATAAATCTCGGTCACCGTCGCCACGGTCGAACGCGGATTGCGGCTGGTTGACTTTTGGTCAATTGAAATTGCCGGACTCAACCCCTCGATGTTATCAACATCTGGTTTATCCATAATGCCTAAAAATTGCCGCGCATAACTCGACAGACTCTCGACATAGCGGCGCTGGCCCTCGGCGTAAATCGTGTCAAACGCCAGCGACGACTTACCGCTGCCGCTCAGGCCAGTGATCACCACTAATTTATCGCGCGGAATTTCCACGTCGATATTTTTTAGATTGTGTTCACGAGCGCCCTTGACGCGAATTACCTCTGGCATATCTGATCTATTATACCGAATAGGCGTTTATTTTTCCAGCCGCGGGGAGTGAGGTGACCTCCCTTGACATCATGCTTTGCTGTACTTTTAGCAACATATTATGCTTATGATTGCAAATATAAGGATCGGCTGTTATAGTAAAAGACATGAAGAGGTTTGTGGTCATCTGTGGAATCGCCGTTGCCGTCGCAACCTTGTTTTACCTGACTCGTGAAGAGTGGTTTTCATTCATAACCATTGGTAAACTCCCATTTACTAATATTGCTCTACCGGCAATTGTCATGATGAGCTTTTGGATGATCATTGTACCAGCATGTATTATCTGGGCTAAATCAATCAGCATTGCATTCTGGAGCGGTATCGAGATACTAGGACGATTTGATCAGCGCCGTATCAACCGACAGGTCCGCCTGGCAGCACGAGCTCGTCACACCGCAACGCAACAGGTTAGTCTAGCGATGGTTGCCGCGTGGTTAGTGGTAACCCAACGCTACGTGACACACACTGACACTGCTACGAAAGCGGATGATCAGTCAACTGCGCGATTAGCTGTCGCAACAAATTAAATACGCTATGCCTCGCTTATTCAATCTGATCTGTTTCTATAACGTCAGCTTCTGCTCTTTGCCTCATCTTGCACCCAGACTATCCCAAGTAGCGAAACGGTGCTCACCAATATCCGCCGCCAACTCACGCCAATAATTGATACCAAGTGCCTGTGATGATAAGTGGATGTTTAGCGTCAATGTAACCACGAAGCGGCCGGCTTTTACCCAGCTGCTATTTGTTTCTCTGCCAAAGCAGTCGACTTATAGCGCTGAACAGCCGAATTATATAATTGCCACGCTGTCATCGGGATGCCCAATCGCCTCCCCTCAGCTAGCACCTCGTCATATCCAGCCAGCCATTCACCAAATCCGTGCTTCATATGACCTGTTACCATATCAACAACATCAGGCTGTTGAAGTGCATGCTGCATTATCGGAGTTGCCACCCTTAGTGGCATTATTGATAATACATTAAGGGGGAAAACTCGCCACACTGCAACACCTTGATGACGACATAGGGACATACCATCACGAAGTGCCATAATTAGCCGTCGAATCGCCCCTGGGTCGTGCGTTAATGCCGAGAAACTACCGCTGCTAGCTATGGCGCCAGCGGTCGCTGACTGCTGGAGATAATGAACCTTCATCCAATCAAGCAGATGAGCATCATAGCTAGTTGCCACACCAGCCTCTTTTAAATGCTGCATAAACAACTTTGCTCCCGCCTTTATGCCACCAACCCGCGTCGGTGTCGGAAAGACAATAACCTTTATGCCATGATCATCACGCCCACCGCCAACACTGGAAGGAAAGGCGATAAAATAATCATCAGGCGATATATATTGATCAACCTCACCAGCCAGATGCCAATTGTTTTGCATAAATCCAATCCACCTAGCCTTCGGCTGATACTTTGCTAGCACCGGTAGTACCGATTGAAGTTGACAGCGATTAACTGTTACTAATATAACGTCGTAATAACCTGCTGGCGACGTGACGCACTGCGGGTGAAATACTGTCGACTGATACGTATTGTCACGCTGGCGCAAATCCTTTATAGCAAGTGGCACGCCTTGCGACACCTCTTCATACCGCTCAGGCATCACTAGTACATCCACGTCATGGTGCGCCGCTAATAAATGTGCATATGTCAGACCGATTGTTCCCGCACCATAAATTAAGTACCGCATCCTAGTCCTCGGTGGGCAATATTGCCTCTGCCCATAGCTGCAATTCCTGCAAGATGAACTGTTGCTCATCAGTCGCTGTCGGCGCTAACCGCTGCAGAGACGCCATGAACTGTGGTAGCTGCGCCTGCAAGTGCCGAGCCCGCCACGCTTCCCGCTGCGTTAGATCATCTTCGCTGAGCGAGCGCGGAAAGTTGCGCGCTTTGTAATGCAGTAGCAGCGGCGCCAAACGCTCATCTTGGAACTCTGGATGAAAATCAGCCAGCTCGCGCTCATCGGCATTGCGCACCGCTTCGACACGGATACGATCACGGTCGTTCAAAAAGCCATCATACAATTGCGCTTCTGGATCAGGCAGTTTCTTAAACGCTGGCTTGTTTTCAAAAATACTGCGCAATTTTTCAGCAAAGTCCGGGTTGTCCAGCAGTATATTTTGATGCTTTTGCACCGTCTCTAGATCAAGCGAAATCTTCTGCCAGCCATCGCCCTGTTCCAGTACACCCAGCGGCGCTACCGCCGGACAGCGATTGTACTGCAACTCTTTGACCGGCAATTTAACGAAATCTTCGGCCTGGCGCTCTTCCCACGACGCAAATATTTTCTTCGCCAACTCCTCCGCACTCAACCCAACAAATGGTGTCGGATCATATCGCAGGTCATAGACAACCACACCGCCGTTTCGACTGGTTGTTAGTGGAAAGGCCACTGTAGTTTTAGCAAATTCTTTATCGTAGCGCCCGCTGGCGTAAACAAACGGTTTTTTGTCATCCACGTTGACCAGCTGTTGGACTGCTTTTTTGTCACGCATTTTTAGCAAGTAATCATACAGCTGTGGCTGCTTTTGCTTAATCAATTTCGTCACGGCAATCAGCGCTGTCACGTCCGCTAGAGCGTCGTGAGCATTCTCATGCGCAATACCGTTGGCGCTGGTAATCAATTCCAGGCGGTTGCTTGGCTCACCCTTAGCATCAAGCGGCCACTTGATTCCCTCCGGCCTCAGTGCCCTAGTCAGCCGAACTACATCCAGCAAATCCCAACGTGAGCGACCGTCTTTCCAACTCCACTCGTACGGATCATGGAAATTGCGCCACAACAAATGACGAATAAATTCGTCGTCAAACCGAATATTATTGAAGCCAACCGCGATGGTGTCCGGCGTAAAAATCTCCTCACTCAACATCCGGGCAAACTGCGCCTCGGTGTAACCTTCTTCAACCGTTTTTTGCGGTGTGATGCCAGTCACCATTAGTGCATCAGGACTCGGCAACGTATCATCATTCAGCGTCACCAATAGATTATACGGCTCACCAATCGGCTCGAGATTCATGTCCGTCCGCTGCCCAGCAAACTGCATGATGCGGTCTTGCCGTGGATTTAATCCACTCGTCTCGAGGTCGTAGAAGAAAAATGTTTGCGCCATACCTATAGTATAGCAAAGCTACGAGATGACACCCAAACCTACTACTCAACCAACGTAAACGGCGTCGATTCGCCAATCTGCACCACGGTCTCGCCGACTGCGCCCTGACGGATTAGCTCGTGAGTGATACCCATTTTTCGCATGATGTCGCGCAGGCGATTGACCGATTCAAATTGATCAAAGTTAGTACGACGAGCAAACTTTTCAATTTTAACACCGTGGATAATGAAACTGACCGCATCTTCATCGTCCGCATTTTCAGGCTCCGCGCCAACCACCCGTTCTACCGTCCAGGCGTCAGACGCTGCTTGTGCATCCAATGCAATAACCGGCAAATCGCTGTCCTCTTCTTCGGTCAACTCAGCTTCCCGTACTCGATAATTCGTGACCTCACGACGCAGTAGGCGTAGCAATTCCGTCACGCCGGCATGTGTCTGAGAGGAGATCGCCACCACTGGCGAACCATTGGCTACATTGTGTAACGCTGTCGACTGCATGGCAATGATTTCATCATCCAATCCTTCACATTTCGTCAAAGCGATAATCTCTGGGCGCGTCGCCAATTCCTCGGAATATTTTTCCAGCTCACGGCGAATAGTCTGGTATTTTTCCGCCGGGTCGTCACTATACGCATCAATCATGTGAAGCAACACGGCTGTCCGCTCAACGTGGCGCAGGAACTGATCGCCCAAGCCCTTGCCTTCCGAGGCACCTTCAATCAGCCCTGGGATGTCAGCAATCAACACTGAACCATCATCAACATCCGCCACGCCCAAATTTGGCGTCAACGTTGTAAACTCATAATTGGCAATTTCTGGCCGAGCATTAGAAACCACGCTTAAGAATGTCGATTTACCAGCGTTGGGAAAGCCGACCAAGCCAACGTCGGCCAATAATTTCAATTCCAACTCAGCCTCAAACTCTTCACCCGCCTCGCCAAGTTCAGCAATCTTTGGCGCTTGGCGCGTGCTGGACGTAAAGTGTGCATTGCCAAAACCACCGTCACCACCGCGAGCAACGACTGCTTGTTGCTGGTCTGCCGTCAAGTCTGCCACCACCTTACCATCACGCTTAACCAACGTACCCATCGGCACTTTGACGACCAGCGGCGAACCGCTTTTACCGCGCTTGTTGCGCTTACTGCCGTCACCGCCATTCTCTGCTTTTAGCTCTGGCTTGTAGCGAAAATTCAGCAGTGTGTTAAGGTCTTTGGTCGCCAAAAAAATAACGTCGCCACCACGTCCGCCATCACCGCCATCAGGACCACCCTTATCAACATATTTCTCATGCCGAAAACTGACCGCGCCATTACCGCCCTTGCCAGCTCGCACTAACACTTTCGCCGTATCTACAAACATAATTTTAGTATATCAAAAAGCACCCCCGAGAGATAGCGGAGGCGCTTTATTGCCTTAGAGCATCCTAGTGAATAAAGTTATACCGACCAACCTCAGACATCGGGATCGTTCGATGCGTCACGACGTTATACCCAGCGTAATTCATATCGCTAACGTAGATCGTGCCACCTTCAACCCGCTCAACCATACCGACGTGACCAAGACCGCCACCGCCCCATGTCGTCTGGAAGATTGCCCCTGGTGCCGGTGTATGATTAACGACAAAACCTGCCGCCCGAGCACTTGCCGCCCACGACGTCGCGTTGCCCCAGAAGCTACCAATTGGTCGACCAAGTGCTGCCCGCCGCTCGTACACGTACCATGTACAGTTGCCAAGAGCGTATCGGTTGCCAACTGATGCTCGAGCGTAACCATAGCTGATACCACTGACTGCGCCGCCCGTTGTCCGCCCTGCATAGCCCCGACGGCCAGAGCGGGACGCCACGTAACCTGGCTGCTCATTTTCTGGCAATACGCCACCCGGCAGAACAATTCGTGTATCTTTGGCTAGTGCCGCCCCATTTGCCAAGTCGTTATACAATGCCACTCGTTCAGGATTTGCTTTATACTTTTCTGCCAATTTTTCGATGGTGTCGCCGTCCTTAACAGTGTAGACCACGCCGTCAACCATCGGGATAATCAATGTTTTGCCAGCTTCAACCGCATCAGATGTCGTATTGTTCGCCCAGCGCACCGTCTGGGCCGTCACATTAAACTTCTTAGCAATCGAGTCAATTGTATCGCCCTGCTTAGTGACATAAGTCTTGATGCCGCGCTGAGCTGATTTCTCAGGCTGGATAATCTGTGGCTTAGAAATAACCTCCGTATCACCCTGAGCCAACTCTTTTTTGATTGACAGCGTTGCCGTCGCTTCACGTAAATCACCGGCAGTTGGCAGATTGACCGTCTCAGCCAGATCGGTTACCGCATTAGCAGCCGCCAGTTGATCTACTGAAACCTTATTTGTCTCATGTGTCACACCAGTAGACGGTGCGACTGGCTGAGAGGCCGAGACTGAGCCCTGCTGACTAGCGACGCCACCTGTCTGATAACTTAGTGCCAGAAATGAAATAACTAATAGAAAGATTCCGCCATACGCCGATATTGCGCTTAGCTTGAGTTTTTTGCCCCGATGGGCAGATGCTTGGTTACGAATAACGCTTCTCCCGTGTCAATGTCTCCATCAACGCTGACTACCGTACTGAGTCTTTCTTCTCGCACAAGAACAGGATGCATTGTCGACCTAATAATTAGTTGATATTGCTAAACGATTAGTTTTCCGCATCCGTGCGACCGTTCTGGTAGGCCCGCGCGCTTACACGGCGTATACCCTGTATGAACGCAAGCTTATTTCCATTATACGCGATCCTCTCATAATTTGTCAATGCTTTACCCTGTAATACACCTCACCCTTTAGCATATACACCAGCCCAACAACAAAGCTCAAAATGACTGCATATGGCAGCACCGCAGACATCGCCATAATCATCGCAAAGAGAATGGTAGCAGGAGCAATATACAACAGTGTCACGACAAGTATGAACGCACATATGAGTGCGAACGGCACTCGCACCATCAAGGTCACGCCAATCTTGCGATAACGCAGTCCCCGCTCCTGCTTAATTTTCTCCGCCTCAGATAGCTGGTCGGCTGGACGTGGCTGCCAATATGATACCCCCTCAGGTGTTATGATAATCTTCCATAGCCACAGTGAACCAATAGTCGTACACGCCACCATAAACAAGATAGCCGGGAGCGAGTTATTAAAGGCCAGTGTAGCACTAAATATCGTACGGGTAGCTTCTCGAAGCGCTGAGCTAAATGGGCCAACCTGAAAGACATAAAATTGTGCTAACACAATAAATTGCACCACCGGATACACCACAGTCATAGCGAGCGCAGCGATTCGTTGTCGGTACTGGTCAGTTCGACGGGACTGCTTCAAGACAATGAGACCTTGAACGAGGAGTGATGCGATAGCTACGCCAATGACAGCCAGTACTAACGGCATATCCTGAAGGTTTCGAAAGAATAGCGGCAGCTGACCTATGAACACCCCTGCTGAACAAACAAGTATTGCCGCCTCAATAATAATGACCGCCTCACATCGAATGTTACGCTCTGGTGAAGATGCAGCTTGTTTCTTGGGTTCATTCTTTATGGCCGTCGTCTTTGTCATTCGAGGATTTTCCCCTTTCTTTTTGAAGTATCCTACTGTCTATTATACCAGAGTATTTTTACGTTTTGACGTCAACAAAAATAGCTCGCTATCAAAACTGAGCGAGCTACTGCAAATTCAAACGGGATAACTATCCTTATAAGTATTGGTGACCTCACGGAGAATCGAACTCCGATTGCCAGGATGAAAACCTGGTGTCCTAACCGTTAGACGATGAGGCCATTAAACAGATCGTATTGTAGCAGATTGATAATATTATGTCTAGCTATCCAGTCATGCGAAAATTGACTTTTTCATCATTTTGGTGTATTCTACGTAGAGTTACGAGGATAAAGGAGGAAGTTATGCGAAATTTGTCATCACTATTCCGCTCATTGTCACTGCGCCACTATGCAGTTCTAGCGATGGTTGCGGTAGCGACAGTAGTGCCAACCACATTATGGGCACTAGATTCCAATCATTCGACTAATACCAATACGCAAACACCGACGAATACGAAACCTACGCCAGTTTATCGTTGTAATGCGCTCAGTATTGATCAGTTTTCAGCTACTAATTTCAAGTTTTCAGTCAAGTACGCTGCCCGTGATGGTGCGACATATAAAACGACGATCTACAAGGTCTACGATGCTAAGGGTAAAGAGGTGTATCAAACTGGTAACGAATTCAAGGGCTTCACACCGGGCACATACACGGTCAAAGCCTTTATTGTCGTTGATGTGAATGGTAAAGAAGAAATGGTGACCAGCGATGCCTGCGCTAAGCAGGCCACAGTCCCTGGCGAAACACCGGATCCAAAACCAAAGCCAACGCCAATTCCGAAACCAGTTGATCCGAAACCTGAACCAATCCCAGATAAACCACCAAAAATTACACTGGGGTTTGCCGTCAGAACTACTGTTGATGGCGCGCAGCACAAAAAAGTCACCGTCAATAAGACCTTTACCTACCGAGTAACCGTTACCAACACAGGGACCGCCACTATACATGACACGTATGTTACCAATACCGCACCACAAGGGGTAGCCTACCTAAAGGCATCCGCTGGTACAATTCAAAATAATACCTGGCAGACGCTGATTGGTGAGCTCAAGCCAAATGAATCGAAAACATTTACTGTCGACGCTATTGTCAAGCAATATGTCGCGGGCACACTGACTAGTACAACCTGCATCAAGAGTGATCAAATTTCGCTCGAGGGCCATAACAACTGCAGTGGTGCTACTATAGAGGTGGCCAAGCCGCAGACCCCAGCTCCACAGCCAAAACCACAGCCAACGCCACAACCAAGACCAGCACCGACCGATCCGAAACAGCCGACACCGACCCAACCGGCAACTCCGACTCGGCCAACTACACCGGTGCCTGAACCAAAAACGCCAGACCAATCGAAGCAGCCATCGACCAATGATAATCAGCAGTCACCTTCAGCCTCGGGCGGCACACAAACCACCAACCCACCTGCCGCACCGACGACCGTTGGCGAACTGCCACGGACCGGTAACGCCACTGACACGCTCGTTGGTGGGCTGGGCCTTGGCGCCCTACTCACTGCTGGAGTCGCCTACCTCATCAGTCGACGTCACGTGTAAATCATAAATCTGGTTGACGTGGATACCCCTCGCACCCCGAGGGGTATTTCATGGTACAATAGTATTATGGCAAAGCAGAAGAAAAAGCGCTCTAAGAAATACTCTGGCGTTGACGCCGCAATAACTCGACCCAGTGTCACGCGCATCCAGGCGGTCAGCCGCTCGTCGGCCGGTCAGTGGCTATATGAACGCAAAAAATTACTGCGTGGTGTCGGCATCGGCGTAGTAATAGTCATCATCGTCATTGTGATTATCACTGGCATCATTAGTTTATTCCGGTAAAACTTTCTCAGTGACTTGTCGCCTTTTTCTTGTTCGCGGCCGCCCTATCAAGTGGCAGACGAAAACCGAACGTGCTGCCCTTGTCTTCTTTTGACGTAAAGATCATTGATCCGCCGTGCTCTAACACAACTTTACGCGCCAAAAACAAGCCAACGCCCGTGCCGTCAGGACGACGCTTGCGAGCATTTGAGGCGCGAAAGAATTTACCAAACACGCCAGACTGCTCAGCTTTTGGCACGCCGATGCCTTGGTCTTCGACCGTAAACACCACTTCCCGCGTATCGCAACAGAGCGACACCTTGACCGTCGTTCGTTCTTTAGAATAAAAGATTGCGTTATCAATCATGTTCATGATGACTTGGCGGAGTTTTTCGGCGTCAATCGGCAACGTCGGAACATCATCGTCAATATGCACCGAAAGAGTGATGTTATGCTGCTTGGCCACAATCTTCAGCAGAGCCATTTCACTTTGTACAATATCACCGAGGTTAGCCAGCTGGCGGTTCATAGTGAACGTTCCGGTCTGCAAGCGAGAAATACTGAGAAAATCATTGATCAGTTGTACCATGCGCTCGCTCGAGGAAAAAGCCTCGCGCAGAACAGCCTTCTGGGTCGGACGAACTGGGCCGAGATCACCTTGGAGCAACATATCGAGATAGCCCTTGATACTGGTTAGCGGTGTCCGCAGCTGATGCGATGCCATAGAAATAAACTCATTCTTCGCCTCGTCTAGTCGCTGTAGCTGCTGGTTACTCATCCGCAGTTCCTGCGTCGCCGCCTCGACACGCTGCTGTAGCTCGGCATTCAGCTCATTCACCTCCTCCATCGACTGAGCATTTTTAATCGCAATCGCCAGCTCACCGCGCACCGCCCGAAGCATTGAGAGATCGCGCTCGACATAATTATTTTTCTGACTTTCGCCGATCAGCACAAAACCAACAATATCCTCCTGCAGCGATAATGTCATGACGATAGCCAGCTTTTGTAGTTTCATCGTCCGCCGTAGCTGCTCTGGCAATGATTCGACCACCGCTACGTCATCAAGTTGTTCAATTTGGTGTTGCACTGCTAGTCCCGTTAGGTCCACTTGCGGCGGACGAGTATGTCCACGTGAGCCAAATATCCGAAAGTGCCCGTCATCATAGACCGCAAAGATCACCTGACGAGCCTTGAGGAGCCGCGTCAGGCACGCCGCTAATCGAGTCGTCAGCAGCCGCAGCCCCATTGTGTGCAGCAAAATTTGCCCAATCTCGTTGATAAAACTTTCAATGGTATAATCCTGTCGATAAAACAACTTGTCGGTCAGGCGATCAAAAAACTGCTTGGTCGGTTGAAACAAAAACCCTAAAAACAATGCTGCCAGCACGCCCCAAAAGCCCGGTATCCCACCGATGTCGTGACCGCTGAGCGCACTGACAATCGCCGAGATAATATACGTCGCCGCGTAATATACGATCGCTAACAAGCTCAACAACATCGCATATGCAATCGTTCGCACCGCCGCATCTTTCAGACCAAAGAGACGATGCTTGACAATTGTCAGATACGCCAGCGGTATAAAAATAAAAGTGCTCAGCGGCCCAATCCAGATGAGGTCATAGCGGCCAATAGCCGGCAGCAGTAAATTAAATATCATACCTACACTGCCAGCAATCCCGTACGCATGAGAAATAAGCCGTAGCTGAGAGCGCACCAGGAGCGCGCTGCGACGACGAGCCTGATACGCAAGAATTACCAGTGCCGCCAAAAACAGCAGTATGAAATACGCCATATAGATGAAATAGCCGATCGGATGGATGACGACGGTATGCTCATCCACTACCACTTGTGCTATCAGCCAATCAACTCGCACGACAATCACCGCAGCAACGATACTGAATAACACCCAAGCAGTGGCCGGTAACCATTTCATCGTTCGTCGGGAGCCGATATGAGCCGCCACCGAGATCATGGCTACCGCGATCAGCGCTGCTCCGATGTAATATATCCTCAGGTATATTAGTGCCGCCACCAGCACATTAGTCGCTAAAAACGCCGCAATACCCAGTGCCCACAGCGCAATGCCAACCGTCAGCACAAAAAAGAACCGGGTTGCCGGCTGGCGTGGTTGATGAGCCACGACCATAAGGCCAAACACCAGCGACATCACCCCGGCAATGATCAGCCCCGCTATCTCCATGCCCACTCCCTCGTCATATTTCTAGTGTACCACCAACCTTTGGTCTACGCATAGCATACAGTGCATAGACGCCATCATCAGGACAATATACATCGACCCGCCAATCACCCAGACCCGCCACCTCCACAATCCGCTGCATTGTTTCGATTGACCGAGGCTGGATATATGGCCACTGCACAACATTAAGCGTAAAGCCTAGCTGCGGATGCGTATCACGCATATTACCAACGAGCAGCAACCCGCCGGGTTTCACCAGTTGAGCAGCATTAGCTAGGAAAGTTGCGGCATTAACCTGCAACGCCGTCGGACTTTCATCTGGAAGCGCCTCGGGTACATACTCCAAAATTCCAACAGCATCGACTGCATCATATGCGGCTGCCTCAAGGCCAACCCGTCGCCGCAGTGCTCGAGCTGCCACGTTCGTTCGCGCGTCTACTACGGGCAGGGCTACACCCTGAGGGTGCAGAATATTCATACGGAGAATATCAATAAACTGCTCAACCTCTGCTGTCTGAGCATACATTTGCGCAGCCTTAAGCGCCGACCGGTCAAGATCAACCAGTGTGACTCGCGGCACAGCATGACCATTCTCTTTGATGTGCCGGAGCGCATGACAAACCGGCTGAGCAGCGCCGCAAGCTAGACTAACCCACTGCTGCTCTGTGGCGCCCAGAGACGCTTGATCAATAACGTGCCTGGCAAGAATAGCCTGAACAATTTCACCGCGACTGCGAATACCGTGCGCATCCAAAATATTACAGGCCCAGTCGCGCACCACTGGCGAGACTGGTTTGCCATTCGCTAATCGCTCAATGCTCGGATCATATAACAGGTCCAGTGCTGCCGCCGTCGGTATCAGTTCCAGCCAATCCTCGACGCCAGGAACCCGAGCGATCAACTCGCATGTCGCTGGATTGGTATCATCAATCCTCGTTCGCTGGCGCCCAATCGCTGCGTTAAGATCACAATCACCATGAAAGCCCATACCAGTCAGCTCTTCTAGCTCCACCACTACCTTCTCGTGGGATTGCGTCTGATATCGGTCACGCATCGGCACTGGATGAATCCGCCACTGATCCAGCTCAAGTTCCGCCCTGCGCTCTGACAACTCAACCCAGCCATAACGCTCTGGCTGAATAGTTACGCTTTCACGCTGCTTTATTGTCACTTTGCCCACCTCTTTTGTGCTAGTTTTACAATACACCACTGCCTGCTATAATACAATTATGGTTAAAATTGCTATCATCGAAGATGATGCGACGATCAGTCAGATGTACCGAATGAAGTTCGAGGCAGACGGGTTTGACGTACGACTAGCGAGTAATGGTACAATTGGCGTGGCACTCGTCGAATCGTTTCGTCCAGATGTCATTTTACTGGATATCCAGATGCCAGAGATGAATGGAGCCGAGGCCTTGCGGCGTATTCGCTCACACGCGTGGGGCAAGACCATACCGGTTATCGTGCTGACCAACCTCGGCGAAGAAGAAGCCCCGCGCGAGATGCGTTCACTTGGCATCCAAGGCTACATCGTCAAGGCCAACCTCACCCCACGCCAAGTCGTCGCCCAGGTCAAATCAGTCATTACAAAGCCGTGAGTTTCTACCGGATATTGACCCGGCGCAGGCACGCGGTAATCACATTATCAAATAATGCACTCACCGTCAGTGGGCCGATGCCGCCTTTTTCTGGTGTCAAGTGAATATCGGTGCGCGTCCGATTCGCCGGTGCCACGTCACCAACAATCTTGCCATCCTCCGAGGCGGTTCCTGCGTCAACCACCACCGCACCAGGTCGGATCATATTTGGCTGAATCAGCCCTGCCACGCCGGTTGCCGTGACGATGACATCATATTCGTGTAGTCGCGATAAATCATCACCCCTACTAAATACCGTTACGTCCAGTCCCGACGCTCGCCACATCCGCTCCAGCGGCGCGCCAACCAGCCGCCCACGCCCAACAATGGCCAACCTTTTACCAGCCAGCTCCACACTATAGCCCGCTAGCAGCCAATTGATGGCCATCGGTGTCGCCGGATCAAACCGTGTTTGCTCAGAATTGAGGCCATCGACGTCTTTTTCTGGTGCTACCAGCCGCACAATTTGATCGGTCTGCTCCGGCTCGGCGAGCGGTAGTTGGACAATGATTCCCTGGACGTCATCGCGTTGGTTCAGCGCCGTGATCGTCTCCGGTAGGTGACGAGTCGCCACCCGACAAATTTCTACCTCAATCAAGATATCCGCACCGTAGCGCTGCTTGAGGCGCATGTAGGTAGCGATGACTGGATTGTCCGAATCGGTGACGATGGCGAGGCGTGGCTGGATGTGATGCGCTTGACGGAGCATGCGCACTTGCTTGGCCTGACGCTGCTTAATAAACGACGCGAGTTCTGCACCATTGAGAGATTTCATTGTTTGATTGTAGCAAATCAGGATGAGCACGTCGAGCGCCTTGAGGATGGTAGCCGCCTGTGGTATAATCGGGAAGCTTGGCGGATGTAGCTCAGTTGGTTAGAGCGCTGGATTGTGGCTCCGGAGGCCGTGGGTTCGAGCCCCATCATTCGCCCCAAGCATTGTCCGTAGCAAAAGGTGCGGCGTTATGTTTACCTTTACCGCTCATTATGCTATAATCCGGACTGATTGGGCCAGTAGCTCAGCTGGTTAGAGCACCTGCCTCTTAAGCAGGGTGTCGAGGGTTCGAGCCCCTCCTGGCCCTCCAAGGAATTATTAAACCCCAGTTTTCTGGGGTTTTAGTATGCATAATAAATCGTACTGCTTACGAAAATGGATCGTGGCCACATGAAGGCGGCTCTTGAAATCGAGGCGATGGTAGCGACGGACGAGTAATATTATCAGCAGGACCGCCCGGTGGCACACTGCCTGGGACATTTTGTGACGGGGACGATGGCTCTGCCTGGCGCAGCGAATTACCCGCAAAGGTACGATTAGAGAGCGGAACATCACTAGTCGTGTCATGGTCTTCCAGTGTATCGTCAGCGCTCGTTGGCGGCATATAACCACGCGCACCCAGCGCTGATGACTGATAATTCCCGATCCGCTGACGATCACAGTTGCGGTCGCTCACTCGACGACTTCGACCGGTATTACCAAACGCCGGCTGCGTCCGTGGCCGATGCGCCATTAACCGCTGAACTAACCGACGCGACATTCGAGGTTTACCACTAGCATCCATATGACCCTCCTTCGATCATTCCTGGCGCCCCGAGTAGGATTCGAACCTACGACCTTAGGCTTAGAAGTCCTCTGCTCTATCCAGCTGAGCTATCAGGGCATGTTCACATTATAGCATCTTTCTGGTACAATAGTGCAAGCTCGCGGGTGTAGTACAGCGGCTAGTATGCAAGTTTTCCAAACTTGAGATGGGAGTTCGATTCTCCCCACCCGCACCAATGTTAGATAATTTCAATCCGCGAAAAGGGCATCATGGATTCATATTCATACACAAACACTTCACCATACCAGCCACAGGACATCGAAGACGCCTCCGAATTTTATGACGTGATTGAGCGCAGCAGCCTAACACATCAACTGTCTGAGTCGCGGCCATACGTTTACTGGACAATGGAAATTTATGACAAAGCCAACGGCATCAAAGGCGGTGGCGGCCTGGGCGTATTGGCGGCAGATACTCGACGGGTGGCCGAAAAGTTAGAGGTACCATTTGTGGTAGTGACACCGTTTTACCGCAGTGAGTCGCACCAAAAAATTACTGACCTCGCACAAACTGAATACGTTGAGAAGGTCTCGCCCCAGGAGTATGGCTTTCATTATATTGATGAGGTGTCGGTTAGCTCTGCCGGCTTTCCTGATGCTAGTTTAAGTATTTTCAAAAAGACACTTGGCTCAACGCAGTTCGTCACCATCTCAGAGCCAAACTTTGGACAGTTGTACGAAGGAGAAGGTTCGGGCGATCACCGACTCTACCAAGAAGTTGCGCTCGGGTTTGGCGGCTATAAAGCCTTGAAGCTGCTCGGCATCAAGCCAGCTGTCATCCAGCTCAACGAAACCGCGACAATTTTTGCGGCATTGGCTCGGCTGGATGAACTATGCGCCAATGGCATGAACCTATATGAAGCAATTGTTTACGTCCGCAAACACACGCTCTACACCAACCACACCCTGCTCCAGGCAGCTGAACCAGAATTCCACCGCTCGCAATTTGAAAAATTAGTACTGCCAAACCTCAAAAGCAACGCCGTGCGCTGCTGGCTGATGGAGCAATTTCGGGGAGACCACTTGCGACCAAACTTGCTAGCAATTGAACTAACCGAAGCCAAAAATGGCGTCAGTAAACTGCACGCCTGTGTGGCAAATTTCCGCGACCGCAACAATGACAAGGTCAAATTCCATGCCATCACCAACGGCATTGACCTAGAAACATGGGTGCTGCCGGAAATTCTGCAGGCCTATCGTGAGCATACCATCCTTGATAAATTTGGCTTGCCAACAGAGCAGTATCAAAAGGCGATCGCCACGTTACCCGCCAACACCATTCGCTCACTCAAACGCGTAGGCCGGCTGGAGCTAAACCGAGTCCTTGTAAAGCGCAAGGATCAATACAATAATCCAGTTCACCTGCCCGAAGACGCGCTGGTGTTTGACTTCAAGCGGCGATTCGCCAATTATAAGCGGCCGCATCTACCATTTGAGCGCCCAGAAGTACTCAAGCAGATTTTGCTCGATAGCAACGCTCACTATATTCTTGCCGGTAAGGTTCATCAGGGCGATCATGATATGTATCAGCAGCTCCTGACCATCCTCAAGCTCGTCGATAGCGACCCTGCACTGCGTGAGCGCGTCCACTACATCCAAGATTACGACGAGACCCTGGGACGAGCGCTGGCGATTGGCTCAGACATTGCTATCAACGTGCCGATCATTGGCCTCGAGGCCTGCGGCACATCATGGGAAAAAGACATTGCCAATCTCAAGCTGCTCATCTCTACCAGTGACGGTGGTGTTGCTGACATTAAACCAATTGCCTGTCTCGAGGTGAGCGGTGTAAGTCCAGAGGACGAAACCACCTCGCTCTACGCTAATATGCGGCGGGCGGCACAAATTATTGCCAGCGATGAGCTACTGATGCAGTACATTCATTGCCAGCTCATAGCCTATCTACCGATCATATCGGGTGCACGAATGCTCAAGGATTATCTCAAGTTTCTGTTTCCCGCCCGCCACACAACCAAATAGAGCCGATAGCAGAACACTGCGTAACTACTCGGTAATAACTTCAATTTCTGCACCCAGTGAATTGAGCCGCTGCGCTAGTTCCTCGTAGCCGCGATTGATCGAATACACATCGCGCAAGATTGACACGCCCGGTGCCGCTAACATAGCGAGCAGTACCACAACCGACGGCCGCAGCGCTGGCGGTGCCACGACATCAGCGGGCTTCCACCTGGTTGGACCGGTGATATACACCCGATGCGGATCAACCAGTTCAATCTGCGCATTCAATTTACTCAGCTCGGTGAAATAAATCGCTCGATTCTCATAACTCCAGTCGTGCACCAATGTCCGGCCTTTAGCGACGGTCGCAATCAGCCCCAAGAACGGCAAGTTGTCCATATTAATCCCCGGAAACGGCAGCGCGTGAATCTTGTCTTTTGGCGCAACCAACTTGGAGTGTTTCAGCGTGATATCCACCAAGCGAGTACGACCGTTGTTGGCTGCATATTCCTCACTTAACTCATATTGCAAACCCATCTCAGCCAATGTTGCCAGCTCAATTTCCAGAAACTCAATTGGCGCCCGGCGCACCGTGATTTCTGAGTCAGTCACCACGGCCGCCGCGATAAAGCTCATCGCCTCGATCGGGTCTTCAGATGGGTAATAATCAACTGCTGTATTGATGTGCGACCGGCCCGTGATTTTCAGTGTCGTTGTACCAATTCCTTCGATGGTCACGCCCAATTTCTGCAAGAAGAAACACACATCCTGCACCATGTAGTTCGGGCTGGCGTTGCGGATGATGGTGGTGTCTGGTGACAGCGCCGCCGCCATGATAACGTTTTCCGTCACCGTGTCGCCGCGCTCAGTCAATAAAATTATCCGATCGCCCGTTGTCGGCTCGACGCGCGCATGATAGTACCCACCCTCGGCCGCTACCTGCATCCCAAAATGCTTCAGGCCCGACAGATGTGGCTCCACCGTGCGCTTACCGAGATTACAGCCACCGGCAAATGGCAACTGAAAATCATGATATTGATGAAGCAGCGGGCCAAGGAACATGATCACAGTACGCGTGCGCTTGGCAGCAGCGATATCCATATCCTCCAGCCTCAGCCGCGCCGGTGGTATAATCTCCAGGTCGTTCTTTCGCAGCCAACGGGTTTTAACGCCAATCGAGTTGAGCACCTCAATGATCCGGTTAACCTCTTCGATACGCGCCACATGACGTAGCGTCGTTTTTCCCCTGTTGAGCAAGCTGGCGCAGAGCAGCCCCACGGCCGCATTCTTGCTCGTTTTGACCGATATATCACCAGAAAGTTTTTTACCGCCATGCACCCGAAAGTTCATCTTGCCCGAGTGATTGAGCGTCACGATGTTACAGTTGAGTACATCACTAATCCTCATTAGCATCTCGACACTGATATTTTGACCGCCGTTCTCGATACGGTTGATGGCACTTTGTGATGTACCAATAGCCTCCGCTAGTTGCGTCTGCGTGAGGCCTTTACGATTACGATTTTCATTGATAATAACGCCGATTTTTTGGAGATAGTCATTCATGCTCATAGCGTACAATATATCACACATGATATATGATGTAAAGTGCTATAATAAAGGAAAAGGAGGGAGTGTTATGCAAGATACACAGGTCGCCGATTTAATTGCGGCAGAAATAAAACGACAACAACGGGGGATTGAGCTGATCCCAAGCGAAAATTACGTTTCAACTAGTGTACTCAAAGCGCTGGGTAGCGTCTTTACCAACAAATATTCTGAGGGCTATCCAGGCCGGCGCTACTATGGCGGGCAGGACAATACCGACCAAATTGAGCAACTGGCGATTGACCGCGCTAAAAAGCTATTCGGCGCTGATCACGCCAATGTCCAGCCGCACTCCGGCGCCCAGGCGAATGAGGCGGTGTATTATGCGTGGTGCGAGCCGGGCGATACCATTTTGGCGATGGATTTGGCACACGGCGGCCACTTAACACATGGTGCACCGGTGACTCGCTCGGCCCGCGAATATACCTTCATCCGCTACGGCATCAAGGACGTCGAGACTGGCGAAATTGACTATGAAGAAATTCGCCGTTTGGCGCTAGAACATCGGCCAAAAATCATCTTGGCGGGCTTCTCGGCCTATCCGCGGGAACTGGATTACGCCAAGTTTGCCGAGATTGGCAACGAAGTCGGCGCTATGTTGATGGCGGATATGAGCCACATCGCTGGATTAATCGTTGGCGGCGTGGCTAAAAATCCGTTTGATTATGGCTTTCACGTTATCACCACTACCACGCACAAAACCTTGCGTGGCCCACGCGGCGGCTTAATTTTGTCGAGGGGCATAGCCAGCAATCCTTTGAAGCGGCCAGAAAAAACTTTGGAAAACTTGCCGACACTGATCGACCGGGCGGTCTTCCCTGGCACTCAAGGCGGCCCGCACATGCACACCATCGCCGCCAAGGCAGTGGCCTTTGGCGAGGCGCTACGTCCAGAGTTCACGGAATACGCCCAGCAAATCGTAAAGAATGCGGCCGTTCTGGCAGATGAATTGAAGCGCGGCGGCCTGACATTAGTAACAGGCGGCACCAGCAACCATCTAGTGTTAGCGGACATCTATGGCAGCTTCGGCATTGACGGCAAGACTGCTCAGGAACGGCTAGAGGCCAGTGGCATCACCGCCAACGCCAATGCTATACCGAACGACACCCTGCCACCATTCCGTCCAAGCGGCCTACGCCTCGGCACGCCAGCGGTGACGACACGCGGCATGACGGAGGCGGAAGTCAAACAGATTGCCAAGTGGATTATCACAGCGATAACCGCAGAGGACTCGGCAGAATACGCAAAAATTAAGCAGCAAACTACTAGTCTTGCGGCGCGTTTTCCGCTACCATATAAGTAATACTAAATAACTTGGGGGGGCAAATCAGAAATGATTTCTTCAAACAAAACTAAAGGTTTCACATTGGTTGAGCTCTTGATCGTTATCGTGGTCATCGCTATCTTGGCTGCTATTTCGATTGTGGCGTACAATGGTGTGACACAAAAAGCACGTGATAGGGAACGAGAATCAAATGCACGTAATATTGTCAATGCCGCCGCAATCCATAAGTCAGACCGCGATTTTTGGCCCGACATCAATGACCTTGCTAGCTACACTGTCGTTAAACTACCGCCAAATCTAACCGACTCGACAAAAGTGGGCTCGTCTATTAGTGCCGGCCGCGATACGTATAAATTTCAACTTTGTAAAAATAACGGATTTACCTCCAATAAAAAAGAAGCTACTGGCGTCCGAGTCGAGTACCTTCGAGAAGAAAGTCCAAATAGTGGAATTCAGAATATGACAGCAGGTACATGCCGATAAACTATCTACCCGCGCGAATAAAAGAGCTCCACATACCCCTTGGAGCTCTTTTGTTTGGTCTTTTAGTTCTCTCAGCCTAGCAACCCGATCCAGCCGTATAGGTTTCGGTGTGAATGGCATTCTTGGCCTCGTTCCAAATAGTAATCTTTGCACCAGTTTGAGGACTACCACATGTCTCTAGCTTATAGTGGTCTTTATCGACGGTATTATCACTAAGCTTATCAACAGCCTTTGCTGGCACCTTAACTGTATTATAGCCCTTTAATATGGTCTTATCGGCATCACTAGCAGTAAGCCATTTACCTTCATTTTCAGCATTGTATGATGAAATGGCGTTAATGATGTTGCGTGCATCTGATATGCGCTCATCGTCACGTGCTTTTTGTGTCACACCATTGTACGCCACAATCGAAATAGCAGCCAAGATAGCGATGACCACGATAACGATCAAGAGCTCAACCAATGTGAAACCTTTAGTTTTGTTTGAAGAAATCATTTCTGATTTGCCCCCTATTTTTAGTTAGTTATTATTGTAACTTGATTGTAGCAAAGCGATTATAAAAGCGCAAGCATTTTATGAATAATTCCCTGATTCGACTCACGTTGGCCATAAAAACAGAGGTAGTACCTCAAAGTACTTCCTGCTCGAAACGGGCGTTATCCACACGACCCACCCGAACCCGCTATGGACACGAGGCGCCGGCAGTGCCGTTTACAGGAACATTGATTGACTTGACGAAGCGCTGACTGGAATATTCGATATTCTGACCCGCAACCGTCTTGGTTACCCCGAGGCTGACTTTGAGCGTACCGTCATTGATCTTGCAAACATTGAAATTAAGCACCGTACTGGTATCGATGATCGTTTCGACTGCCCCGTCCAACTGCCAGATACGGTCGGTGGCGCTCGGACATGAGCCATCGTACATCGTCTTGCGCTTGAGTTCCGAGCCACTCTGGAAATACTCAGTCGTATAGGTCTTGGCGTCAGCGATAGCAACCGCTCCCCACGCCACGCCGCAATCACTTTTTTGGATCAGGCGCCGCGTCGAACTATAGGGGTTTTCGCTGGTAGCGAGACTATGTATGCGCACATACGAGGATGTTGTTCCCTCAAGCGTGGTACTGAGCCGTACATCTGCCTCAATTCGATCAAGTGCCGTTAGCACATCACTCTGTAATTGTGACTTGGCGCTGGTGACCATTGACGAACCAGTGAGATTAATGATTAGGCCAATAATACCCGCCAGTACCAAAATAATGACTGGCGCAATCGCCAAGATCTCGATCAGCGTAAAGCCCTGGCTGTACTGCCGATTAGAATTAGCCCGAAATGTACGTCGCATGCACCACCTCCTGCGCTGGCGTTCCATAAGTAATAATTACCGCAACACGAATGACCGCGATGCTGTTTGGCACTTTGCAATATTCGACTCGGGCACGTACTGGATCCGGCAATGTTGGCGTGGTCGGTGGCGTCACGTGTTCAGTCTTGACTGCACCACTACCACAAACCTCAGACACCGTTTTATACAAACCACGTTCACGTAGGATGCCGTAGCCGAGATTGGCAGCTTCTGAGGTGCGGCGAGCCTCGGTATTACGTACCAATACCGCCCCGTACAACTGGTAGCCACTCATTAAAAAGATCCCGGCAATAATCAAGGTGATCATCAATTCAATGACGGTAAAGCCGTTTTTATAGCCCTTATGCCTTAGAGACGTTTGCTGTTGAGTACTTGCCATTTACCCGGCTCCTTCGTTTCTAAATGATAAAAAATCGTATAGCGCCGACAGGCTGCGCCCGCCTCATCACATACACCATCCTTAGCGCCGGCAACGTAAATGTACGCACCATTTGGATAGTTAGTGATCTTGGTGTTTTCGTAATCATCTTTTTTGGCAAGCAGTTGACTAATGTTAGTTATTGGATTGACACCGAATGTACCGTTAATCGCTGAAATGAGGCGTTCTCGATCCAGCGGGCCAGTCTTGGCGGCACCACCCAGTTCGTCAAACGCCGCTGCAAACTGCGCCGCACTCATCTTGCCAGCGCCGCTAGCCCCGGAAACGTACGCCGGATAGCCGCCAGCGGGCTTGATGACGTTACCGGCACTGTCGCGAATTTCCCGTGGATAGACACTCTCGAGATAGTTCTGCAGAGCGAGGACATCGGCCTCACGCTCCTTGTCACGTGCCGCCGCCTGATAATTACGAAAACTTAATGTCGCGAGCACCAATAGAATCGCCATGACAGCAATAGCAATGATCAGCTCGACTAGCGTAAACCCCCGTCCCTTCATACCCCCATCATACTCGGAAATATGCATAAGCGCAAGCGTTTTGGCGCTCAAATTTCTAACGGTTCTTGTTGGATCTGGATGTGGAACTTATCGTACACTGCCTGGATAATGGCGTCACGTGCCGCCGCCAGATCGTGGTAGCTGGTCGCCGATTCATTGATTAATACCAGCGCGTTCTTGTCGTGCACCCGCATGCCGTGAAGCAATACCCCCTTGAGCCCAGCCTGTTCAATCAGCCAACCCGTCGGCACCTTGTGTCGGCCGTCCGGCATGTCATAGGACGGCACATCCGGATACTGTTCACGAAGTTCATCGAGCTGCCATGATTCAATCAGCGCGTTCTTGAAGAATGAACCAGCGTTAGGTCGCTCGGTCGGATCGGGTAACTTATCAAACCGAATCGCCATAACCGCGTCACGAATCACCTGCGGCGTAAAGGTCGTGATGTTCATGTTGGTCAAATACCGCTGCAAGCCGGCATAGAACGGCGGTTTTGGCGCTGCGTGATGGAGCTTGATGGTAATTGAGAGAATGCAGTAGCGGCCGCTCGCCTCACCACGAAAAATACTATGCCGATATGAAAACCCGCATTCCGCTGCGCCTAAGGTCACCACCCGGTCAGTCAGCGAGTCGTACGCCTCTAGCTCAGTGAGCACATCAGCAACTTCCTGGCCGTATGCACCAACGTTCTGTACCGGTGCGGCGCCGGCTGTACCAGGGATGGCCGACATCGCCTCAATGCCGCTCAGTCCCATGGTAACTGTACGCTTAACCACCTCATCCCATATTTCACCCGCACCAACCTTGATCGTTGCCGTCTGACCATCATCAGTCAGCACTGCAAACCCCTTGATTCGATTGAGTAGCACCGCCCCCTCAAACCCTTCGTCGCGAGCGATGACATTACTGCCGCCGCCGAGGACAAAGATCGGTATGCCCTGCACCTTGGCACTTTTATATAGCTCCCTAACCTCATTCACCGACGTCGCCGATGCCATAAAGCGTGCTGTGCCGCCGAGGCGCATCGTCGTATATTGTTGCAACGGAATCTCTGTTCGTATCTCCATATGATACATTATATCATTTCTATTTAGGCGCGGCGCGTGGTATAATACCCTCGTGTGCACCCGTAGCTCAGTGGATTAGAGTACTTGGCTTCGAACCAAGGGGTCGCAAGTTCGAATCTTGCCGGGTGTACCATGATTTTCGCGCTTTCCTACCGGACCTTTTCCTATCAGCGCGTTAGTTATGCCCCGTTAGCTCAACTGGATAGAGCGTTGGTTTCCGGTACCAAAGGTTGCAGGTTCGATTCCTGTGCGGGGTACCACTATACTAGACGATACCCTGGTCGATGACGGGGTATTTTTGTTGGAATTCATCAGTTGTTGGCAATGTCAACCTGCCGTCTGTCATGACTTTGATTTTACTTTGAAAATGATCATACGCCTTATATACCGACAGGCTGGGGGTTATCATCCGCGGTAATTTATGGATGAAGTCCATTGCCCATATTATTGCTGATGTATAGACGCCTTGTTCGCCTCCACTAAAACCTATCAGCGTTTCTCCGCTCAGAGACCGCATCAACTCATCATGAAATACTTTCGCTGATTGACACTTAATTTCTTCTTCGGTAACGGTCGTGAGGCGCTCTATCGTGGCATCAAACTCGCGCCGCGATTGTCGTTGCTGTTCTTCCCGCTCTAGTCGGTCGTGTGTCTCTTTCACACCATCGAACAGCTGCAAGAAACAGTCTGCCAAATATTCATCAGTATGACTCTCACGCGCGTCCAATTGACCATCGTTAGTTTTTATGCCCATGCTAGTACGAACTTCCAGTGCGGCTCGCTCACGCTGTATTGCGTCATACTCTTGTTGGCACTCTTGGCACTTCTTGGCAAACATAAGGGCGTCCGAGTTATATCGCGGATCTCTAAATATAAACCGAATAATATTATTGATAGTTATTATCTGTGCATCAAATCTAAAGTTAGAGTCGACTCTGCTCGTCTTCCAAAACCACTGCAGACTAGATACCACCGGTGACGGCTTGCTCGCTCGCGCCTTGTCAATAAGGTCGAGGTTAATGGTAATGTTGTCGGGGCGTTCATGTATTACCCGACTAAGTTGTTCTACCTGCCCCTCAAGCCATTTTCTTTTAGTCAGTCGAAAACCAATTGACCCAACCGCACCGCCCACGACAGTCCCAGCTGTCGTCAGAAATGGCTCGCCAGAACCTAGCCATGACATACCTCCACCAGCGACAAAGCCGCCAAATCCGAGAGCACCCATATCCCGTAGTGTTAGCCTAGTATGTTGATCTTCCCGAGCTATATCTTCAAGTTGCTCGACAATATTCACGAGCATAGGATCTTGGCATATGGTAACAAAGCCATGGTTGGAGATGCGGCCGTTATATTCAACCATCTCAGACCCGGGGAGATCAAGAAAACACCCCCCTACAATTACCCCGTCCGCAATAACAAAACAGGAATCCTGCACCTCTCTTGAAAGCTTCGGGTCAACCAATTCTCCATCCTCTAGCACCTTAATAGGTGTTACTACCTCTACGCCCCCTCGCGGTATGGCGCGACGTGTCCGCTCGGTTAGTTGCCCACTTTCATCAATAAAACCACTCTCTACAAGCCCCTCAATTGAATGGGGCGATTGCGCTTTAATCTCACTTCCGCGCCCGGAAAACTCCATACCGCTCTTAGCCATGTGCCTATTATACAATATTAAATTATATTGGCAACTCTACTATCCGAGTAATATCGGCGGCACGCCCGGGCCTGGGGACACCATACTACTGCCATCGGCCGCCTCGCCGACCACCGCTCGTATCTGCTCCGCCGTGATAATCGTCGTTGAGCCCGGCGCGACGGTGCCAGCGAGTAGCTGCTTGGCAACGGTATTCTCGACAGCTCGCTGCACCACACGGCGCATCGGACGGGCGCCGAGGCGCGGGTCGTAGCCAGCGTCAACCAGTAATTTTTTACCCGCCTCTTCGACGGCGACTTGGATTTTTTGTGGCGCCAGCGTTCGATTGATACCAGCCAAAATGAGATCAACGACCTGCAGCAGCTCTTCTTTGCCCAAGGGACGAAATAGCACGATTTCATCAAAGCGGTTCAAGAATTCCGGACGAAATAGGTTAGCATTGATCAGCTCATTGATAAATGTTTGCTCAAACTGCTCCAGTTGGTAGCCACGCTCGATGTATTCGCGGATCCGCTCAGCCCCAGCATTCGATGTGGCGATAATAATGGCGTCACGAAAACTAATATCACGGTTTTTCTCGTCACGTAAAATTCCCTCGTCCAGTAACTGTAAAAGCGTCGTGAGCACCTGCGGATGCGCCTTTTCAATTTCATCGAGCAGTACCACCGAGAATGGTCGCTTCTGCACCTGGGCGGTCAGGCTCATCGGATCATTCGCCCCATCAGCGATCAGCCGCGCCACGTCCTCGGCCCGAACAAATTCGTTGAGATCCAGCCGGATGAGATTGCCCTCGCCGCCAAAATAGATATCCGCCAGCGCTTTGGACAGCTCAGTTTTACCGACACCAGTCGGACCGAGGAACAAAAACGTACCAATCGGCCGATCAGGATTGCGCACGCCGGCGCGCGCTCGCCGAATCGCATCAGAGATGACGCTAACGGCACGCGTTTGATTGATCATCCGTTGATGAATCAGGTCTTCGAGGTTCAAGAGTTTCTCCCGTTCGTCATTAGTCGAGGCAGTCGCAATCTTGATACCCATGGTTTTTTCGACTGCGTCATCAACCGACTGGGCCGTCACCAGACCGGACGACGCATAATGAGCTGCCGCCTCCAGCACCTTGAGTGCCCGACCTGGCATCGCCACGTCTTGGACATAGCGCTCGCCGACGCGGTAGGCTTCGGCGATGGCTTGATACATGTAGGTCACTTTGTGGCGATGTTCAAGGCTGATCAGCTGATCACGCATAATTCGCACCGTCTCCTCCGGCGATGATGGCTCAATAACAATGGTATTGAGCGCCGTCGCCAGCTGGGCGTTGCGCTGAGAAATCTGCAAGTAGCGCTGACTATCCATGGTGAGGATAATTCGCAGCCTGCCCGCCTCCAAGATTGGCAGTAGCAAATTACTCAGATCAACCGAACCAACGCCCTCCTCGAAAAACAGCTGAGCATTATCGAGACACAAAATGACATTCTTTGATAAAAATGCTTCGTTGAGAATCTGCGTCACCAGCGCTTCCAGCTCGCCCCGACCGGCTGCTGCCGAGATCAGCGACGAGGCGTCCAGCAGGAAAATCTGCCGATAGAGCAGCGATGACGGCACGGTTTTATGTCCGTCAATGAGCATCTCAGCGAACGCCGCCACGACCGTACTCTTGCCGGCCCCATTGAGCCCGACCAGCGCTGCATTCTGCCGGCCATTCGAGCCAAAAATTGTCATCAGCTGCTCCAGCGCCGCCTGATGAGCGTCCAGCTGCGAGATCATCGTCCCGCCCGATACCTGCAGGCTGAGGTTCTGGGCGAACCGGCTCAATAGCGGCGTATAGCCAAACGACCAATCGCGTGCAATGCCGCCAGTGTGGAGCGGCTTTTGCTTGAACTGCTCGATCAACGACTTGAGACGCTCATACCACATAATGCCACCCAGCACATCACGAAAATCAATTTTTAGATTTGCTAGCAGAGCGTCATGATTCGGAAATTGCTCGACAATTGCCGCAGCTAACACCGCGCCTGTCACCTTTGGGCTGTTGGTATCACGCCAAATCTGCAGCGCTGATTGCCACAAGGCTGACGTATCATTCGGGTTATCCGAGGCGATATTCGCCAAAAAGTTCGGTGTGAGGCCCAACCGCACCCCGAGGAATTGCCCGGCCCGCGACTGACCAACCGCCAGCGCGATCTCTTTCGGTGACGGCCTCTGGCTCAGGCGGCCCAGCACATCCGCTGCCATCACATCATCAATCGTCTCCGCCCGTGCGCTCACCGCCATCGTCTTGAGATCGCCCTGCCACCACACACTGAGCATCGCCAGTGGCCCCACCAGACCGATCATCAACCAGCCAACCGGCCCGTGCTTGATCAATAGCCAAACGCCACCCAGCCCCAATGCAACAGCGACGAGCACCACCAATACATGCCAGACCGCACCAAACCGCGCCGTGAACCGCGCCTTTTGCGCCCGCAAGCTGTGATAGCGAAACTCCGGCCGCACCTCGTTCATGCCAAAACCCTCATCTGCCACAAGATAATTCCTATCACCGGCGTTACGGGTAACAGCGCCCACACCACGATACTACCGACCGCCCACACTACCCGCAGGCTAATAACCACCAGCCCCGCAAACAGTACCAGAAGCCGCACCACTGCACCAACTGCTCGCGAGAACAGTCGGTCAAAAAAGGCCTGCATTTTCACGGTGAGCGGCGCCTGAGCACGAATTTGCCCTGCAGAAATTTGGCGAAATGGATCGAACAGCGTCCGCACCAACAGACCGATTGAGAAAAAATCGGCCGTCCGCAGCACGCCGAGACCAACGCGCTGCATATGCCGCCGCCAGCCTGCACCATACCACCACTGGAAAATACCCACCAAAAACATAGTTCTATTGTAGCACACTGCTTGGGCGCGGTATAATACGAAATATGTCACGACAGATTCTCAGCACACTCATCGGCAAAACCGTCAAACAAGCTGCTCGCCTACGCGGTGGCGGCTCGGCACTCCCGGGGTTAGTTATCGAAAAGATCGACCCGGGTTTTATCACTCGCACTCTGGCGCAAATACCGCACGGCGTGGTGGTTATCAGCGGCACGAATGGTAAGACCACTACTACTAAAATCGTTGTTGAACTGCTCGAGGCGGCCGGCCTCAAGGTTTTTACCAATCGCACGGGCAGTAATTTCTCGCGTGGCGTGGCGGCGGCGCTGCTCGGCGAGGTAGACATGCGCGGGCGGCTAGATGCCGACATCGCGGTGCTGGAGCTTGACGAGGCCTGGGCAGTCAAGTTTGTTCAATTGGTACCGCCGCGCTACAGTCTACTGCTCAATGTCATGCGCGATCAGCTGGATCGGTTTGGCGAGATCGACACGGCGGCTGGTTTCTTGGCAAAAATCGCCCAGGCAACCACTGATACCGTGGTGCTCAATCGCGACGACCCACGCATCTATCGCCTGCACCAAAAAACGGCGGCAGACGTAGCGTTTTTTGGTACGACCGACCAGCTGCTGGAGCTGATGCCAACTGATGATGCGCTCAAGACCGGCCAGGCTCAGGCCAACCAGGCAGCCCCAGCTGACGTGCTGCTCGCTGACATTGATAAGCAAACGGCAACCTTTCAGATTGATGGGGCCAAGCACGCGGTGCCGATGCGACTGAATGGCGTGTATAACTTGCTCAATGCGGCGGCGGCGCTGAGTTTGGTGCGGCAAATTATGGGGGAGAAAGCCGAGCTGACGACGCTACTGGGCGCCCTGTCAGACGTAGCGCCAGCATTTGGCCGAGGCGAGACCATCGTGATTGACGGCACGCCGATTGAACTGATTCTCGTGAAAAATCCGAGCGGCTTTCGGCTCAGCCTGCTGTCATTTGCCGACGGGACAGCCGATACGATGATTGCTATCAACGACAACTATGCCGACGGGCGCGACGTTAGTTGGCTGTGGGACGTGAACGTTTCGCGCCTCGAGCAGGTGGCGGTGGTCAGTGGTGTGCGCGCTCATGATATGGCACTGCGGCTAGAGTATGACGACATCACACCAGAAATCATCGAGCCGGATTTGGCGGCAGCGCTGGAGAAATTGCTGGCCCATCATCCACACAAACCAAAGCACATTTACTGTACTTACACAGCGATGATGCGGCTGCGCAAATTATTATCAATCAAAACCGATGTGGAGGCCATCCGATGACGATCACAATTATTCAATTGTATCCGCGCGATATGAACCTATACGGCGACTGGGGCAATACACTGGCGCTGAAGAAGCGGCTGGAATGGCGCGGCTTTACGGTGCGTATTATCGATCATAATCCGGGCGATACGACTGACTTTGCGGCGGGAGATATGTTCATCGGCGGCGGCGGTCAGGATGCCGGGCAAGAAATTATCCAGGACGACTTGCTGGCGCGAGCGGATGAGCTACGGCACTTAGCAGAGGGCGGCGTGCCGATGTTGATGATCTGTGGTATGTATCAATTGTTTGGCCGAGCGTTCACCACACATGATGGACGCGTGATTCGCGGTGCGGGGATTTTACCGCTAGAGACATACGCCAAGGCAGAACGACTGATCGGCAACATCACACTCGAGAGCGAGGAGTTCGGGCAGATCGTTGGCTATGAAAATCACAGCGGCCAGACGCTGCTTGATGAAGGGGTGTCACCGCTGGGGCGCGTGGTGCGAGGCGCTGGCAATGATGAGACTGGCCAAGTTGAGGGCGCGAGGCTGCACAATGTCGTGGCAACGTACCTGCACGGGCCAATCTTGCCAAAGAATCCACGACTCGCTGATTTTTTGATCACCACGGCACTCACACGAAAAGGCTATACCGATAAGCTCAGCACGCTACCCATCGACCGCACCGCAGAACATGCACAGCGAGTGGCGATGGAGCGAGGGAGGTAAGCTCAGTGCGGCCTAGCGGTCGCTAATGGAGACGGTGTTATTAAAATAATCAACCTTAAAACCCTTAGGGTCATCAAGGAGTGCCATAACAGCTTCTCCTTCAAAAAAGCTGTAGGGAGGCTTAGTCATTACGCCTATAAGATCTGACCAACACATACTTCCATCCGTTAGTCTGTAATATTTCTCGAACAGCCACTTGGCGCTCTCTGTGTTTACATACGGTATTTTTTGACCCCCCAACTGCAACCTTGCCTAAAACTTTCTCTGCTGCCTCACGGCCCAGCCGCTTATCTTGCTCTTCTTCAGAGGTGCCTAATTCAGTGAGTTCAGCGCGTGATTCATCCATCGGGACAAGTCACTTAAAATTGGGGTTTTTAGAAATCTGCTCATGACCTCCACTCATTCTTACGCTCCTTCCATTATAGTCACTGTTTTGATTATACCAGAAGCTGGTTAGTAGCGTAAGATTACAGGAACGGGCGTGTATTATAACCACAACAGACTGAAAACGCCCCCGGAGCGGAGCTCCGAGGGCGCGTGTTCGAACAAGATGAGTGTGGTCGGCTACGTCCCCTACCCCTTGAATGAGTCCTCGTTCCTCATCCAGCCGACCCTGCAAGAGCTGCAGCGGTTGGCTGGGGTGATGGGGTCGCTGCCAACGGACGCACCAGCTGGTGTCGCAGCGATGATCGAGGTAGCGGAACAGCTGCCGACGAACGCATCGGCTAACGCTGCCCTGATGATCGAGGAGGTGGCTCAGCTGGCGCCCCATGAGGCGGAGCGTGATGCTGTGCGCGTACCGAATGATGTTGCTGTGACGCCCGACCCAGTAATAGCTGGCATGGATGAATACCGTTGCTGCGTCAAGTCTGGGCGGCGGGACGGTGCCTCGGATTCCCGTCGGGTGCGGCGCCGTCTCTCGCCTGAGGCCATTGCCCAGGTTGTGGAGCGCTACCAGACGGGGGCGACGGCAGCGGAGCTTGGTGCTGAGCATGGTGTGTCGAAGAACGGCATGCTCAAACTGCTGCGTGAGCAAGGGGTGCAGATTCGTACCAAGTCGCCGCCGACCGCGGTCATCACCCAAGCCATGCACTTGCACAAGCGTGGCCTGTCGATGCGTCAGGTGTCGGAGCAGCTGGGCGTCTCGCGCACCGCACTCAGGCGGAACTTCCAGAAGATGGGGGTTGGGGTGTGAGGTATATTTATCGGAGTGACGTCAAACTTACGGCGGACACGTGACGGAAGATGTAGCAGGTTTTGTTGCTGGCTGACATCTCAAGGAGGAGGTAGGAAACTAGTTGGGATTATGTATAGTTATTCTCGAGCGTGCTTTAATCAAAGTCTTCATCGGTCGACGTGCTGCTTGTGAATAAGCCCCGGACTTAGTCCGGGGCGAGGAATCACTTCCTATCTCCAAAGATGATTACCCAGCTGCCTGTCAAAAAAATCATGAAACCGAGACAGCCGATGGCAATGCACTCCCCGCGGCCAAAATCCGACAGGAGGAGTCCGACGTAGACTCCAACCAGGAGTGCGAGAAGAGAAAAGAAGTAGATTACGCGGAGGAACATGAGTAGCCCCAATCTCTGGTGCGATACTCGACACTCTTGTGTCGGGCTACTGATGGCCTGATCTGTAAGCAGCCAGTAGCCCGACGCGAGAAGATGTTCCTGACTGTTATTATACACTATTTTTGCGAAAAGTCTATACAAAAAGGTGGTAAATGATGGATAATGCGCGGCATATGAAAATTAGCACAGTGGCCGCTGTGCTAAGCGTAGTTGTAACCGTTATTGGCATACTCGCAACCTTTGTCGTGCCAGAGGGTCGATGTTTTCTCGGATTGGATAAACCTGATAAATGTCAGGGACCCGTCGCAGTTCCTTCGCCGTTATCTCCCGGTAAAGAAGGGGGCGGAACGCCAACTAGCTCTCCGGCGACCGTTGAGCCCTCGGCAACAACTTTACAGCCCACCGAAACCGAAACAACAACTTCGTTAGACAGGGCGACTGATGCTCCTAGTTCGGTCCCCTCAGAGACTTCGGTACCACCGATCGTTGATGAACTAAAAAATCCCCACTACTATATGCATGATAAAGAGTATACTGGTAGAGTATGGATCAATATTATTCCAACTTCAGCAAATGAAGGGAAACAACATACTATCCGTATCATTTGGGGGGGCGGTTAAGTATGAAAATACCTTCAGAGTTGGTGACTCTTCGAGTCTTGTGCATGAGAAAACCAAGCCCGACAGTGTCCGTATGGACGTTTATGTGGAGCCCGCAGCGCGAGTGGAGTTTGGAGTAGGAAGGCCTCCTAGTAAGCATGTCATTGATATAAAGGACGGGTGGACTAAGCGGTAGATAAGACTGGACACATACTCTCTTGCTGAGTGCTTTCTCTTCTTGGGTACTCGCTGGAACCGATCTTCGGATTCAATGCTGAGACTTACCCACAGCCACCCTCAGACGTACCCTGACTAGGGATTTAGCTGGCTGACACGCTACCTATGAACCAGGCCCCGCAGAGTCCCTAAGGCTACCTACCCAAGCCCCAGGTGAGCCTCAACCGCGTGCAGCCGCTTGTCTAGCGCGCGCCATTTCTTGTCCTGGGTGTCCCAGCCAACTGTGTCGGCGTGCTCGCGAGAGCCTTCCTCGAGGAATAAGCGGGTGCGCAGCGAAGCCAGTTCGGCCTTGAGGTCACTCTGGGTGGCCATGACCTTCTTGAAATTATGATCGGTCTTCAGCTCAAACAGCTGGAAGATGTCGTCGCTGTTCTTGACGTCTTCGCGGATGGCCTTGATGTCTTCGCTGACGGAGGCCTGGCCTTTCTCGAGATCGTTCAGGCGCTTGTCCATAGCTTCAAAGCGTTTGTCGACACTCTCAAACTGTTTATTCATCTGTTCCGTTAATGTATCAATCTTCGCTAATATTTCGTCCATGTAATATCCTCCTTATATCTATTAAATCATGGCTGTTACTAGCAAACAAGGGGGTAGTTTCCGGATCCGTTTCACCCACCCCCGCTCCCTCTCTCCGCTCACTTCACCCCTGGTCACTCCGAACACTGGACTTCGTCCCCTCAGAAATCTGATGACAAAGGGGCGACACGCCCTCTCCTTTAGCAAGAATCCTGTCTTTAAGGATTTCATTAAGACGATTTATCTCACCCCTGCTACATCGACGAAAACGCCCCCGGAGCGGAACTCCGAGGGCGTGTGTTCGAACAAGATGAGTGTTGTGGTCGGGGTGAAAGGACTCGAACCTTCGACCTCACGGTCCCAAACCGCGCGCGCTAGCCAACTGCGCCACACCCCGAGAAGCTAATCTCGTTACTCACTCCGCTCCATTCTACCACACTTTACACATTAAATACAGCAATAATTAGTGACTTCAGTTAATATATAGAAGACACTCTCTCATACTTATGCCTGGTACTAAGCACATCACCCATACAATTCACCACCGACAAATGATATATCTCTATACCATTGTCTGTGTGTATCTCACGCTGCCCATTCTCATTTGCATCGGTGTTATTCCTTGGAATATGAAGTTCGTGGCACTCGTCTTCGGTGTAGTAGCAATGTACATAGTGATGCGAATTCTCGGCCATACGCATGGTGACATCGGTATTACGCGGCAGCGTACCATCTATTCACTCAAAACCGTGCTGCCGATAACTATAGTTCTCGTTATCGCAGCTGGGCTGTTTCTACTCCTCGAAAAACCTCGATTCTCACCAACCGAAGGGGTAGGATTTTATATGTTTTATATTCTCATCTCGTGCCCGGCGCAAGAACTGTTATTTCGCGGCATCCTCAGCCGTATACTACAAGAACTACGGCTACGCCGGTCGTTGGAGCTTGGCGTAGCAGCCGCTCTTTTTGGTTATGTACATATCATCTACGGCGATATGCTCACCGTTGTTGTTATGAGCATCGTCGGCCTTTTCTGGTACCGAGCGTACCAGCGCTCATCAAACCTCATCGGCGTAACGATAAGCCACGTGGTACTTGGTGTGATGACGATTGCCCCGGGGATTATTGACTAACATTGACAAGTTACCCCCCATTTTGTTTAATGGTAAACAAGATGAGAGGGATGGAACAAGGATCAAGACCAGAAACAAAAGAACCACAGCCAGAGTGCGAAGCACAGCAGAATCAAGCACTACGACTAGTACGATGGGCGGCACGGACAATGGGTAGCCTGCTTGGGCGCAAGAAGGAAAAGCGTGAGCAAATACCTGAGCTTTCCCCTGAGGCGGTGAAGCGCGCTCTGCTCGGGAGGGTTAAGCATTCAGCTGATAATGCGACTGGGCAATATTCAGATTCGTCAGAAGAGAATATTCAGTACCCGTACATCAACCTTGATGACTCGCTTTATCGTTACCCTTTTCCGGCGGAATTGCTTCCAGGGCTAAAGCAATCGGAAACAACTCGCGAAGAGATGGAGGAGCGAAGAGATGCTTGGAGTGATTTGTATTTTCATTTAATCGAGCAGCTTGGAAACATCAAGGCGATGACTTTGGCCTACGAAGAGCGCACCACCAAGAAAATATCAAAAAGTGAGTATGATCTACTAGAAGAAAAGTATCAAGATTTGCTAAAAGTCTGCACTTTCGTTCTCGAAGAGCGAGATCGCCTCGACAAGCTCATTCACACAGACCGCTACGTACCTCATGCGCGCTGGAGTGCAGATAGTATTTTTGCTTGAACAAACCAAGCTCCAAAGCCCGACGAATGGCAACCTTATACCCCTCAGGCATGTTGAGCTTATTGACCTCATCCGGAGAAACAAGCACCAACTCTTTATGTTCATGACTAAAGTGCGGCGTTGCACCCTCGACCGCTTTCGCAAAATATGTAACCACAAAAACGTGACGATACGGAAAAATTGTGTACACCCAATTGTGAACATTCATCCCAACTGATATATCAATGTTCAGTTCTTCATGAACTTCACGTTGCACGCACGCTGTTGGACTTTCCCCGAGATCTAATTTTCCTCCCGGCAGCTCCTATTCGTCACGCTCATTTCGCAAGAGTGGAATCTGACCATTAAGGGAGATGACGGCCTTAACAGAAATTGGCAATTGATATTCAAAATAATCAACACCCCGCTTAACCAAATAAGGCTGGGCGAGTGACTTAACTTCAATCGTTTCCTTTTGCCAAGCCTTAAACATAAATTACGCGTTCACCGCCTCAATCTCCACCGACAATACATCTTTATTCATCGGTAGATCAGACGTCGGCTCAAAGGTGTAAACCAGTAACTGGCCAAACGGCATTTCCACATGTGCCATGTCTGCTTCTGGTATGCAGTCGAGGTGCTTCATCAGTGCGCGGATAGAATTACCATGCGCCACCAATAGAATGTTCTCACCCGCCTGTAATTTCGGTAGTATCTCCCGCTCAAAATATGGCACGACCCGCGCATGAACATCCTTGAGCGTTTCACCGCCTGGCACCGGATAGTCCCAGCCGCGCCGAATACCGTTGAATGCTTCCTCACCAATCTCAGCCTTGACTTCCCACTTATTTTTACCGGTCAGATCACCATAATCACGCTCGTTCAGCTCGGCTGCCTGTGTCGTTGGTAAACTGCCCTCACCGCGCCCCTCAAGCAGTGCGTCCAGCGTTTGGTGTGTCCGCTGCAGCGCCGACGTATACGCCTCGTCAAACCTGATGTCTTTGAGTAGCGCACCCAGCCGCACTGTGTCAGCTCGCCCCTTTTCCGTGAGCCCCACGTCCGTCCAGCCCGTCCACTTGCCGAGCAGATTCCATTCACTCTCACCGTGTCGACTGATAACCAATATTCCCATCATTCCTCCTCCGTTTATTTTCCCTACGAACCAAATCCCACGAATTGCGTAACCGCCTCTTGACGTTCGTCATCGCCATCAACGATTCGCGTCTCGACATAACCGCCTGGCTGATGATGAGCCCAATGTGGTATCGACCACGCGAATCCTTCATTGCTTGCCAGCACTGCGTCGCGACTCATGAACTGATAGGCATTAATTTCCGACTGCTGCAAGACAATTCGTTCCAGTCGCGCATCATCCAGAACCACCCGAAAGATATATTGATGCGCCAGTCCTTTGTCGCTGGAGCGTGAGGCTACCGCAAAAAATGAAACCTCATCCTCGGTAACGACCAGCCCGACCTCTTCTCGGGTTTCACGAAGTGCTGCCTGTAGCGGCGTTTCGCCAGCGTCAACCATACCACCAGGCAGACTCCAATGCGTCTTGTAATACGCCTTGACTGTGAGCAGCTCGCCCGCTGAATTTTCGATCAGTAGTGCGGCGCTGGCGATCCGAGTGTCCTGCGCCTTCTGCCATTCCTCATACGGTAACCAACCACTTTTTATCATTTTGCGTACTCGATCGCCCGTGTTTCGCGGATAACGTTAACCTTGATGGTGCCTGGGTACTGCATGGTCGATTCAATCTTGGTGGCGATATCGCGCGACAGTTTGAATGCGCTTAGATCATCAATGTCCTCTGACCGGACGATCACCCGCACTTCACGCCCAGCCGATATCGCATAGGCCTTATCAACGCCGGCAAAGCTGGTTGCTACATTTTCTAGATCGCGCATCCGCTCGGCAAAGTTCTCAGCCGAAATATTGCGCGCTCCTGGCCGAGCGGCGCTGGCAGCGTCGCACACTCGCACAATTAATGCCTCTGGTGTCGTCGCCTCGATATCATCGTGATGCGCTTCAATAGCGTGAACGATCCGCTCGTCCATGCCGTATTTGCGCGCTAGCTCGGCACCGATGTGGTGATGCTTGCCCTCGATCTTGTGCGTCACCGCCTTGCCAACGTCATGCAGCAGTGTCGCAATTTTCGTGATGCGCACATCGGCACCAATTTCCTCAGCGATCATCCCAGCCATCTGGGCCATCTCGGTCGAATGCTTCAATACGTTCTGCCCGTAACTTGTTCGGAATTTCAGCTCACCTAGCAGTCGCTGCATTTCCTTCGGGATGCCGACAACGCCCGTCTCGCGCATGGCATCCTCACCAGCCTGCTTGACTTCTTTATCGATCTGCTTTTTCGCCTTGGCGACGACTTCTTCGATGCGGGCCGGATGGATACGACCATCTTTCATCAATATCTCGAGACTCAAGCGAGCCACCTGCCGGCGAATCGGATCGAAACTCGACAGCACGATCATACCCGGCGTGTCATCCACCAAAATATCGACACCAGTCTCGCGCTGCAGTGCCTGAATGTTGCGGCCTTCCTTACCGATAATCCGACCTTTCATCTCATCATCAGTCAGCTTGACGGCCGTAACTGTTCGCTCAGCCGTTACCTCGCTGCTCATCCGCTCCATCGCGGTGAGCAAGATCATCTGCGCCCGCTCTTCGGCATCATCCATAGCCTCGTGTTGTAATTTCGACACCAAGCTAACCAGATCATTCTTGATATCGCGCTCGGTCATTTGCATGAGCTTGTCGGCAGCATCCTTTTTCTTTAGGCCCGCAATCTTCTCGAGCTTCTCCTGCTGACGCGTGCGAATAGTGCGAATCTCTTCCTTGAGATTGTCAACCTCATCTTCGTGCGTGCGCAGCTTCTCCGCCCGCTTATCTAGTTCGTCCAATTTCCGATCCAGCGTCTGCTCGCGATCCGCCAACCGATTCTCGGTCTTTTGCCACTCGCGGCGGCGCTCATTTTCGATTTTTAAGGCTTCGTCCTTAGCCTTCAGGACAATGTCGCTGGCCTTACTCTTTGCCTCGGCAATGTCACGCTCAATTTGCGACTTGCCATTAGCTTGCCTTGTTCGCTGATAGGCGTAAAAACCGCCCACGCCAAGTGCCGCGCCAACCAAGCCGCCAATAACTATTCCTACCATATGATTTCCTTTCTTTTCTGACCAATCGCCCCGGGTATACACCCCGAGAAATGTATCAACGACTGACCATATTCAACTGATGCAATAAAACGGCCCGAGCCACTAATCTAAAGCCGCCTTACTTTTATTGTACGATATTGCGGAGGAAAATACCACTATTTGCGCGGAGTCGTGATGTGAGCTTCGCCGCCATATTCGGGGAGAATAATCGTGTCGTTTTCGCCGCGCTTCAGCCGCTCCAGGCAGTCATCTCGCCAGTGATCGCCACTACTGCCAACGATCGGAACACCGAGTCCCTCCGCCAGCGTGTTTGCCACCGCACAACCAATCCTCAGTCCCGTAAAGCTGCCCGGCCCACGCATGATGCCGATACCACTGGTGTGGTGAATGCCGCCTGTCTGCTCGTCCAAAAATCGTAGCAGCCCCCGGGCTAAACCACGACCCGCTTCCCACGCTACCTCTCGCCGGCTATCGCCCTGAACAATCGTTAAACGGCACGTCATCGTCGATGTATCGAGCAGAATAATCACGCCAACTCCTCGTCTGCCGCGCTGATTGCCGCGAGGAGCGTCTGGCTCGTCGGCCCGCCAGCACTCAGTGTGACACGCCGCGATTGCTCGTCAATTGCTAGAATCCTCGCCGTCAGTCGATCGGCCGGCAGCACCTGCTCGACGGCACCAGCCCACTCAACCACTGTTACGGTCTGCGGTTGCATAGTTACCTCGTGAATTTCCTCCGCCATGATACCCGCCTCACCCAATCGATAAAAATCATAATGAGCCAGCGTCAAGCCGCCCGGCGACTGGTACACACGGGAAATAGTAAACGTTGGGCTCTGCACCGGTTCAGTAATGTCGAGCCCCTTGGCGATGCCCTTCGTCAGTGTCGTCTTGCCGGCGCCAATGTCCCCGACCAGCTCAATCACCTCACCACCCTTCAGGTTGCGCCCAATCACTTGACCCAGCCGCTGCATCGCTGCGGTACTGGTCATAATTTGGTTCATTTGCTGTCGCTGCCGTCAGCTTCGGCCGCAGGGTGCGCCTTTCGGAATGGATTTTCGAACGTTGCTTGTGGCTGCACGACCGGCTCCTTGTGGCGGATCTCTGGCGTCTTGACAACGATATGTTCGTCGGTCACACGAACAATTTGCGAACGATGAATCAGCAGTTCAGTATCGCCAAAACTCTTGAGCAGCGGTCGCCGCACCCGGAGCTGCTGAATGACAAAATTACCGGCCTCTAGCGTATAGCCGATGACCTTACCGACCTTACGTTTTTTCCCGTCAATAACGTGCTTGCCGACTAGTGCGAACTGAAATTCATACACTTCCTTGATCTTCAGGACGTCGCTCGGCATAATCAGCTCGTCCGCCGAATCAATGATCAGACCTAGCGGCCCAATTTCCCGCACATCGGCGATCCGTAGTAAACTCGGCGATTGATCAAGCGTCGGTCCCTCCAGCTCATACGCCACGATCGATAAATTGCGCGGGTCGATCACCGCCCGCGATGTCCGTGCCAGTTCCGAGCCAGTCTGCAGGCTCATCACCGGTGCGTTATCAAATCGTTCAGCAGAAATTAGCATACTTCTCACATTATAGCGATATCCACGCTATTCGGCAAACAGGTTCGTCCGCCCTGCCGGCAGACTAAAATTGGCGTTGGCGGTATCGCGCGTACGGAAACTGTTGATCTGGTCAATTGTCTTCTGGTCAAATCGCGTCGTCTGTTGCTGAATGGTATCTTCTTTTGGATTTGACGAGGCGAGCAGGCTGTAGAGCAGGAAAATTGCCACCGACACACCAACCACCACCGTCAATGTATAGAGGATAACGTGGTAGCGATGGAAAAACCGCGACACCAGTGTACCAATTTGTGAAATATCAGGTGAATTTTTCATCGAACATATACCTCCACATCCAGAGTTTGCGTACTCACTTGGCCTACCCCCTCAGCCTTGGACATACTGACACTAGCGATCTGCATCCGCGTCAAGTTCTGCTCAATCAAATGCATAAATCGAAGCAGCGCCATGTAATCTGTTTTTTCGTTGAGGCGGACCGACACTTTCATGCTTTTTGGCCCGGCAGCGCTGTTTGAACCGGAGCTATTATTCGTACCCGAGGTTCCTGATGAACCCGAGTTTGACTTGGCTCCAGCCGAGCCTGATGTGAAGGTGAACCCAGCAATGCCAACGCCTGATTGATTGGCGTAAGTAGTGAGGTCATTGATGATCTGATTCTGATATTGATATTGCTGAGTTTCTGCTACTAGCTGCCGAGCCTTGGCAACACTATCCTTATATTTCTCCATCTCCTTTTCCAGCCGCGCTAGATTTTGCACCTTAGCGTCAACCGCTTTTGCCTCAGTCTGAATCTTAGAGACTTCCTCAGCGGTACCCTGCAGCATGGTGTAGCCGAAATAAACGATCCCTCCCATGCCGACCAAGATCAGTACTAGCGACAGCGCAAAGACGATCCGCATGGTCACCGCCGGTGTCATTTTTTCTCGTTTTCTCTCACTCATTGCTTCGCGACCTCCGGCACCATCGTCACATTAATTGTAATATTGATTGGGTAACCGTCCTTGTTTTCTTTTTCGGCCACCGCCGAGGCGAGATTAACATCCTTAAAGAGGTTTGACTGCTGAAAACTGTCCTTCAGCCGCAGTGCATCGCCATACGTTTTGCCGCGTGCGTTGATAGTCATCGGCGTGCCGAGCTTCTTGCTATCCAGCGTCAACGTTTGCAAAATTGTTCCCGATGGCATCGCCTGGGCAATCTTGAGTGCCACCTTTGAATATCGCACGTCTTTATCAAGGATTGCTTTAGCAATCTTGAGGTTTGCACTAAACGAGTCATAATCCTGCTGGACTTTTTGATACTGCAGCGCCCGACGGTTACCCGTCTCAATCGTCTGCTGAGCAGTCGTTTTTGCATGCTCCATGATCAAATAAATACCTACTGTCGCCACAATGAGTAAGAAGCCGAGGATTAACGACACCACGCAGTAGCGCCACAATATTACATTTGACCGGCCGGCGACAATCTCACGTTTAACTTTCGGAGGTAATAGATTAATCATGCCAAATCTCCTCCGCTCGCACCAGTGATAAGCCAGCTGCTGTCATAAACCGCGGTCGTAGCTGTTTGGCCGGCGGTGCTAAATTATTAAAGTTCAGCGACTGCCACGGACTAGCCACTCGTGCTGGCAGGGTCAGCTCGCCCGTAAAGTACTCACCAAGCCCTGGCACACTACTACCGCTACCAACGATCAACACCTGTTCAAGGCGGGATTCATCCGGGAAGCGATCGGTGTAGTAGCGAATAACTTTCTGGATTTCACCGATGATCCGCTGCAGGCTCGGCTTTAGTGCCTCGGTAATCTTTTCCTGACGAGGGCCAGTGTTGAGGCCGTTAAGCACCTTGAATTGGTGCGCTGTCTCGAGTGGTACGTTCAATTTTTTCGCGATGTCAAGCGTCAATGTATTACCACCAATGTTTAGACCACCGGTCACGCGAATTGCCGCATCAAGAATAGCGATATCGGTCGTCGCCGGGCCGATGTCAACGATGACTGTCGGCAGCGACCCCTCTTTGGTTCGCTCAAGCAGTCGTGCCACCGCATTGATACTCGGCTCAATCATCGCCACCTCAATACCGCACGATTCAACAATCGCTAGCTGCTCGTCAACGATCTTTTGCGGCACCGCGCACATCAATACCGATAAATTCTCTTTGCCGCGCTTGATAATCTGATGATCGACGTAGAGCGAATCAAGCGGCATCGGCACATACTGCTCGACCTCGAGATTCACCGCCTCCTCAATCTTATTCTCCTGCTTGATCGGCAGCGCAAAGGTGCGCGCATATGTCTTGGTCGTCGGCAACCCCAGTACCACGCGGTTACTGCCAAGCCGCCCGACAATATTCTTTTCAAACATTTGATTGATCTTGCCGCAGAGATACTCTGCCCGGTCATCGCTCTCGTCCTTCGCCGGATCCAGCTCAATTGCGCCGTATCCATGCACCGTCATCCGTGCCATATCGACTGACATTACCCGAACGCCGGCCTTGTTAATATCAAGCCCGATGATCGGCTTTGACTTGTAGAAAATATTTGCCACTATCGTTTGCCCACATCTCTTCTTTTTGTTAAGTATAGCATAAGCATTTTGAAAAACCAACTACCCCTTAATTTGATTTGCTAATCCAGTAATCGGCATCATCACCGCCGCCGCGATCAAGCCGACCATACCACCCATAAAGACGATCATCACCGGCTCAATCGTCGAACTCAAACCGCTAATCGCTGCATCGACCTCTTCCTCATAAAAATCCGCCACCTTGACCAGCACCTTATCCGTCTGGCCCGTCTCTTCACCGACCGCCAGCATCTGGCCAACGATTGGTGGATAGAGATCTTCGCGCTCATTGATAATCCGCGACAAGACCTCGCCATTCTTAATGCGCTTGGCAGCATCAAGCAATGAATCTTGATACACCGTGTTGCCAACCGCCCGGGCCGTTACCTCCAGCGCCTCCAGTACCGACACGCCCGCACCGATTAGCGCCGAAAAGGTACGCGTAAACCGCGCCACTGCCACCTTGCGAATAATCTTACTGACAATCGGTGCTTTCAGGACAAAATGATGGAACTTGACTTTACCTTTTGGCGACTTGATGTAGCGAAGCAGCGCATACACACCGCCAAATAGCAACGGGAAAATAATATACCAAAAACTCACCATAAACTGACTAATGCTCATCAGCGCCTGCGTCAGAGCTGGTAGCTCTGCGTCCTCGCCCGCCAGATCTTTAATTGTCTTGCCAATCATCGGCAGGACAAAAATCATCAAACCAAAGAACGCCCCGATAGTGATGACGATCAGCACCATCGGATAGGTCATAGCACTCTTGATCTTCTTTTTCATTGATGAGTTCTTTTCCTGCTGCAGGGCCAGGCGCTTCAAAATATCATCAAGAATACCGCCCGCTTCACCGGCGCGCACCATGTTGACATACACATCACTAAACGCCTCAGGATGCTTGCTCAGCGCATCAGCGAACGAGGTACCGCCTTCAATCTCCTTAGATACTGCATTCAAAATCTCACGAAAATGCGGACTCTCGGCATGCTGCGCCATTGAGTTGAGCGACCTGAGGATTGGTACACCGGCAGACACCATGGTGCTCAGCTGCCTGGTAAAGCTAACTAGCTCCTCGGTCGGTACTGACTTTTTGCCACCCCCAAAGCGAAAGCCCTTCTTTTCATCGCCAGCTTCCTTGAGATCGACCAACTTCATACCCTGAGCTTGAATGAGCTGGATAGCACTGGCGCGACTACTGGCTTCTAGCTCGCCGTTGATCGGCTGATTGTTATTTTTAGTTGCGATATATTTAAATTTTGTCATTTATTGCTCCCTTGTTGCTCTCAAAACTTCCTCTAGCGTTGTCACGCCACGCAGCGACTTAACGAAACCATCCGTCTGCATCGTTACCATTCCTTCGGTAATCGCCTGCTGCTGGATCTCATTACTAGTAGCATTAGCGGTGATCATCTTTTGGATCGGAATCGAAATACCGAGGACCTCGTAAATACCAACGCGCCCCTTGAAACCATTATGACCGCACTCGTCACAGCCCTCAGGATTTGGCCGCCATAAATACTGAATCGTCACGTCAGTCGAGCCGAGCGGTGTATTACCACCGATCTTGTCAGCTGCTGCCTGCTGCTCTAGCGCATGTAGCCGCTGCATCGAGCCCTGTTTGAGATTAAACATCTGAACGATATAGGCGAGCTCCCCGGCATCCGGCACATATTGCTGACGACAATGCATACACAATCGCCGCACCAAGCGCTGACCAATCACCGCCTTGACCGTCGAGGCGATCAAGAACGGCTCAATTCCCATATCAAGGAGACGCGGCAAACAGGTCGCTGCGTTGTTGGTGTGGAGCGTTGAAAACACCAAGTGCCCGGTCAGCGCTGCCTGCACACCCAGGTTGGCGGTCTCGCCGTCGCGAATCTCTCCAACCATGATAATATTCGGGTCCTGGCGCAGCAGCGCGCGCAGTCCTGAAGCGAAGGTCATGCCGGCTTTCGAGTTAGTCTGGGTTTGGTTGACCCCAGGGATTTTGTATTCAACCGGGTCTTCAATGGTTGAGATATTCACATCCGGCGTATTAAGTTCTGACAGCACACTAAACAGCGAGGTCGATTTTCCCGAACCAGTCGGCCCAGTCACCAAGATCATACCATTTGGTTGTGCCATGGCGTCTTTAAGTGTACTCAGCGACAACCCCCAATAGCCGAGGCTATCGAGGGCAACTGCCTGGTTGGACTCGTCCAAAATACGCATGACAATTTTCTCGCCATCAGCGATCGGCAGCGTCGACACACGCAGCGCGTACTGCTTACCCGAAACCTTGATCTTGAAGCGGCCATCTTGCGGTACGCGGCGTTCGTCAATTTTTAAGTTTGACAAAATCTTGATACGACTAACCAGCGCACCCTGGACATTGCGCGGCAATTTATTCACTTCCTTGAGCACGCCGTCAATTCGGTAACGAACTTGGACGAAATCCTCGCGCGGCTCGATGTGAATGTCGGAGGCGCCCGACTTGATAGCATACTCCAGCAGCAAGTTAACCGTCTGGGCGATCGGCGAATTCTCAGAAATTTCCTCCTCAGAAACATTTTGCGACTCTGATTCAGCACCACTCTGAATTGATACCACCTCATCCAGCTCATCGGTAATATTACCGCGATAATTCTCCAGGCAGTCAAGAATGTTATTTTTTGTCGCCAGGAATACCTTGATGTTGTAACCAATCTCTTTCTGGATGAAGTTCAGCGCCTGCACATCATCCGGATCTTCCATCGCCAGACTCAGGACGCCATTATCATCAACCGCAAACAATACGACATTGTACTGGCGAGCGATATGTTCGGGGATACGCTTGAGGACGTCATCAGGGATATCCTTTGGCTCGATCGTCACAAACGGCACATTGATATATTCACCAATTTTTTGCCCAAGCTGTACCTCACTCAGAACCCTGTGCTCCAAGATAATCGTCTGCAATGAATGGTGCGTACGTTCCGCCTCCATTTTTAACTCAGCCAGCTGTGACTCAGAAATTACCTCACCCTGGCGCAAAATCTTCTCAATACTACTGTCAGAAATGCGCATAATTACCCTTATGCTTGAGTATAGCGCATATTGTATGGGAGTTCAATGAGAAATATTAGCGATTATCGCCCTGCCCATGCAGTTGCTGACGGGCTTGGCGGCTAGCGAGCTTTTGGTTGTTCATCTGGGCAACTTCCTCGAGGCTAGAACCGAGCAGATGCGCCACTGCATTAACATACCACAACACGTCGCCTAATTCTTTGAGAATCTCTGTGCGGTCATCGTCTGTCAATATGCCCTGCTTGTCGCGAACCAGCTTTTTGAACTTTTCAGCCACTTCGCCCGACTCACCAACCAGTCCAAGCACTTGTGCCATCAGTCGCGCGTCAACGTCCCCGTATTCATGCGTACCGATCAGTGTCGCGATAGCCTTCTTGGCATACTCATCAATTGTCATAGTTTCTCCTTTCAATTACTTACTTTAATTCTGCCACAAATTCCTCAAAAAAGAACGGGTCGTGAAAGAACGTCCGCGCCACGATTTGTTCAACCGCTGGTGCTAAGTCATAATCCGCCAATCGATGCGGACGAGCCCACACGAGTTCTTCACCCACCACGACTTCATCAGTCTCACCATAAAACACGTGCGCCAACGTTGATGATAATATTTCCTTCCCCACAAGGACACGAATATAGCAATCACCCGCGTGTGTCAGCGGCAGCTTGTCCACCGCCAATTTCTCGCGCGCCTCCCGCTGAGCGGCGGCCAAGACCGACTCATCATCAATGTGCAACTTGCCATATGGTAGCGTCCAGGTGTCGATATGTGGCTGCTTGGTGCGCCGCTGGAGCAACACATCGCCATTGGCATTTTGGACGACAATCATAGTAATAATTTTTGGCTGGGTACGAATTTTGAGCGATTTAATACTCACTCTATCGACGTACGACAGACCCTCCCGCCCCAGGCGGTATCCATCATCCGTCTTGATGACAAATCCCCGCTTCTTTAATAGATTTAAGTGGTAGGTATAGAGATTAGTATCGACTTTTGGCGGCCGCATATCCCGAAATCGCGCATATTTCATATGCATTAACACGCCAAGGATATGCTTTTGAATGTGATGTTCGGGGATAAATTGGTCAATCATAGTTGAGTCAAATTATACTTGCTATTCATACGAATAATTCTACACTACAATCACTAGTGTCATCAACTCATACCAAAGGAGCGACATCTATGTCAATCGAATCACTCATCCATACACCCGAATTTGAAGGGAGATTGCCAGTGGAAACTGAGCGCAAATTCATGGCTATCTTCCCAGAAAAACTTACCGAACTTCGCAAAGAAGCTGAGCCGATTGAACAGTTTTATTTGTCACATCCTGACGAACCATTCAGCCTGCGCCTCCGCTCAACCTTAAATCGTGATACCGGCGAGCTGCATTACGAAGCAACTCTCAAAGATAACGGCATCCAGAGCGATGATGGCTTGCGTCGTCTAGAGGTAACGACTGACATTAGTCCCGAGCTATATGAATACTACCGTAATGACGAAACGCCGATTATCCGCAAACTACGCGCCAAACCGCTGCCGGGTGTCGTCATTGATTTTTTCGAAAATGACGGGCTTGTACAGGCTGAGTTAGAAGATGATGGATCATTACAACAATTCATTGACCAGTTTGGTAATACATTCATGGAAGTAACCGGTGGAGCAACGGCCACCAGCGAGTGGCAGGCGCACTACAACTTCCGGCGGGAGCACGAAGGCCAGGAGGCACTGCCAATTCAGCCGGAGCTTAATATCAATGATATTGTTTCTGACATTCTCACTTCTGCCACAGACTCTCCGCGCGTCATCCATATCGCTGGCCGTAGTGGCTCTGGCAAATCAACCATCGTCAAAAAGCTCCGGGAGCGGCTGGAGGAGCTAAACATTAATTCAATTACTATGTCGACCGATGACTACCACCGCGGCGCAACATACCTCTATTATCACAACAACCGTCAGGAGTGGCAGCATTGGGATGACCCATTCGTATACGATACAAAGGCAATGGCCGTTGACCTGCAACACCTCATGAGCGGCAAAGAGATACACCATCGCCGCATGAATTGGCAAGCCGCAGAGCCTTATGTACAGGGTACGGTTAGCCCAGCAGAAGTAATTATCATTGAGGGCATCTACGCCAAGTCGCCCAACATTATCACCGACAACAGTGTTGTCTATGAGATACCAACCCCACTTGCCACCTGTATCGGTCGGCGTATCCTGCGTGACCTTGATGAACGTCCACAATTCTGCAAGCCCTCGGAAAATCTACTCTATTTATTGGATGAAGCTGAACCAGCATATCGTGCTCAACAGCAACCGACCAATGTCTGAGGGGATTAGGGATCACTTTAGCCTTCGTTAACCCGATGGTCCGACTGCTCGCACAAACCCAATCACCTTCCCTTCACCAACCCAGCGCTGTTCGTAGGTTGTCATGATTCGGGCATCGCTCTCTTCATTAAGTTGCTCCGACTCGTGCAGGTCAAACGTTAGCTCCCGGAGCTGCCAGCCAGCCACCACCAGCTGCTCCAAGCTCCAGCAGAAAAAGCCATGATCATCATGCTTGAGTAGTAGCTCGCCGCCTTCAGCAAGCAACTTTGCGTACTGCGTTAAAAAATGCGGGTGCGTCAAACGCCTGCCGCTGGAGCGCTGGCGTGGAAACGGATCGGGGAAAGTGACCCACAACTGACTGAGTGATCCAGCCTCACATAACTCACCCAGCTGGTCTGCTCGCGCCCGCACAAACCAGATGTTCGTGAGGCCACGCCGCTCGGCCACGCGCGCCCCTTTCTGCAATCGATCGGCCTTGACATCGACCGCCAGAAACTGCTGCTCGGGATGTCGCGCCGCCAACTCGACGCTAAACAGCCCCGTTCCCGCACCAATCTCCAGTACATCAATCGGCCGCGACCTCCACTCATCATACTCAAAACAAAGTGGCGAATTGTTAAATAGTGCGAATTTATATTTCTTGCGCCGCCGGGTAATGACGAATTGATTTGGATCGACAAAACTCATACTTTTGATTATACTAAACTCATGACGGATACGCTTATCAAACAACTGTTAAATTCGTCGCGCGTTGACGAATGGATGACCGAGCATGGGCTAGGCTGGCTGGTAAGCGAGCGGATGGTTGAAACGGTCAGTGTCGTCATCGGCGCGGTTATCGTTTATTATCTTGGCCGCATCTTCATTACTTGGGCAATTCGCTACGCGATCCACTCCACCGCCAAGCACCGCTCATGGCACCGCAAAGATATCGAAAAGCGCGAAAATACGCTGACGCAGCTGATTCGTAGTTTTTGGCGCATTACTATCATTGCCTATATCGCCGCTATGGTCGCCAGCAAGTTATTCTACTTTGACTTATCGCCACTATTTGCCAGCGCCGGCATCATTGGCGTAGCGCTCGGATTCGGTGCGCAGTCACTTGTCAAAGATTTTCTGGCTGGCATTTTTATCATCGCTGAAAATCAATATCGAGTCGGCGACGTGGTTGACGTCATGGGAGCGAGCGGTACTGTCGAACGCGTCGGCACCCGATCAACGGTACTCCGCGATGCTGATGGTAATGTACACTACCTACCAAACGGCACCATCCAGCATGTCATCAACAAAACAATGGGATATAGTATGTCGCGCTTTACCTTGCAGCTTGATCCAAGCAGCGATATTAGCCGCGCGGCCGACATCATTAACGAGACCGGCCAACAACTCAGCAAGGAAAAATCTTGGGACAAGAAAATCATTGAGCCGCCAAAATTTGTCTCCGTCGGCGATATCACCGGCCGCTCGGTCGAATTGATCGTTGCTGGAAAAGTTCAGCCATCAGATCAATGGGCGGTTACCTCAGAGATGCGCCGCCGGCTCCTCAAAGAATTTGAAAAACAAGAGATTGAGCTAGCTGTCATCCCAACAGCGATAACGCATAAAAATTAATCGCGAACCGAGCCATTAACGAACCACAAAACTATGATAAGGTGATGTGACCAACCTCCCGCTAGCAATAAGAATTACTCTAACGAGCCGTCCTGACCTTGTGTTGTCGCGCCGTCGGCGCCATTGCCGCCACCATTGACACCCAGCTGATCATCACTCAACACATTGCTAGCAAATGCCCGCGCACCGTCGGCCTTTTTTTCTTCTTGTTTGTATTTTTGCAGGAAATCATTCAATACCCTACCTGTCACCTCGCCCTGCGCCTCAAACATATCCCGATTACGATCGTTGGAGTTATCAATCTGCGCCCGATACGGTACATAATCCGGTCGGCTTAAATCCACTCTGAAAGCATCTGACGAATAGTATAAGTGCATCGAGATACCAACGAGCACGATCGACACCACAATTACGCTAATTACCATCGTCGGTAATTTATGTTGCATAGTCAGCTCGACCAACCGGCGACTGAGTTGCTTGAGCTTATCCACGACTACCTCCGCTTGATAGTTTCACCTTGAGCTGCTCCACCGCCACGCGGTAATCCGCCGCCAGTTTACTCATCGTCGTCACCGATTCGCTGACCTGCCGACGTGCGTCGCGCGTCTTGATCAGCTGCGCATAAAACTCGCCCGGCTTGTCACCACAATCCGTCCTGACTAGTGCCGCCAAATTGGATTCATACTCATTGTATTGCTGAGCAAACGCCTTGCGCGCCTCTTCATAGTCGCGAGCGATCACCACCATTCGCGAGCTGTCAATCTGCGCCAATGCCAAACGGCTATTTAATTTGGCGATGAGATTAGTCGAGATTGTGTTGTATGCTTGGCCGGCGTTAACCCGCAGCAAGGCGTCGTTATGCTGAATCCGCTGCAATGTCGAACGAATGGACTGGCACTGACTGCGGATCAGATGGAGTGGTGGCGAACTTGGTGAAGTCTGTGCCACGGCAATACCCGACCGTATCATTACGCCAGCCAGGCCAATGCCGCACACAAAAAACGCGAGACTACGAAGATGTTTCATCTTTTTTATTATCTCGCGTTTTTGCGTTTAGGTCAAACTGCCACTATGATTTCTTGAAATGCTTCTCGGTATCAGCCTTAACCGTACGAGCAGTTCCAGCGACGACATCACCAACTTTTTGGGCACCAGCCTTGACTGCCTCAGTGCTGTCTTTGGCGGCGGCTTGGGCTTTTTTGGCAGTTTTGACAGTGGCAGTTTTTAGCTCACCAGCTTTTTTCTTGATGTCAGCGCGAGTTTCTTTACCACTTTTTGGCGCGGTCAAAATACCAGCCGCGAAACCAGCCGCTGCGGCGCCGAGAACTGTTAATACTTTTTTCATATATATCTCCTTGTTTGTTTCTATTAAATTGATATATGGAGCAGATGATCATTTTTTGCGAAAGAGTTGCACAACTTCAGTAAATAATTTTACTGGAGACAGCCACTCAGTTGCTTGCGCGATATTAGACACCGCCGCTTCAGCCTGGTTAACGAGGCGCTTGAGCTTCGTCAATAGTGAAATTATTACACCGAACAAGACGACAATCGTCACCGAGTGAATAATAATCACTACGGTCATCAGTATAATAACTGTTTGCATATCTTCCATACCTTTCCTTTGTTACTGTTTATGTTTGTCGTATTGACTGTTGCTATGATAGCATAGGCAGTTTGAAATGTCAATAGTGCAGTATCTAGCCACTGGCTATTCGGTGATGAGACCATCCCGGCGCAGACTATCCAGCGCTGGTATAAACCGCTCATCGTCCTGTAGCTCAGTGGTAATTTTAGTCAGTGACTGACCGCCGACATACCGACGCAGAATCTCACCGCGCATCTGGCGGAGGCTGCCGGCAAACTGCGATTGTTTAGTGTGGTGACGACTGGCCGACAATTTACCCTTACCCTGAGATTTGAGCTCACTACCATAATCCATCAGCGCCCAAAACCACCGGCGCGGATTTGCCTGGTCCATCGTCCGCTTGACAATAGGCAGTATGTCGCGATCCGCTACCGCTGTCTGGTCCGCAAAGAAATGATTGAGATAAACCGTGCGGATATTGGTTTCGATGAACGGCGTTGGCACTTGGTAAGTATAGTTCATGATGGCGCCAGCGGTATTGATACCAATACCCGGTAATTTAACGAGGTCATGGAGAGTGGTTACCAGAGCACCACCAGCGATGGCCCGCGCTGTTTGGTGGAGGTATCGAGCGCGGCGGTTATAGCCCAGCCCCTGCCACGCACGGAGCACCTCGGTCAGCTCGGCCGCTGCCAGTGACTCAATATCTGGAAATTTCGCAGTAAACTCTCCGAACTTCGTCAAGACGCGAGCGACCTGGGTTTGCTGCAGCATTAGCTCACTCACCAGCACATAGTACAAGGTCGGCTGATCACGCCACGGCATCGGCCGGTACAGTTCGCGGCCTTTTTGGTGGATCAGCGCCTGAAAGCGAGAGTCTTTATCATTCATTCTCCCCAGTATACCTAATTTCGAACTAGTTATCATTGCATAATCGGTCCGAACGACAGCCTGATTGAATTGCTATCCTTACATACACCAAGTGTATAGCTAGTTTGCTGTGACTATACACTTGATGTATAATAAGCCTTGTTTATAATAATTTACCTAGCGAAAGGGCAATTGTGAGAAAAATATTCAAGGTTTTCGGAATTATCACTATCATTCTTATTATCTGCCTTGGGATTCTACTGTTAGTCATGCAATATCTCAATCAAAGTATTACCGGAGATGATGGTGTAGCGACTGGCTACGCTGATAAGCTTAGCCCTAGTGGCAACCTCGAACAACATTACACCAAGACCGGACCCTACAAAGTAGCACACTACATTCAAAATAATACCGATGGTTCTAAGGCCTATCGTCTCTATTACCCTGAGCGCCAGAATACTAACCAGACTTTTCCACTGATTGTAGTGGTAAATGGCACGGCAACACCAGCTAGCACCTACACACCAATTCTCGAGCACCTCGCCAGCTGGGGCTTCGTCGTAATCGGCAATGAGGATGGCTGGACTGGTACTGGTGCATCAACCTCCGCTATGCTTGATGCTGCCCTGCGGTACAACACTACCCAAGACAGTCCAATATGTGGTCTAATCAACACTAATAAAATTGGGATCGCTGGACATTCGCAAGGTGGCGCAGGAGCGATCAATGCCGCTACTAAGTATAGTAATAGCAATAAGTATTCTTCGCTCTACACCGCTAGCGGTGTGAGTCGCAGCACTGCTAATAACAATCGATGGACATACGATGTCTCACGCCTTAACACAGCGGTGTTCATGATGGCAGGAACTGGCGCTAGCGATAGTATTGCCATCAGTCCGCTCGATGACTTGAAGCATAATTTTGATGCATTACAAGGGGGCAAGCCAGGAGTTATTGCACGGCGTAAGTCAGTTGGTCATAAAGATGTGCTAGAATACGGTGATGCATATATGACCGCCTGGTTCCTATGGACACTGGCAGATGATACCAAGGCGAAGATGGTCTTTGCTGGTGCCAACGCCGAGCTGCGCCATAATAGCGACTGGCAGGATGTCCAGGTACGCAATATTGAATAATTATTCTGTTTATCGCACCATGTATGGTACACTGGTATGGCTATGAAAATATTTTTTAGACGATACATTTCAGAATTTGTGTACGGTGCAGTTGACGGCACAGTCACGACCTTTGCCGTAGTGGCGGCTTCAGCCGGAGCCGGTATTTCCAGCGCGGTTATCCTCATTTTAGGCATTGCAAACCTCATCGCCGATGGTTTTTCGATGGGAGCTAGTGCTTACCTGGCAGCCAGCGCCGAACATGAAGAGTCGGCCCGCGACACCCAAAAACGAGCCTCTCCCAAAATCATTGGTGCAGTCACCTTTTTAGCCTTCGTCGTAGTCGGTAGCGTACCGGTATTGCCCTACCTAGTCGACGTCATTGCAAGCTCAAAAGTACCAGGCACTACTCTGTTTTACGTCAGCTCCGCACTGACGGCGGTCACCTTCCTAGCAATTGGCTTCACCAAGGGTAAAGTTGGCAAGCAGTCACCATGGCGAGAAGCAATCATCACCCTGCTCCTCGGCGCAGTCGCCGCTGGACTGGCGTACTTTGCCGGCGATATATTGGCAGCGTGGCTGGGTGTTCGGTTATAGCCTTCCTGTAGGCCCCTATCTTGCCAGCATTACTATCCTGCTCAATAAGCTAAAACCATCGTCGTGTAGATGCTACGTACATCAATATCGCTACATCAAACCTAGACCCCAGCGAGCAAGTAACTTCACTTACCTCGTCTGTTTTTTAGCTATTTGTTCAAAGACGCCGTCGCCCAAGAGGTACCGTGTGTAGAAGAGAACTCTCGCTAATTTACCAACAAGATACCGACGTCGTGGGTGCTTACTCTCGATAATTGTCGCCACTTTGTGCGCGACCACGCTAGGCGGTGACATAGTCCTGTATGACTGAGATAGGTTGTGCGATATTGCCTTTGCCATACCGCTATAGGCACCGTTTGACGAATAACGAGTAAGCGGCTCTTCAGCTAATTTGTAGAAATTTGTAGCGATCAAGCCAGGCTCAATTACCACAAGCTTGATGTTGTATTCCTGCAGCTCTAGCCGCAAGCTATCGGAAAACCCCTCAATAGCGTGCTTTGAAGCATGATACCAGGCACCGAGCGGAAAATACACTCTGCCTCCAACCGATGACATATTAATGATCAAGCCCGAGCCCGCCTCTCTCATACTAGGCAGCACAAGCTGCGTCAGTCTAGCCAGCCCGAATACATTCACCTCAAACTGCCTGCGGGCCTGTTCAATTGGAATATCCTCTACCGCCCCCAGTAATCCATAGCCGGCATTATTAATAAGTACATCTATTCTTCCCTGCTCATCACAAATCTTTTTTGCCGCAGACTCAAGTGATTTTTCATCTTTCATATCACCCGGTATTAGCCGAAGGCCTTTAATTTTTTGAAGCGCCTCACTGTTTCGAGCAAGTCCGTACACTATGTAACCTTTCTGCAAAAGCAGCTCAGCGGTCGCTCTTCCGATACCGCTGGACGCTCCAGTAATTAACACTACTTTATGATTTGAATTATACTTTTTTCTACTCATAAATAGTAGTATAATCTATGGAGTATACTCCATAGTCAATAGGCCATAACGAGGGAGGTTTACCATGCTAATTCATCAACTTTCCGAGAAATCTGGTGTTTCTATCGACACCATTCGTTACTATACAAAAATCGGTATTTTACCGGTAACACAACGTCCCGCTGGAAGCCGCAGTTATTCAGACTACGACGAGAGTGCGCTCGAATACCTCACGGAAATACGCCTCGCCAAGTCGGCGGGATTTACACTGATGGAGATTAAGCAATACATCAAGGAATGGAACGACGGACAGATTACACCGGATACAGCTATCGATATATTGCGCAAAAAGATTGCGATGGTACGAAAGAAAAAGTCTGAACTTGATGCAATAGAAGCGATATTAAAAAGTAAGATAACACAGCTACGCCCCCAGCTACATTGCCGTAATTAAGCACCCTGCTAGCTACTTTTGAGTAGATTCTACAGCCCTAATTCTCGCAATTGTGCTGAATCAACCATTGATGGCGAATCCATCATCACATCAACGCCGGAGCCGTTCTTTGGAAAGGCCAAGGTTTCGCGAACATTAGTTTCATCGATTAATTCCATAAGGATGCGATCCACACCAAAGGCACAGCCAGCGTGTGGCGGCGCACCGTACTTGAAGGCGCTGAGCATGGCGCCAAATTTCTCCTCAACGTAGCTTTCGCTAAAGCCGAGCAGGTCAAATACTTTGTACAGCACCGCTGGGTTGTGGTTACGCACACCACCAGAGCAAATTTCATAGCCGTTCATCACCATGTCGAACTGGTCAGCTACGATGGCCAGTTTGTCGGCATCGGTCGTCGCCGACTCCAGCGCCTGTAACCCGCCCTTTGGCATACCAAATGGATTGTGTCCAAAATCAAGCTTCTTGCCGTGATCATCCCACTCATAGAATGGAAAATCGATGATCCAGGCAAACGCCACCACGCTCGGGTCTTTCAGGTTGAAATGGGCGGCAAATTCGTTTCGCAAGCGACCAAGTACGGCGTTAACGACTAGGCGAGTATCGGCGCCAAAGAACACGGCGTCACCATCAACCGCACCAGTTTTTTGCTGAATCGCCGTGAGCTCTGTGTCGCTCAAGAACTTAGCAATTGGTGATTTTGCCTCGCCATCTTGGTAAGTGATG